>JBIOFK010000020.1:0-24331 GCA_044447065.1 Actinomycetales bacterium | reverse complement strand
GTTCCGCGGATCTCCGCCGGTATGTCCGGATGCAGCATGGTCTGGCCCTTGACGTGGGCCTCGTAGATGACGGTGTCCCGCCAGGAGGTGTGCGGGTGCGCGTCGTTTCCCCAATCGAAACCATCGTCCATCCGCACCGAGGTATACAGCGGCGCCGCCGTGGTCCCGGCCGTGTGGACGGCCCGGCCGTAGGGGTCAAGCAGCAGTAAGGTGCGTTCCGGGTCGACCCCGCCGGTCCCGGCCGAGGCCACGTCCGTGGCGGACAGGAAGCCGTAGCGGCTTCCGACGGGCATCTCCGAGACCACGCCGTGATGCACGCCGTCGGTGAAGTCCGGCAGCAGCACCCCGCGCCAGCTGCCGCCCGGCGGGCAGAGGTAGACCACCACGTCGTCCAGCGCCGGCGCGTACACGGCCACGTTGACCGTGTCCACCGGATCCCCCTCCGGCGGAGCCGTCAGGCCGAGCGGGAACGCCCGCGATTGCGCCGCTCCCAGCCTTGGCCGCACCCCCACATCAGACATCGTCACCAGCTTAGTTGCCGCTGGCCCGCTGTTTGGAAATCTCGTACAGGGTGATGCCCACCGCCATCGAGGCGTTCAGGGATTCCATCGCCGAATCGATAGGGATCGAGATGATCTGGTCGCAGTTTTCCCGCACCAGGCGGGACAGGCCCTTGCCTTCGGAGCCGACAACGATGCAGACCGGTTCCGCAGCCAGTTCCAGGCCCGGCAGGCTGACGTCGCCGTCGCCGTCCAGTCCGAGCACGTAGATGCCCATGTCCTTGAACGCGGCCAGGGCACGGTTCAGGTTGGGGGCCTTGACCACGGGCACGCGCACGGCCGCGCCGGCGCTGGTCTTCCACGCGGCGGCCGTCACGCCCACGCTGCGGCGTTCGGGGACGACGACGGCGTGCCCGCTGAAGGCGGACACGCTGCGGATGATGGCGCCCAGGTTGCGCGGATCAGTGATGCCGTCCAGCGCGACGAACAGCGGGGCGTTGGCGACATGGCCCTTTTTCCATTTGGCGACGGTTTCCTGCGCGAAGTCGACGGCGTCCTCGTACTCGTACGGGGGGATCTGCAGGACCAGGCCCTGGTGCACGGCGTCCTCGGTGAGGCGGTCCAGCTCCGGTTTGTGGACTTCCATCAGCGGCACGCCGCGGTCCGCGGCAAGCTTCAGGGACTCCCGGACCCGATCGTCCATCTCGATCCGGACCGCCACGTAGAGCGCCTTCGCGGGGATGCCGGCGCGCAGCGCCTCCACGACGGAGTTGCGGCCGGTGACCAGTTCCTCGGTGGCACGGCCCTTCGGACCCGAGCGGCCGCCGCCGCGCCCGCCGGTCGTTCCGTGCTTGGCGGCGGAGCGGTCCGCGAGCTGTTTGCCCTTGTAGGCCTTGTGGTACGGGCGTTCGTCGGCCTTGGGTGTGGGTCCCTTGCCTTCCAGGGCCTTCCTGCCCAGCCCGCCGGTACCCTTGAGCGGGCCCTTCTTGAGCTTGCGCACTGCGCCGGGGCGCGAACTGTTGGCCATGGTGAAACCCTAACGATCGGCGGGCGGAGCCTCGAGCCCCACCGGTGTCCGGACAGCCGGAAACCCGACGCCCGCCTACCAGTTTACGTAACTGCGTGGATTATGCGTTCCGCAGGCTCCGGCTATCCGTTCCGCAGGCTCCAGCTGGCACCATCCGCGCCGTCGGCGATCTCGATTCCGGCGGCTGCCAGCGAATCCCGGATGGCGTCGGAGGCGGTCCAGTCCTTCGCCGCCCGCGCCTTGGCCCGCGAGTCCAGCGCGGCGGTGACCAGCACGGCCAGGGCGGCGCCGGCGCCGTCGTCGTGCGTGCTCGTCCACTGCGGGGACTGCGGGTTGATGCCCAGCGCGTCGGTCATCGCCCAGACCTGCCGGTGCGCGGTGGCCAGCCCGTCCCGGTCCCGGCCGGCCAGGGCGGTGTTGCCGCGGCGGACGGTCTCATGCAGGACGGCGAGCGCGGCGGGGACGTTGAGATCGTCGTCCATGGCCTCTTCGAAGGCGGCAGGGGCGGCCCCGGAGCGGAAATCCGCGCCGCCGGCCAGGGCGGCGGCCGCGTTGGCCATGAACGTCTCGATGCGTTCGACGGCGACGGCTGCCTCCGCGAGCGACTCGGGCCGGTAATCCAGCACGGAACGGTAATTGGCCTGGCCCAGGTAGTAGCGCACCACCAGCGGCCGGGCCTGCGACAACAGTTCCGCCGGGCCGACGGTGTTGCCGATCGACTTGCTCATCTTGTCGCCGCAGTAGGTGACCAGGCCGTTGTGCAGCCAGTAGTTGGCGAAGCCGCGGCCGGCGGCCTGGGACTGGGCCATCTCGTTCTCATGGTGCGGGAAGCGCAGGTCCAGGCCGCCGCCGTGGATGTCGAAGCTGTCGCCCAGGTACTTCCCGGCCATCGCCGAGCATTCCAGGTGCCAGCCCGGCCGGCCGGGGCCCCACGGGCTCGGCCATGACGCCGTTTCCGGCTCGCCGGCCTTGGTGCCCTTCCAGAGCGCGAAGTCGCGGGGGTCGCGCTTGCGGTCCACGAACTGGGGCTCGGCGTCCGGGGCCGCCTGCATGTCGTCAATGTTCTGCCGGGTCAGCGAGCCGTACTGCGGCCAGGAGCGGACGTCGAAATAGACGTCTCCGGACCCGTCGG
Source organism: Actinomycetales bacterium (assembly GCA_044447065.1). Taxonomy (GTDB): domain Bacteria; phylum Actinomycetota; class Actinomycetes; order Actinomycetales; family Micrococcaceae; genus JBIOFK01. The sequence goes on along the minus strand of JBIOFK010000020.1, from coordinate 21,672 downwards.
GCGCCGGGTACGCGTGGCCGCGGGCGATCAGTTCGGCGATCAGGGCGTGCATCTCCGTGATGTGTCCGGTGGCGCGCGGCTCGTAGCTGGGCTTTCCGATGCCGAGCGCGTCGTAGGCATCTTCGAAAGACTGCTCGAACCGGTAGGCGAGCGCCCACCATTCCTCCCCGCCCTCGGCCGCCTTCTGCAGGATCTTGTCGTCGATGTCGGTCACATTGCGGACCACGGTGACGTCCAGGCCGCGGTAGCGCAGCCAGCGGGTGAGCTGGTCGAAGGCGAGGGCGGAGCGGACGTGGCCGATGTGCGGTTCACCCTGCACCGTGGCGCCGCAGTAGTACAGCGACGCGCGCCCCGCGGTGAGGGGGGCGAAGTCACGGACGCGGGCGGTGGCGGAATCATAGAAGCGCAGAGTCACGGTTCCAGATTAGCCGAACGCGCACGGCGCTTAGCCGACGACGCTTAGCCGACGGCGGTGCTGGCCACCAGGGCCGTGGCAATGGCGGCGATGCCCTCGCCGCGGCCGGTGAAGCCCAGCAGGTCGCTGGTAGTGGCCGTGACGGACACCGGGGCGCCGGCGGCGGCGCTCAGGACCCGCTGGGCCTCGTCGCGGCGCGGCGCGAAGGTGGGCCGGTTGCCGACGAACTGCACCGCGATGTTGCCGATCTCGAATCCGGCGGCGCGCACGATCCGTGCCGCCTCGGCCAGCAGGACCGCCCCGCCCGCCCCGGCGTACTCCGGCCGGGAGGTACCGAAGTGGCTGCCCAGGTCCCCCACGCCGGCGGCGGAAAACAATGCGTCGGCCGCCGCGTGGGCCACCGGATCGCCGTCGGAGTGGCCGGCCAGCCCGCGTTCGCCCGGCCAGTGCAGGCCGGCCAGCCACAGCGGCCGCGGCTCGGTGTCGGGGGCGTAGGCGTGGACGTCGACGCCGACACCCGTCCTCGGCAGCGGCGGCGGCGACGACGGCGACGGGGGCGCCATGGTCATCCCTCCACCCAGCGCGGCGCCAGCGGACCGGCCAGCAGCGCCTCCGCCAGTAACAGGTCCGTTTCGGTGGTGATTTTCCGGGCCAGTTCCGATCCGGGGACCATGTACACCTCCACGCCGCGGCGTTCCATCAGCATCGCGTCGTCGGTAACGTCCCCCGCGGTAGTGTCACCGGCGGTGATGTCCGCGGCAGGGGCTCCGGCATCGTAGTGCGCGGCGCGCAGCTGTGCCAGGTTGAATCCCTGCGGGGTCTGCACGGCCCGCAGCGTGTCCCTGGCCAGGGTGCGCTCCACCTTTTCCCTGGCCGGCATCCCCGCCGCCGCGGGTCCGGCGGCCTTGATGGTGTCCGCGACGGCGATGGCGGGCACGACGGCGGCGGCGCCGGCAGCGAGGGCGGCCGCGACCCGGGCGAACACATCCGCGGGGGTCAGCGGACGGGCGGCATCGTGGACCAGGACGGAAGTGATCTGCGGGCCGAGCGCCGCCAGGGCGTTGCGCACCGAGGCCCCCCGGGTAGCACCGCCCTCGACGACGGTGATCCGCGGTCCGTCCTGGCCGGCGGTCTCGACCGTCAGCGCCTCGCACAGCCCGCGCAGGAATTCGTCCCCGGCCGGAACGCAGACACAGATTTCCGCCGCCACCCCGGCCGCCAGGACTCCGCGCAGGGCGTGCACCAGCAGCGGTTCGCCCGCCAGCGCGACCCCGGCCTTAGGGATCCCCTTACCCAGCCGCTGGCCCGAACCGGCGGCGACCACGATGACGGCCGTCTGCGCCGCGCGTTCTTCCATGCCACCACCCTAGCGCCGCGGACCGGGTTTACTCGCGGCACGGAAAAACCCCGGCGCCATGGGGCACCGGGGTTTTTCCGTACTGTCCTTCGCTGACCTCCGTTTAGGAGGCGAGGACCTCGTCCAGCACGGTGGCTGCCTTGTCCTCATCCGTCTTCTCGGCCAGTGCCAGTTCGGAAATCAGAATCTGCCGCGCCTTCGCCAGCATCCGCTTCTCTCCCGCCGACAGGCCGCGGTCGTGGTCGCGGCGCCACAGGTCACGAACGACCTCGGCCACCTTGACAACGTCACCGGACGCCAGCTTTTCCAGATTGGCCTTGTACCGTCGGGACCAGTTGGTCGGTTCCTCGGTGAACTCGGCACGGAGAACGTCGAAGACGTGCTCCAGGCCTTCCTTGCCTACGACGTCGCGGACCCCAACAAGGTCCACATTTTCTGCCGGAACTTCAATCGTCAGATCACCCTGGGCCACCTTCAGCTTGAGATACATCTTCTCTTCGCCCTTGATGGTGCGCATCTTGATCTCCTCGATCTTCGCTGCACCGTGGTGGGGGTAAACTACTGTCTCGCCGACTTCAAAAAGCATGTGGATTCTCCCTTTCCCGGAGACCAGTTTAGCACGATTTAGTCCGCCATTCCGCGGGTTTTCGCAGGTCAGGACCAGCTCACGCACAGAAACCGAAGATAATTCGGTCTTGACGGATAGCCAAAAGAGTGCCTTCAGCCGGTGCCTGGGAACCCCGGCGCGGCGACACGCAACACGGGAGCGGCCGATTACCGGATAAGCTGGGGGCGATCATTGTTCACTCTGTCCTCAAGGAGTTACCGACGTGAGATTCGCTGCGAGTAGTCGCGTACAGCGTGCAAGCCTGATTGCAGCCATTGGCCTTGGCGTGCTCTCGGTGACCGGCTGCAGCGCCACCAACCTGCAGGCGACCACCATCCAGTACTCCCCCTCCGACGGGGTCCGCACCGATATCGGCAAGATCGAGCTGCGCAACATGATCGTCGTCTCCAACGGCAAGGACGCCCCGGGACGGATTATCGGCGCGGTCTTCAACACCTCCGATAAGGATTCGACCGTCACCTTCAGCGGCAACAACGGATCCCGCACCGAGATCCAGGTCAAGCCGGGCACCCCGTACTACCTGGGCGCCGACTCCGACCCGTCGGTGCTCAGCTCGGTCAGCGGGCTGCCGGGCACGCTGGAGACGATGCGGATCACCGTCGACGGCGGGTCCCCGACCGACCTGCAGATTCCCGTCCTGGACGCGACCCTGAAGGAATACCAGCAGTACATTCCCTCGCCGTCCCCGTCCGGCACCGCGAGCTCCAGCGCGGGCGCAAGCTCGGCCACGGGCTCCGCCTCGGATACAGCGTCGGCGACAGCCACCAAGTAGGACGCAGCACCGCGAACCGCAACACAAGACGGCCCGGGACCCTCGCGGTCCCGGGCTTCGCTGCTTAATGCCGGCGTATGGCCACGCTCAACCAGGAGAACCCGCGCGGCAGGGCCCCTGATCAGGCGTCGAATTTGTAGCCGAGTCCGCGCACCGTCATCAGGTAGCGGGGGTTGGCGGGGTCCGGTTCGATCTTGCCGCGCAGCCGCTTGACGTGCACGTCAAGGGTCTTGGTGTCCCCCACGTAGTCGGCCCCCCAGACGCGTTCGATCAGCTGGCCGCGCGTAAGCACCCTGCCGCAGTTGCGCAGCAGCATTTCCAGCAGCTCGAACTCCTTCAGCGGAAGGGACACGGCGGCCCCGTCCACGCTGACCACGTGCCGCTCCACGTCCATCCGGACCGGGCCCGCCCCGACGGTCGACGGCACCAGGTCCTCCGGTTCGCCGTGCCGGCGCAGGACGGCGCGGATCCGGGCCAGGAGTTCGCGGGACGAATACGGTTTCGTGACATAGTCGTCGGCGCCGAGCTCCAAGCCGAGCACCTTGTCGATTTCCCCGTCCTTAGCCGTCAGCATGATGACGGGCACGGCGGAGCGCTGGCGCAATTGGCGGCAGACCTCCGTTCCCGACAGTCCGGGAAGCTGGAGGTCCAGCAGCACCAGGTCCGCGCCGGCCCGGTCGAACGCCGTCAGCGCATCCGGACCGTTGTCCGCCACGGCGACCTCGTAGCCTTCCTTGCCCAGCAGGTAGGACAGCGGGTCCGAAAACGATTCCTCGTCTTCGACAATCAGAATCCTGGTCACGCCTTGGCTCCTTGGTTCGAATGGTCGGCAGGCCCGGGTCCCGCGGCTGCCGGGCCGGACGCGAACGGTGCGGTACCGCCGTCGTCGGCGTCCTCCATCTCCGGAAGACGCACCGTGAAGGTCGATCCGCTGCCGAGCCTGGACCACAGCGCCACGTCGCCGCCGTGGTTGGAAATGACGTGCCGGACGATGCTGAGCCCCAGCCCCGTGCCGCCCGTGTGCCGGGAACGGGCCGCATCCACCCGGAAGAACCGTTCGAAGACCCGTTCCTGGTCGGCCTCGGACATCCCGTCGCCCTGGTCGGACACGGACACCGAGACCAGCCCGTCGGCCGAGCGGACACCGATGCCCACCTGCGTGTTCTCCGGGGAATAGCGGATCGCGTTGTCGATCAGGTTGCGGAACGCGGTGACCAGCAGGTCCGGATCGCCGAACACGGGCGCGGACGAGGTGCCGGAGACGAGCAGGCTGATGTTCTTGCTTTCCGCGGGCAGCCGGGACCTGTCCACCGCGTCGGCCAGCACCGCGTTGACGTCCACGGGCCGGCCCTTGAGCACCACATCCGCGCCCTGCAGCCGGGAGAGTTCAATGATGTCCTGCACCAGCGCCGAGAGCCGGACGGACTCCTTGTGCATGCGGCGGGCGAAGCGGCGCACCGCGTCCGTGTCCTCCGGAGAGGCCTCCAGCGCCTCGGCCAGCAGCGAGATGGCTCCCACCGGCGTTTTCAGCTCATGCGAGACGTTGGCGACGAAGTCGTTGCGGACGGCCTCGGTGCGGGTGATTTCGGTGCGGTCATCGGCCAGCAGCAACACGTAGTCATCGCCCAGCGGGGCCGCGCGCAGCTGCACCACCAGGGCCCCCTGGCCGAGCGGGCCACGCGGCAGCTCCAGTTGGCGCTCCACGATGACGCCGTTGCCGCGCACCCTGGCCGCCATGTCGAGCAGTTCCTGGTGCACCACGGTGTGGCCGCGCACCAGGGAAAAGGCGTAGGCTCCGGGGCTGGCACGCACCACGCCGTCGGTGCTGTCCACGACCAGGAAGGCGCGGCCGACGGCGGAGAGCACCTCCGCGGCTCCCTCCGGCAGCGTCGGCTCCACCACTTCAAGGCCCTGCCGGCGCTGCCGGTCGCTCAGTGCGAACGCGACCATGCCGAAGACGCCGAGGGCGAGGCCGACGGCGCCGGACAGCAATCCAACCAGCAGGGGGTTCACCCTCTTAGCCTATGCTCGCAGGGGGCCGGCTGCGGCCAGATCCGGGGTCTTTGCCGGCGCGTTCAGCTAACGTTCACCTTCCCGCGTCCGGCCGTTCACGGGGTGCTGGGATGCTATGGTTTGGCACCTGCGGCGGCCGGCAGCGGCCGGCCGACGGCCCGCAGGCACGAACGAGAAGTGAAAGGACGCTCTGTGCGTAAAGTTTTCCGGGCGGAACTGACCCAGGTGGGCGACGAGCTTATCGAGATCTCCATCCTCGTGACCGAGGCGATCGAGAAGGCGACCAAGGCGCTCTCCGCCGCCGACGTGGAACTGGCCCAGGAGGTGATTTCCGCCGACGCGCGGATCGACTTCCTGCAGAACGACCTGGACGAGCGGGCCATCGACATCCTCGCCCTCCAGGGGCCTGTGGCCAGCGACCTGCGGATGATCGTCGGATCGCTGCGGATGAGCGCCTCGCTCGAACGGATGGGAGACCTGGCCCGGCACGTGGCACAGCTGGCTCGGCTGCGGTTCCCGTCCCAGGTGGTTCCCGCCGGGCTGGTCCCCGTGTTCGACGAACTGGCCGTGCTGGACATCCGCATCGCCCGGGACCTGCGTGTGCTGCTGGAAACCCGGGACCTGACCCTGGTCTCCGACATCCAGGGCGCCAACGTCCGGATCAACCAGCTGCACCGCAGCGTCTTCGCCGCCATCGCGGACCCCGCCTGGCAGGAGACCCCGGCCACCACGGTGGACATCACCCTCGCCAGCCGGTACTTCGAACGCTTCGGCGACCACGGCGTGTCGGTGGCCCGCAAGGTGGCCTACCTCGTCACCGGGCAGTGGCAGCCGGACGACCTGCCGTAGGTCCCGTCTCCCCTACTTCTTGCCCTGGTTGGCCACGGCCTTGATGGACTCGGCGGCCGCCTCCGGGTCCAGGTAGGTTCCGCCCGGGTTCAGCGGGCTGAAGGCATCGTCCAGCTCGTAGACCAGCGGAATCCCGGTCGGGATGTTCAGCGCCGAGATGTCCTCGTCGGAGATGCCGTCGAGGTGCTTGACCAGGGCCCGCAGCGAGTTGCCGTGGGCTGTGACCAGCACCGTCTTGCCGGCGGCCAGGTCACCCTTGATGTCTGATTCCCAGTACGGCAGCAGACGCTCCAGGACATCCTTGAGGCATTCGGTGCGCGGGAGCGCATCGCCCAGATCGGCGTAGCGCGGATCCCCCACCTGGGAGAACTCACTGTCATCGGCCAGCGGCGGCGGCGCGGTGTCGTAGCTGCGGCGCCAGGTCATGAACTGCTCCTCGCCGAATTCGGCCAGTGTCTGGGCCTTGTCCTTACCCTGCAGGGCACCGTAATGGCGCTCGTTCAGGCGCCAGCTGCGCCGGACGTCGATCCAGCCGCGGTCGGCGGCGGCGAGGGCCAGGTTCGCGGTATTGATGGCCCGCTTCTGCCGCGAGGTGTACAGCACATCCGGCAGCAGATCCTTCTCCACCAGCAGCTCGCCGCCTCGGACTGCCTCGGTGCGTCCCTGGTCATTGAGGTCGACGTCCACCCAGCCGGTAAACAGGTTCTTGGCGTTCCATTCGCTGTGGCCGTGCCGCAGCAGAATCAGCTTGTAGGTCATCTCCTCATCGTAACCGAGGCCCGCTCCCCGGCTCCGGGCGTGACTTCCGTGCGACGCGGGATTTCGCCCGGCACTAGAGTGGAGCCGTGGTGGCGCGGGCGGGCAGGGTACAGAGCAGCAGGGGCCAGCCCTTCGGGAACGTCACGCGCGGCACCACGAACCCGAACCGGCTACGTCGGGTCGACCGCTGGCTGGCCGGGCCGCAGGCGTGGCGGCTGCGCCGGGCCGCCGACCCGCTCGTCGTGGACCTGGGCTACGGCGCCTCCCCCGCTACCGCCGTCGAACTCTACCACCGGCTGGCCGCCGTCCGCCCCGACGTGCACGTGGCCGGCATCGAGATCGAGCCAGAGCGCGTCCGCCTGGCCAAGCCCTGGGAACATGCAGGCCTGAGCTTCCATCAGGGCGGTTTCGAGATACCCGTCCCCGGCCGGCCCGTCGTGGTCCGCGCGTTCAACGTCCTGCGTCAGTACGAGGAGGCCGACGTGCCCGCGGTCTGGGCGGCCGTGTGCGCCAGGCTGGGCCCGGACGGCATTTTCGTCGACGGCACCTGCGATGAAATCGGCAGGCGCAGCACGTGGGTGATGCTCGACGGCGGCGGGCCGGTGTCGCTGACCCTGTCCCTGCGCTTCGGTTCCTTCGCGCTGCCTTCCGAGGTGGCCGAGCGCCTGCCGAAGGCGCTGATCCACCGCAACGTGCCGGGCGAGGCGGTGCACGGGTTCCTGCAGGGGCTGGACCGGGCCTGGCTGGCGACCGCGCCGCTGGCCCCGTTCGGCAACCGGCAGCGGTTCGTCGCGGCCGGACACCGGATCAGGGCGGCCGGCTGGCCGCTGACCGACGGGCCCTCACGCTGGCGGCTGGGCGAACTGACAGTGGCTTGGGACGCCGTCCGGCCGGGAGCGCCCTACCAGGGACCGTAGGGACCGGCGTTGCGGTTTCCGCCGCGGCGCGGCACGGCCACCGCCGGGCGGACATCCGCCAGGTAGACCGAGGAGGCCGTGACCGCGGCCAGTTCAAGCAGCAGGATGAACCCGAGGCCCGGGCCCAGCACAAACAGGATGCCCACAATGGTGGCTCCGACGGTCAGCCCGGTCCAGAACCCCTTGGTGCGCTTGTCGGCCCGTCCGAAGGAATCCGCCTTGGTGCGCAGGCAGTCCGCGAGCGCCCAGACCTGCAGCGCCAGGGCAACCAGGCCGAGCAGCAGCATCAGCCAATTCGTCAGGAGCGCCGTAATCATCATGCGGACAGCCTATCCCTGCGAGGCGTTGAGCGCCTGGTCCAGATCCGCCCAGAGGTCCTCGGCGTTCTCGATCCCGACGCTCAGGCGCAGGAAGTTCTCCGGCACGGTGGCGGGTTCGTTGGCGTGCCGGCGGCGGCGCTCGATCAGCGACTCCACGCCGCCCAGCGAGGTGGCCGGCGTCCACAGCCGCAGCGCGGCCACGGCGGCGTCGGCCGCCGCCCGGCCGCCAAAGACCTGGATTCCGAGGATCGAACCGAATCCTGTCATCTGCGCCTTGGCACGGTCATGCCCCGGATCGGTCTCCAGCCCGGGATAGCGGACCGCGTCCACCGCCGGGTGGCCGGCCAGGCGCGGAGCCAGCACGGCCGCCGTCGCCTGTGAACGCTCCACCCGCAGCGCCAGCGTGCGCAGCCCGCGCAGCGCCAGCCAGGCCTCGAAGGGCCCGGCGATGGCCCCGTGGATCGAGCGGTAGTGCAGCAGCTCCGCACGCAGCCGCGGATTGCTGGTGGCCAGGGCGCCGAGCACAACGTCGGAATGGCCGGCCAGGTACTTCGTCACCGAATGCAGCACGACGTCGGAGCCGAGCTCGAGCGGCTTCTGCACCAGAGGGGTGGAGAACGTGTTGTCCGTCACCACGAGCGCCCCGGCCTCCTTCGCGCCGGCGGCCAGGACCGCGATTTCGGCGACCTCCAGCATCGGATTCGTGGGGCTCTCCAGCCAAAGCATTCCGGCCGGGGCCGTCCCGTTCTCCCCGCGGACCGCCGCCAGGGATCCGGCCGTGTCCTCGATATCCACGGTACGCAGCGAAAACAGGTTCCTGGCGGCCAGCTCCTGCGCCATGACCAGCGCCCCCTGGTAGCTGTGCCGCGGCATCACCAGCACACCGCCCAGCGGCACCAGGGACAGGGCCGCCGCCGCGGCCGCCAGGCCGGAACCGAACAGCAGCGCCGGGAGAGTTGATCCCTCCAGGGCGCCCAGGGCCTCCTCGAACGGGTCCCAGCTGGGGTTGGAGTAGCGCCCGTAGGCCCGGTCTCCATCCACCACCGCGCCGGTGCCCACATAGGTGGAGGAGAGCACGATCGGCGGGTTGACGGGGGCGTCGTGGGTGCGGGCGGGCCTGCCGGCGGCGACGGCGACCGTGTCCGGAGCGAGCGGGCCGGGGTGCTGGGAAGTCATACGGCTAGGGTATCGCCGCGTTATCCACATCCGGGAATGTGTCAGGCGCCGGTGCGGCAATTGTCGGTAGGCTAGGACTGTGACCTCCCCCTTTTCTTCGGCAGCCGCCGCGCCTGCCGTGGCCACGCCCGGTGGCAAGCAGACCGCCGGCCACGCTGCCACTACGGCGGCCGTTGCGACTGCGGTCGCCGGCGGGCTGTTCCTCGCCTTCGAGGGCGGCGACGGAGCGGGTAAATCCACGCAGGCGAAGGCCCTGGCGGAGGTACTGCGGGCCGAGGGCCGGGAGGTGGTGCTGACCCGCGAGCCCGGCGGCACTCCGGTGGGAGAGAAGCTGCGCTCGCTCGTGCTGGACCATGGCCACGGGGACATCGGCGCCCGCTGCGAGGCGCTGATCTTCGCCGCCGCCCGTGCCGCCCACGCCGAATTCCTGATCCGTCCCGCCCTGGCGCGCGGCGCCGTCGTCATTTCCGACCGCTACATCGACTCCTCGGTGGCGTACCAGGGCGCCGGCCGGGACCTGGGCGCCGCCGCCGTGACCGAGCTCAATGCCTGGGCCACCGACGGCCTCCGTCCCGGCCTGACGATCCTGCTGGACGTCGACCCGGCCAGCGGACGGACCAGGCGGACGGCAGGCGCCGCCGCGGAGGACCGGCTGGAATCGGAGCCGGACGAATTCCACGGCCGGATCAGGCGGGCCTTCACGGACCTCGCCCGGGCCGATGCGCCGCACTATCTGGTGCTCGACGCCGGCGCCCCCGTGCCGGACCTGGCCGCCGCCGTGCTCGCGCGGGTGCGGGAACTGCTGCCGTGAACGTCTGGACCGACCTACAGGGCCAGGGCCCGGTGGTGGAGCAGCTGCGCCGGGCCGCGACGGCCGCCACGCCCAACCACGCCTGGCTGATCACCGGGCCGCCGGGATCGGGCCGGTCGAACGCGGCACGAGCCTTCGCCGCGGCGCTCGTCTGCGAGCAGGCGGATCCGGTCGCCCGCGGCTGCGGAGTCTGCCACGCCTGCCACACCGTCCTGGCCGGAACCCACGCGGATGTCACCTTCGTGGCCACGGAAAAGACCACCATCGCCATCGACGAGGCCCGCGAGCTGGTCACCAAGGCACAGGACCGGCCCTCCTCCGCCCGCTGGCGGATCATCATCGTCGGGGACGCGGACAGAATGACCGAGCGCACCACCAATGTGCTGCTCAAGGCGATCGAGGAGCCGCCGCCGCGGACCATCTGGATCCTGTGCGCCCCGAGCCCGGCGGATGTGCTGGTGACCATCCGTTCGCGCTGCCGTACGGTGACCCTGCGCGTTCCCCCGGTGGCCGACGTCGCCGCCCTGCTGATCCGCCGCGACGGTATCGAGCCGGCCATGGCGGACTATGCGGCACGGGCCGCCCAAAGCCACGTGGGCATCGCCCGCCGGCTGGCCACTGACGAGGGCGCCAGGGCGCGCCGCGAGACCATTGTGCGCATCCCCCTGCGGCTCGGGGACGTCTCCGCCGCCATGCGGGCTGCCGCGGCCCTGATGGATGCCGCCACGGCGGAGGCGGATGCGTCCAATACCGACCGTGCCGCGGAGGAAAAGGCGGCGCTGCTGCATACCCTCGGCGCCCCCGGAAGCGGGCCGCTGCCGCCGGCCCTCCGGGGCCAGGTCAAGGCCCTCGAGGAGGACCAGAAGCGCCGGGCGAAACGGTCCCTGACGGACATGCTGGACCGGGCCCTGACCGACCTGCTCTCCTTCTACCGGGATGTCCTGCTGCTCCAGCTCGCGGCGGAAGGCGGAAACCCGGGGGCCGAACTGGTCAACCGCGGGCTGGGGGCGGAACTTCACGGGTTCGCCGAACGTTCATCAGCGGAGGGTACGCTGGCCCGCATGGACGCTATCAATACCGTCCGTGGCCGTATTACCGGCACTAACGTCGCCCCGCTGTTGGCCCTGGAAGCCATGGCCGTCAGCCTGCTTTAGGGCGGCCGGCACCCTGCTCTAGGGCCCGCCGGCACCGCCCGTGCAAAGCCGTCAGCACCGCAAGGAGAACCGCATGCATCCGTTCCGCCCGTCGCCCCCTGCCGTACGGGGACCGGCACGGCGCCTGCGCGCGCTCGCAGCCGGGACGGCCGCCGTCGCCGTCGCCGTGCTGCTCGCCTCGTGCGGACTGGTGGCACCCCAGCATTCGGGCTCGACGACGTCGGCCGGCCCTGATGTGCTGTCCTCGGCACCCGCGGGGCTGAAGGATTTCTACGCGCAGTCCATCACCTGGTCCAGCTGCGAGAAGTCATTCGAGTGCGCCAAGGTCAAGGTGCCGGTGGATTACGCGAACCCGGCGAAGGCCAGCATCGAGCTCGCGGCCATCCGGCTGCCGGCCTCGGGTCACCGCCAGGGATCGGTGTTGGTCAACCCCGGGGGGCCGGGCGGCAGCGGCTATAACATGGTCCGTGACGGGGCGAAGAGCTACTTTTCGGACAAACTGCGCGGTGCGTTCGACATTGTCGGCTGGGATCCGCGCGGCGTGCAGCGCTCGGCCCCGGTGACGTGCATCTCGGATGCGGACCGGGACAAGGAACGGCAACAGGACCTGAATCTGGACACCGACGCCGGCTACACGCAGGCACAGGCGCAGTACGCCGCCGACGCCCGGCAGTGCCAGGCCAACACCGGTCCCATCCTGGGCTTCGTGGACACCGTGAGCTCGGCCAAGGACATGGACATCCTGCGGGCCGTGCTGAACGAAAAGCAGCTGAACTACATGGGCTTCTCCTATGGCACCAAGCTCGGTGCGACGTACGCCGGACTCTTCCCGAAGAACGTCGGCAAATTCTCGCTCGACGGTGCCCTGGACCCGTCGCTGAGCGTGGCCCAGGTCGCGGCGGGGCAGAACATGGGCTTCGACCGGGCATTCCAGTCCTGGGCGGCCAAGTGCTCCCAGGACGCCAAGTGCCCGGTGCACGGCAGCGCCGGGGATGTGGTGGCGCAGGTCGACAAACTCCGGGACAGCTATGTGAACAACCCCCAACGAGCCCGCGACGGCCGGGTGGTCACCAGCAGCGAGTTCACCAACACGCTGGCCTTCGCGATGTACTCCACGGACCTGTGGGACCCGCTGGAGGCGGCGCTGGGGCAGGCCTTCAGCGGCGACCCGTCAGGAATGCTGGCCCTGGCCGACTACAGCGCGGACCGGGACAAAAACGGCAATTACACCACGAACACCGCCTTCGCGTTCCAGGCGGTGAACTGCCTGGACTACCCGACAACCCAGGACAAGGCGGCCATGCGGGCGGAAGCCGCCACGCTTGAGGCAGCGTCGCCCACGTTCGGCTCGATCTTCGGCTACTCGGACCTCTCCTGCTACGGCTGGCCGTACAAGGCAGTCGAAGCACCGCAAGCCATCCACGCCGACGGCGCCGCACCCATCCTCGTCGTCGGCACCACCCGGGACCCGGCCACGCCCTACGAGTGGGCGCAGGCGCTGCGACGGCAGCTTTCGTCCGGGGTGCTGATCACCTGGAACGGGGACGGGCACACCGCCTACGGGCGCTCCAACAGCTGCATCACCAACGCGGTGGATGGCTACTTCGTGGACGGAAAGGTCCCGGCGGACAACACCACCTGCTAGCTGTCCTGGGCCGTTGCCGGGCCGTTGCTGGGCCGTTTTGACCGGGGCCGGTGGCTCTATTAGAGTTGTTTCTTGCGCCTCGGGGTTCATTCCCTCACAGCGCAGGCCTCCTTAGCTCAGTTGGTAGAGCGTTTCACTCGTAATGAAAAGGTCAACAGTTCGATTCTGTTAGGAGGCTCCACCACGGCGGTCCTGCGCCCTTTGCGATCAAGGGGGTAGGACTTTTTTTGTGCCCAAAGTCAAATTTTTCCGGCCCGTCCGCTCACCTTTTATGCCAACGTCAACCGTTCGAATCGGCTACCAAGGCTCCGGCGGACGGGAGCTGTGTTACCCCGACGGTTGAGCCGCAATGATCCCCGCCGCCCCGGGACCTTCCGAACGTCTTCAGCCATTCCCGGGCGTCGGCTTCGACGGTGAAGTACCGGTGCGGACGCCGCAGCCCACGCAGGAGGCTGGCGCTGACCACCCGGTCGGGCATCGACTCGCCAACAACGGCGACAGCGGCGGCCAGGGCCCGCTTGGGAAAGAACAGTCTCGCCTCGCGGGAAACTGTCACCCCCGAGATGTTGAGCAGAAGCAGCATCGGCTCCCCTGCGGATAGTCCCAGCAGCGCCTTCTGCACTTCGACGGCCGCTTCCAGGCCGATTTCTTCCTTGACCCCCCAGCTCAGGCGGCAAATACCGTCGTCGCCGATGGTCAGCCGGCCGGCGCCCCCGGCAAGAATCACCACCATCTCCGGCGCGGAGCCGTCGGTGATCTGTGCCACATTTTCCCCCATGTCTGTATCCTGCCATACGCCGGCGACGGAACACGCCCGCGCCAGACGTGAGAAAACATGGCGCGCCGCCGACCGGGCGGAATAGCGGCACCGCCGGTTCGTCCGCACTCGACGTGTAAAATCTTCGGCAAAAAGCCCCCACAACGCAACGAATGACCCCTAGGATGGGCTCAATCGAAGCATCGCCGAAGAAGGAGCGCTCATGAGCTACCCGCAGCTATACCCCTCGCAGCCGCCGGCCCCTGGCTACGCCGGAGAGGTCCCGTTGTGGGCGCCGCATTACGGCGCTTCCATCAGCGTCGCATTCAAGCGGTTCTGGAAAAAGTACGCCACGTTCTCGGGCCGCGCCAGCCGGAGCGAGTACTGGTATTGGACGCTGATCACCACGGTCGTCACTGTCGTGCTGGAAATCATCGCAGGGATCGCGGGCGGCGCGGGCGCGAGCGTGTCCGCCAATGGCACCACCATGATGGGTGCCGGCGGCGGAATCGTCTTCCTGATCCTCGGGCTGTGGGGGCTGGCCACGGTCGTGCCCAGTCTGGCCCTGCTGGCCCGCCGCCTGCACGACGGCAACTTCAGTGCCTTGCTGATCCTGATCGGACTCATCCCGGTCCTTGGAGCGATCACCCTGTTCGTGCTGGCCCTGATGCCGTCCAACCCGCAGGGGCAGCGCTTTGATCAGCCCGTGGGAGAATACTCGGCGGCAGGTCGGGCGTAGCACCATGACGACTCCGTACGGCACCAGCGGACCCGCGCCGGGGTGGTATCAGGCGCCTGACGGTTCGCCCCGCCAGCAGTGGTGGGACGGACGGGCCTGGACCGGCAACTTCAGCGGCAGTTACCAGCCCGCCATGCCGCAGGCCCGGACGCCGATCAGCGGGCAGACCCCGGTGTACAACCCGTTTATCTGGCTGGTGGTCTTGCTGCCGCTCATCCCTCTCTCCCTTTTGCTGTTCTGGAATCCGGTCCTGAAATTCAGATACACCGGGCCCTACCAGACGCGGACCCTGGATCCGTTTTCGGTGTTCACTCCGGTCTACTTCCTGGCGATCGGCAGCGCTGTACTCGTCTACGCGGTGTGCGTGCTGATGGCGTACCTGGACTGGCAGCGGTTGAGGAACGACGGCGTGATCCGCCCCTTCCACTGGGCCTGGGTGTTCATCAGCGCGACCGTGTACATCGTGGGCCGGTCCGTCATTGTGCACGGGGTCGCCAAAGGCCGCGGCCTGGCGCCGGTCTGGACGCTCATCGCGATCACCGTGGTTGGCGTCCTCGCCGTGGTGATCAAAGAGGCATCGCTCTTCTCCTCGATGAGTACGAACTTCACGCAGTGACCCTGCAGGCCCGGGGCCGTCAGTGACCGCTCCGGGAGGCCAGTTCCTCCGCCTCGGCGACGTGTTCGTGGACAATCCGTGCCCGGCGGTGCACCGCCTCCACCGGCGCGGCGCCCAATCTGACCATCGCGGCGGCCTCCGCGGCCGTGGCCAGCGCGTTGCCGGCCCGCGACAGCGCCCGGTGGAGGTCGTTCAGCGCTCCGCCGGCGCTGGCGGGAATGTCCAGTCCGTCGCTGGGCGACTGCTGCTGGACACGGATGCAGACGGCCCGGACCCGGGGCAGCAGGGCCGCCAATCCGTTCGCCACCGGGACGAGAGCGTCGAAGATGGCCGGGTCCTCGATACCTTCCAGCATCTGGTGGAACCGGTCCAGGCCGCGTTGGAAACGGTCGTGGGCGCGCCGCCACACACCCCTGCCAAGTTCAGCGTCATCCTTCCGGCCCTGCCTGGCCGCGGCGAACAGGCCCAAGTCAGAGGTACTGGCCGGGGCCGTGGCGCTGGTCGTCGTCGCCGGCGGATGCGCGGCGGAGGGTGGCCGGATCGGCGCGCTGCGGTTCGCCGTTGTCGCCGATGACGATGCCCGGCGCGACCATTGTCCCGGGGGGAAGCTGGCGCAGCTGAAGCTGGGCCGCCTGCTGCTGGTTGGCCAGCTGCTGCGCGGCCAGCGCTGTCTGGATGCCGTGGAACAGTCCCTCCAGCCAGCCCACCAGCTGTGCCTGCGCAATCCGCAGTTCCGCATCGGAGGGCGCGGAATCGTCGCTGAAGGGCAGGCTGATCCGGTGCAGCTCCGCCACCAGTTCGGGTGAGAGGCCCTCCTCCAGCTCGTGGATGGAACGGGCATGGATTTCCGCCAGGCGGGTCCGGGCGGCCTCGTCCAGCGGTGCGCTCTTCACCTCTTCGAGCAGCTGGCGGACCATGGTGCCGATGCGCATGACCTTTGCCGGCTCGTCCACGAGGTCCGTCAGGGCCGTACGGTGATGCTTTGCCCTGGACTCGGGCCCGGGCGGCTCGGTGACGGATCCCTCCACCGCTTCCTCGGCCGGGGTCCCGGTCTTCGGGGCCCCAGCGTTGTCCGTGTTACCCGCTGTCCGTGCGTCCTCACTCATGGAAGTATCATGCCACGGGACCGGGATTGGCCGGCGGGGACGCCGGTCTGGGGCCGGGCCGATCCTGGGGCCGGGCCGATCCCCTACGCCAGTAACAGGATCTTGCCCATGTGCTCGCCGGAATCGAAATAGGCGTGCGCCGCGGCCGCCTCGGACATCGGAAAGGTCCTGTCCACCAGAGTCTTCACGGCCCCGGAGGTCAGCAGCGGCCAGACGTGTTCGCGGACGGCGGACATGATGGCGCCCTTCTCCTGCACGGGACGTGCCCGCAGCGTGGTGCCGATGACCGCAGCGCGCTTGGCAAGCAAGGCACCCAAGTTGAGCTCCGCCGTCGTGCCGCCCTGCAGCCCGATGACCACCAGCCGGCCGTACATCGCCAGCGCGTCGATGTTCTGGTGCAGGTATTTCGCGCCCACCACGTCCAGGATCACGTCCGCGCCGTGGCCGTCCGTGCGCTCCTTGAGGACCGCGACGAAATCCTCGTCACGGTAGTTGATGGCGATGTCCGCGCCCAGGAAGCCGCGCAGGGTGCCGGCCTTTTCCGCGCTGCCGCAGGTCGCGGCGACCGTGGCGCCGAAGGCCTTGGCCAGCTGCACCGCCATGGCGCCGATACCGCCGGTGCCGCCGTGCACCAGCACGGTCTCGCCGGCCTGCAGTTGCGCGGTCATGAACAGGTTCGAGTACACCGTGGCCGCCACCTCGGGCAGGCTTGCGGCGGTAACCAAGTCGATGCCCTCCGGGATGCGCAGCACCTGCTCCGCCGCGACGGCCACCTGCCGGGCGTAACCGCCGCCGGCCAGCAGCGCGACCACCTTGTCGCCCTTGGCGAAGGGCTTGGCGACGTTCGGGCCGAATCCGGCGATCCGGCCGGAGACCTCCAGGCCCAGGATGTCCGAGGCGCCGGGCGGCGGCGGATAGTTACCCTGCCGCTGCTGGACATCGGCCCGGTTCAGGCCCGCGGCCACTACGTCGATCAGCACCTCGCCGGGACCGGGCACCGGGGCGGGGACGTCGGCAAACTGCAGGACCTCCGGGCCTCCGGGCGCCGCCACGATCACTGCCTTCATTTCTTCCTCCACCGCCGCCATTGTTCCGCGGGGCTTCTTTTGAAGCTGCCCGCGCCATATGACAGACTACAAGCCCCGGAAGGTTGTCCGAGCGGCCGATGGAGCTGGTCTTGAAAACCAGTGTGCGGTAACCCCGTACCAAGAGTTCGAATCTCTTACCTTCCGCGCTCATCCCAACTGGGTCGCAGATAACGCACTTATGGAGCCCTCATAAGCGCATTATCTGCGACCTAGTTGGGTTTTTTGGTGGGGCTGGGGGCGAGGATGTCGCGGGCGATGGCGTCGGCGTCGGCGAGGGTGCGGTACCCGCTCGGATACGGGGACTGCGCCTGCGCCGCGATCGCGTTGCCCCACTGGACGCTGGAGAGCTGAAGGCCAAGCACATACAGGCGTTCGACGGCGGCCCCGTCGCCTCCGATCGGCCGGTACGGCGGGCGCGTGACGTCCAGGCCGGACGTCGCCACCGGTTCCCCGTCCGCCGCGATCATGATTTTCGGCCGGGCCAGTCCGTCGGCCAGCAGCTGCCCCAGCAGGGCCGAGTCGTTCGCCAGCACCCGGTTGGCGGGGGCCAGCGCCTCCACCAGCACCCGGGCCGTCCACGCTTCGCCGCCCACCCAGGGGGAGGAGGCCACGAACAGGCCCTGCCGCGGGTCGATGCCGAATTCCGGATCCGGTCCGGTGAAGCCGAGGACCCCTGCCCGCACCACGGCCGCCAGCTGCGCGATCCGCAGCGCGGGGGGCCCGCTGGCCAGTCCCTCGACATACCCCTCGAACCAGCCGCGCAGCTCACCGAGCCAGGATTCCTCGGTGATGCCGCCGTCCGCGACCGCCATCTTCAGCACCGCACGGCCGGCGTTGAGCGCGCCGATCGCCATCTTGACCGGGTCGTCCTCCCCGGCCGCGGACCCGAGCGCGTCCGCCTCCAGATATGCCAGCACCGCCTCGTCCAGTTCCGCCGCGTTGGCGAAGTGCCGGCCGCCGAGCGGGCGCGCCAGCAGCCCCAGATCGAGCCTGTCGCCGGGATCCAGGGTGCGCTCCAGCTCTCGCACCGCCGGCTCCCACCCCGTGCCGGCGTCGAGCGCCACCGACAACTGCCGCAGGAATCCCTCCGGCGTGGATTCCGGGCGCACCCGGACCAGCGTGGAGTAGTAGGCAAGGACCGTGTCCCGGTGCAGCAGCGGCCAGAGGTCGTGGTCGAATCCCGGGCGTCCGGCGGCGGCGAGCGCCCGGACGGCATCCATGGTCAGGTACCGCAGCCGGACGGACTGCGGGTAGTAGCTGTCCAGCGCTGCTTTGGCCCGGTACGGCACACCGCGGCGGGAGGCCGCAATAATCCGCGGTTCCAGGCCGGAGGGCAGGTACACGAACCCGCCGGGCGTGGGCTCGAACCGGCCGCCGCGGCCCTCCGTCAGCTGACCGAGCACGTCAAAAAAATTCAGTCCCAGGCCGCGGACCAGCACCGTGCCGTCCGCCGGGATCAGGTCCCAGTCCACATCGTTGGGCAGGGCCGGCGGGAGGTAGGACAGCGAATACTCGGCCGCGGCGTCCGCGAGCGCGCGCTGCGAGGCGGAGAGCACGGAGGGCACGTGCCCGAGGGCCAGCACGACGGCGTCCGCGGCCAGCGCCGCCGGGCCGCCATCCGCGCCGGGAGCCAGCGCCACGGTGAAGCCCTCCCCGGCGCGGGTCACAGCGGTGGCCTCGGCCCGCAGCTCGCGGACCGTGACGCCCTCCGGCAGCCGGGCGGTGATCTGCTCGAAGCTGCAGCGCAGGTAGCGGCCATACAGCGCACGGGAGGGAAATCCGTCACGCGCCAGCGATGCCAGTTCGTCCGATTCGGCCCCGGTCAGCGTGTCGTCCGGGGATTCCCGCTTCGCGGAACGCCAGCCCTCGAAACTGGTCCCGGCGTACGCACCGGGTTCCAGCCCGGTGTCCGGCACCAGGGTGGGATAGAAGGACTGGGTGTTCATCAGGTACAGGCGGGACTGATCGGTCCGCCACACGTGACCGGGGCCCGCCGGGAACGGATCAATCATCGTGATCTCCACCGAGCGGACCGCACCTTCCCCGTGGTCAGCGGCCGCGTCTGAAACCCCGGCGCTGGTGCCGTCCGCCCCGCGGCCATCCGCGGCCAGGTGTGCGAGCAGCCGCTCAAGCACCGAGGTTCCGCGGGGGCCCGCACCCACAATTGCCACCGTGATTGCGCGCGCTTGAGCCATACCCCGAGCGTATCCGACGGCCGCGGCGGGGCTGCGCGCACTGGCGGGCGGGCCGGCAGCGGCCCGGGGGCGAGCCGGGGCGGCAATCCGCGCCCGTGCATAGGATGAAGGAATGACCATCACCGACGCTAACCAGCACCTGGCCGACGAACCCACGGATGAGAACATCTGGCTGGAGGACGTTTACGGCAGTGGGCAGCTGGATTGGGTGCGCAGCCAGAATGCCCGCACCGAGGAGTTCCTGGAGGATGCGGAGTATGCGCCGCTGGAGGACAGGATCCTGCAGGTCCTGGACTCCACGGACCGGATCCCGCTGGTGACAAAGCGCGCCGACTGGTACTACAACTTCTGGACGGACAGCGCCAACCCGAAGGGCCTCTGGCGCCGCACCCGCTGGGCAAGCTACACCACCGCAGAGCCGGAGTGGGAGCTCCTGCTCGACCTCGATGCCCTGGCCGCGGCCGAGGGCACCGAATGGGTCTGGCACGGAGCGGATCTGCTGCGCCCTGCCGACGGCCTGCCCTACACCAAGGCCCTCCTCTCCCTCTCCCCCGACGGCGGCGACGCGACCCGCCTGCGCGAGTTCGACGTCGAGTCCCTGCGGTTCGTTGAAGCGGCCGACGGCGGCTTCGACCTTCCCGTCGGCAAGGGCGGCGCGTCCTGGCTGGACGCTGACACCCTCCTGGTCTCCACCACCGCCGACGGCATGCCCAAGACCACGTCCTCCTACGCGCGCACCGGCGTGGTGCTCAGCCGCGGACAGTCCCTGGCCGACGCCGAGCGGATCTTCGACGTCCCCGAGGACCACACGATGGCCGTCGTCGGCCACGATGACACCCCGGGATTCGAGCGCACCTACGCGCTCGACCTGATCGACTTCTTCAGCCGCCGGCTCCACCTGCGCACCGCCGCCGGCTGGCAGGCCATCGAGGTGCCCACGGACGTCAACGTCAGCATGCACCGGCAGTGGCTGCTGTTCCGGCCGCAGCAGGACTGGCCGCTGGCCGGGCGGACGCACACCGCCGGATCCCTGCTGGCCGTGGACCTGGAGGCATTTCTTGCCGGCGGCCGGGACCTCGTGACGGTCTTCGCCCCCGATGCCGCCACCTCCCTGCAGTCGTGGAGCTGGACCAAGGACTTCCTGCTGCTGAACCTGCTGCACGACGTCTCCTCCCGCATCCTGGTGGCGGATCCGGCCGCCGGCTGGCGGACCAGGGAGCTGGACGCGTGCCCGCCGCTGCACCAGGTCAGCGCTTACGTCGTGGACGATGAGGACCCCGAGGCGCCGAATGACTTCTGGCTCACCGCCACCGGATTCACCACCCCGACCACCCTGACGCGCGGCACGCTCGGCACGGCGGCAGGCGAGGCTGCGGGGACGGGCGAGGGCACGCCCGAGCCGGACACGCACGCGGTAGTCAAGGCGGCGCCGTCGTTCTTCACCGACGCCGACTTCGAGGTGCGGCAATTCTTCGCCACGTCCGACGACGGCACCAGGGTTCCGTACTTCCAGCTCGCCGCGCGCGACCTGGAACTGGACGGCGCGAACCCCACCCTGCTCAGCGGCTACGGCGGGTTCGAGATTTCCCGGACCCCGGCCTACAGCGGCACCATCGGCCGGGCATGGCTGGAACGCACCGGGCAGATCGAGGGCAGCCAGCGCCACGGGGTGTACGTGGTGGCCAACATCCGCGGCGGCGGCGAGTACGGACCGGCCTGGCATCGGGCCGCGCTGCAGGACAAGCGGCACCGCGCCTACGAGGATTTCGCCGCCGTGGCCCGGGACTTGGTCTCCCGCGGCGTGACCGACCGCAAGCGCCTGGGCTGCGCGGGCGGGTCCAACGGCGGGCTCCTGGTAGGCAACATGCTCACCCGCTACCCGGAACTGTTCGGAGCCATCTCCTGCGGGGTGCCGCTGCTGGACATGCGCCGCTACACCAAACTCTCCGCCGGGTTCTCCTGGATAGCCGAATACGGTGACCCGGACGTGCCGGAGCAGTGGGAATTCATCCGCACCTTCTCCCCGTACCACCTGCTGCACGACGGCGTGGACTATCCCGACACGTTCATCTGGACCGCCACCTCCGATGACCGGGTGGGGCCGGTGCAGGCCCGCAAGATGGCCGCCCGGATGCTCGCGATGGGGATCCCGAACGTCTGGTTCCACGAGGCCCTTGAGGGCGGACACGCCGGCGCGTCGGACAACCGGCAGGCCGCCGCCCTGGCCGCCCGCAGCCACCACTTCCTCTGGCGGGTGCTGACCCGCTGACCGCCACGCGGGCCGTCGGGCCTTGGCGTTTTGCGTTGCGCCCGGGCATTGGATAGCCTTGTGACGCTGGACCGGGGCTTCTACCC
>JBIOFK010000019.1:0-24414 GCA_044447065.1 Actinomycetales bacterium | reverse complement strand
CTGGCCCTGGTGGTCCTGCTCCCGGCCGTGCTCGTCCCGGCGGTCGTCATCCCCCCGGCCGGGGCGGTCCTGGCGGTCCTGGCGGCATCCGCGGCGGCTGCCGCCTATCGCTACGGTCCGGCCCTTGAGGTGCGACGGCGGCTGGGCCGCAGGCGCCGGACAGCGGCAGGGTGCGCGGCCGGGACGGTGGAACGCCACGACGCCGCGCTGGCGCACTGGCGCCGCTACGAACTGGACCTGGCCCTCCTGATTGACTACCCCGCCATGTCCGACGTCGGCCGGTCGGCGACGGCGGCCCTGGTCCGGGAGATGCGGCAGACCGAGCAGGCCAGGGCCAGCGCCGGTGACCGGGGCGGCGGATTCCGCGGCCACGGATTTCGCGAAGGGCCCGGCGGCGGCTCCCTGGACGACGGCGGCCTGGCGGCCACGCGGGACTACGACCGTGCGGTGCGCCGGCTCGAGCTGTTGCTGGGCGAGGCCGAACGGGCGGCCGGGGTGCCGGCCGCCGAGCGGTGGGCGCCGACCGTCACCGGCCGGCCCGGCACCGTATCGGCCCGCGCGCAGGCGCCATGGCCGGCCGCGGCGGGAGCCGGCGCCGGCGGCTGACCTGCCACGGGTGTGCGGATGTTGCCGTGCCCGCGCCGGCCGGCCCGGTCCCGCCTCCGCCCATTGCCAGCGCATCGCCGTCGTGCCAAGCTCAATAAATGATCGATGCTGTTGAGGGTTTCCACTCCGATGTTTCGCTTGCCCGCAACGACGCGGCGCACCGGTACGAGCTGCGGATCGCCGGGGACCTGGCCGTCACGGTCCTGTACCGCGAGCTGCCCGGCCACATGGACTTCCTGCACACCGAAACCGGGGAAGCCTACCGCGGCAAGGGGCTGGCCAAGGTCCTGGCCCGATACGCGCTGGATGACGTTGTCGCCTCCGGGAAAAGGATCATTCCGCACTGCCCTTTCGTGGCCAAATTCCTGCGCGAGCACAGCGACAGGGGAAACGACGACTACACCCAGTGCACCGACTGGCCGCAGGACTGACCGCTGGCCCGGCCGCTGGCCTGACCGTTGTCACTAGCGGGCCTGGGACAGCGGATCCAAAGGCCGCGGGACGGCGGAACCGGATTCCGAGGCCAAACGCTCGGTTTCCCGGGTTGCGGGGTGCCGTCCTGCGCAGGGTTCATGCCGACGTCGGCGCAGGACGGCACTGTCCGGTGCGGCTAGATCCCGGATATGGCCGGGAACATCGTGGGACGCACCAGCGGCTTGGCCGTTACCTGGCCTTTCGCGCCAAGGACCTACACGAGGCGAGGGCCATCGGACGGGGGACTACCGGGCGCTGTACCGCATTGACGATGGCCGGGTCATCATTGTCGTGGTCCAGCTCGGCCACCGGCGCGGGCTGTCTGGAAACCGCTAAACGGAGGCACCGCACTAGCATGGCCCCATGACTGAAACCGCTCTCATCACCGGCGCCACCGCCGGGATCGGCGCCGAGTTCGCCGAGCAGCTGGCCGCCTCCGCGTATGCGCTGGTCCTGGTGGCCCGGGATACCGGACGCCTGGAGACCAAGGCCATCCGGCTGCGCCGGGAGTTCGGCATCGATGTGGAGACACTGACCGCCGACCTGCTGACCGAGGAAGGCGTGGCCGCGGTATCGGCACGGCTGCGGCAAAGAACGAATGCGGTCACGCTGCTGGTCAACAACGCGGGCCACTCCCTGGTGAAGCCCTTCGAGGCAAACACCGTCCGGGAGGAAAAAGACCACCTGCGCATCCTCGTGGAGGTGCCCATGGAGCTCTCGCACGCCGCCCTCGAACAAATGCTGGCGGCCGGCAAGGGCCGGATTATCAACGTGGCCAGCACGGCCGGTTTCATCCCGCGCGGAAGCTACGGCGCCGCGAAGGCGTGGCTGGTCAGTTTCAGCCGGTGGGCGAACCTGCATTACAGGTCCAAGGGCGTGACGGTGACGGCGCTCTGCCCCGGCTTCGTGCACACCGAGTTCCATCAGCGAATGGGCGCCAGCACCAGCAAGGTCCGCGGCTGGATGTGGCTCAACGCCGACCAGGTGGTCCGGGAGGGGCTGGTCGATTCGATGGCGGGCAAGGCCATCTCCGTTCCGTCCGGACGCTACAAGGTCCTTATCGCCCTCAGCCGGCTGGCGCCCGCGTCATGGGCCGCCTTCGCCGGGCGCCGCGGCCGCTGACGCCCGGCCGGGCGCCGCGGCCGCTGACGCCCGGCCCACGGTCAGAGGGCGGGTTCACGCTCGCGTTCGGTCTCGACCGCCGGCTCGAACGATTCATCGAAGGGCATCTCGTTCAGGTCAAGGTGCGGATTCTCGTCCTGGCCGGCCACCAGGTCCTTGGCCTCTTCCTCGGTGTCCACACTGGGCATGGAACCGGGCAGCGGCTTCTGCGCCGATTCCTTGAGGAAGTAGATGGCGATGGCGCCGATCAGGGACGTGGCCATCAGGTAGTAGGCCGGCATCATGTCATTGTGGGTGCCGTTGATCAGCGCCTGGATGATCAGCGGCGTCGTGCCGCCGAAGATGGCCACCGAGAAGTTGTAGGCGATCCCCATGCCGCCGTAGCGGCTGGACGTCGGGAACAGCGCCGGCAGGGCCGAGGCCAGGTTCGCCACGTAGAACGTCACCGGGAAGGCCACCAGGGCCAGGCCGAGCAGGGTGGACCAGATGGCGCCGATGCCGATCAGCATGAACGCGGGGACCGCGAACACGATGGTGCTGATGGCGCCGACCCAGAGCACCGGGCGCCGGCCGACCCTGTCGGACAGCCGGCCGGTCAGCGGGATGCAGACGGCCATGATGACCAGGACCGGAATGGTCAGCAGCGTCCCGTGCAGCTCGTCGTAACCCTTGGAGGAGGTGAGGTACGTCGGCATGTAGGAGGTGAGCGCGTAGCCGACGGTGTTCGCCGCGGCGGCCAGGATCATGGCGAGCACAATCTGCCGCCAATAGGCCCTGATCAGGCTCAGCGGGCCCCTGGAGACGATCTCGTCGCCGTCCGCCGCGTCCTTCATGTGCTGCTGCGCGGCGTCAAGGGTGGCCTGGAACTGCGGGGATTCCTCGATCTTGCTGCGGAAGTAGACCGCGATCGCGCCGAGCGGTCCGGCGATCAGGAACGGCAGCCGCCAGCCCCACTCCACCATGGCGTCGTGGCCCATGGTCAGCTGCAGCACGGAAACGAGGGCGGCGCCGAGGGCGAAGCCGATGTAGCTGCCCATGTCCAGGAAGCTGGCGAAGAAACCGCGGTGCTTGTCCGGGGCATACTCGCTGACGAACGTGGTGGCCCCGGCGTACTCGCCGCCGGTGGAGAAGCCCTGGATCAGCTTCAGCAGCACCAGCAGGGCCGCGGCCCAGATGCCGATGCTGGCGTATCCGGGCAGCACACCGACCAGGAACGTGGACGCGGCCATCAGCAGCAGCGTGGTCGCGAGGACCTTCTGGCGTCCGATCTTGTCCCCGAGCCAGCCGAACACGACGCCGCCGAGCGGGCGGGCCAGGAAGGTGGCGGCAAAGGTGCCGAGCAGGAACAGTTTCTGCGTGCCCGGGTCGGATTCGGGCAGGAAAACGGGCCCCATCGTCGTGATGAGGTAGCCGAACACACCGACGTCGTACCATTCCATGGTGTTGCCGACGATGGTTCCGCCGAGTGCTTTCTTGAGCATCGGCTTGTCGACCACATTGACGTGGCCGACGGCCAGGCGGCGGCGCTTCAGCCGTGGCAGCCTGGCCCTGCCGCCGGCCCCGGGGAGGGTCCTGGCGGTCTTTCCGGGCGCCGTTTCGGCGCCGGCTTGAGGGGCGGTAACGCTTCGGTCTATGGGCATTTGGGCTTCTCCCGTGGAGGTCATTTGCTTGCGACGCTGAGCTGCCCGGCTCCGGGCAGGCTATCCACACTACGTCAGAGGAGGTATAAGCGCCGGGTTCTGTGAGCTGGACCGCTTCCGCCCCGGGAGGCCGGCCGCCGCCTGCGGTCAGTCGGCGTCGTGGTCGGTCTCCAGGATTTTCACCAGCGTTTCGAGGGCATCCTCGGCTCCGGCGCCCTCGGCCCGGAGCACGACGACGTCCCCGTGCGAGGCGCCCAGTCCCATCAGGGACAGGATGGACGCGGCGTCAAGCGCGTCCTCGGCCGGTTCGCCCTCGCGGGCGATGGTGACCTCCACGGGCAGCTCGGCGGCGGCCTCGGCGAAGATGGCGGCGGGGCGGGCGTGCAGGCCCACCCGGCTGGCGATGGTGGCTGTACGTTCGGGCATGGTTTTCTCCTGGTGGCCTAGAGTCCGAGGGTGTCAAGGATGGGCAGTTGCGCGCGCACCAGGGCGCGGGCGCCGGCAGCGCTTTCCGCGGCCAGGGCGGCGCCGGCCAGGGTGCGGGCCTGCTCCGCTGTCACGGTCCGCAGGACGGCGCCGACGGCGGCCAGCGAGCGGGCGCTCATGGACAGGGTGCTCACGCCCAGGCCGACGAGGACGACGGCGAGGGCCGGGTCCGCGGCCGACTCACCGCACACCCCGATGTTTTTCACCGCTGTGCCGCCGTGCGGTTCCGTCCCCGCCACGGTGGCCGCGACGAGGGCCAGGACGGCAGGCTGCCACGGATCGTTCAGCGCCGCGAGCGGGCCCAGCTGCCGGTCCGCGGCCATCGTGTACTGGGTCAGGTCGTTGGTGCCGAGGCTGGCGAAGGAGACCTGGGCCAGCACATGCCGGGACGTCAGCGCGGCGGAGGGCACCTCGATCATGACGCCGGGCGTGCGCAGGCCGGCGGTGCGGCACAGGGCGGCGAAGTCGGCCGCTTCGGCCGCGGTGGAAATCATCGGTGCCATTACCCACACCTCGGCCGTGGATGCGCCGGCCGCCGCGGCGATGGCCGACAGCTGCCGGCCGAGCACGCCAGGGGAGCTGAGCTCGGTACGGTAGCCGCGCACGCCGAGCGCCGGATTGGGTTCCGCGGCGTCCGTCAGGAACGGCAGGGGCTTGTCCGCGCCGGCGTCAAGGGTGCGCACCACCACCTTCTTCCCGCCGAACGCATCGAACACGGCCCGGTACGCCGCCTCCTGCTCGGCGCCGGTGGGTTCGGTGCCCCGGTCCAGGAACAGGAATTCCGTCCGGAACAGGCCCACGCCCTGCGCTCCGGCGGCTGCGGCGGCCACCGCGTCCTTGGCGGAGCCCACGTTGGCCAGCAGCGGCACGGGCGTGCCGTCCGCGAGCCGCCCGGCGCCGTCGAACGCGGAAAGGCTGGAGGACTGCACGGCCCATGCCTTGGCGGCGAGGCGGAGTTCCTCGCCGGGGGAGACGGTGATGGTGCCGGCGGCCGCGTCCACGTAGATTTCCGTGCCGTCCTCCAGCGCGGTGACACCGCGGGCGGCGACGACGGCGGGCAGTCCCAGATTGCGGGCGATGATCGCCGTGTGGGACTGCGGTCCGCCGCCGGAGGTGACGAGGGCCGTGACCAGCGCCGGGTTGAGGGTGGCGGTATCGGCCGGGGCGAGGTCCTCGGCCACCAGGATGAACGGCTCGGCCGCGTCAGGAATGCCGGGGGCCGGGACTCCGCGCAGGGCCGCGACGATTCGGGCGCGGACGTCCAGGATGTCGTGGGAGCGTTCGGCCATGTACCCGCCGAGGTTCAGCAGCATGCTGGCCACGCCGTCCCCGGCCTCCCAGATGGCCCGCTGGGTGGAGGCGCCGGCGGCGATCAGTTTGCCGGCAGCCTTGAGCAGCATCGGATCGGCCGCCATCAGCGCCGTGGCCTCCAGCACCGCCTTCCCGTCCCCGCTGGCCGCTCCCGCCCTGGCCCGAAGCTCCGCCTGGACGGCGAGGGCGGCGGACTTCAGCGACGCCCGGGCCTCCTCGGCGCTCACGCCGGCGGCCAGGGTTTCCCCGGCGGCCGGTGCGGAGATGGGGGCCGGCATCCGCCGGACCGTACCCACCACGCGGCCCGGCGTGACGCCTACACCTGAATACGTCTGCATGGTTCCTCAGTTCCGCTGGGCTGCAACGGCCGGCCGGGCGACGGCGGACCGTTCAGCCACAGTAGCAACCTGGGGCCGCACGGCCCAGCGTTTGAGGGCGAGGACCGCCAGCGCCGTGACGACGGCGCCCAGGGCGATGGCAACGATGAACATTCCGATGTTGCCGATGGCGAAGAAGACGAAGATTCCGCCGTGCGGAGCCTGCGAGGTGACCCCCGTCGCCATGCACAGGGCGCCGGTCAGCGCGCCGCCGAGCATGCTCGCCGGGATGACGCGGAACGGGTCGGCGGCAGCGAACGGGATGGCCCCCTCGGAGATGAAGGAGGCGCCGAGCAGCCAGGCCGCCTTGCCGTTTTCGCGTTCCGCCAGGGAGAAGCGTTTCTTGTCCAGCACGGTGGCCAGGGCCATCGCCAGCGGCGGGACCATGCCGGCCGCCATCACGGCGGCCATGATCTGCCACGGAGCGTGGTTGACGGCGCTGCCGGCACCGAGACCGGCCACGGCGAACGCGTAGGCAACCTTGTTGACGGGCCCGCCCAGGTCGAAGCACATCATGAGGCCGAGGATGATGCCCAGCACGACGGCGGAGGTGCCGGTCATGCCGGAGAGCCAGGTGTTCAGCGCCTTGGTCAGGGCCGCAATCGGTCCGCCGAGGACGAGGAACAGCAGACCGGAGGCGATGATGGAGCCCAGCAGGGGAATGATGACCACCGGCATCAGGCCGCGCAGCCACCGCGGCACGCTCCAGGTGCCGATCCAGTGCGCCACGACGCCGGCCAGCAGGCCGCCGATCAGGCCGCCAAGGAAGCCCGCACCCATGAATCCTGCCACCGCGCCCGCCGTGAAGCCCGGCGCGATACCGGGCCGGTCAGCGATGCCGAAGGCGATGTAACCGGCCAGCGCCGGAACCAGGAAGCCCATCGACAGGCCGCCGATCTTGAAGGCCACCGCGCCCAGGTACAGCGCGAGATTGCCGTCCGGGAGGTTGAAGAGAGTGCTGTTCGCCAGGATGTCGGCATCCTTGGTGCCCAGCGCGATGTCGTAACCGGCGAGCAGGAAGCCCAGCGCGATCAGCAGCCCGCCGCCGGCGACGAACGGGATCATGTAGCTGACGCCGGTCAGGAGGGCCTTTTTGGCCTTGGTTCCCAGATGCTCGCTGGCGGCTTCCGACTGGTGTTCCGCGTTTTCCTCGGCACCGAAGTGCGGTACCCGGTGCGCGTTCGGGTTGGCGGCGGCGGCCAGGGCCTCGCGGATCATTTCCGCGGGCTCGTCAATGCCCCGCTTGACCGGCGCGTTGATGACGGGTTTGCCCGCAAAGCGTTCCTTGCCGCGCACATCCACGTCCACGGCGAAGATCACCGCGTCGGCCGCAGCGATCACGGCAGGGTCCAGCGGTTTGACGGCGCCGGAGCCCTGCGTCTCCACCTGCAGGTCCACGCCGGCGTCCCGGGCCGCGGCCGCCAGTGAATCCGCCGCCATGTACGTGTGGGCGATGCCCGTCGGGCAGGCGGTCACCGCCACGAGCCGCCGCGGTCCGCCCGCGCCGGCGGCGGGGACTCCGCCTCGTTCGGCGGCGGCCGCGGCCGGTTCCCGGCCAGCGCCGCCGGCCGCGGCGCTCCCGGTCGCGGCGCCGACGGGGCTGTCCGCGAGGGCGCCCTCGACGAGGGCGACGATGTCCGCCGGTGTCCTGGCTGCGCGCAGGGCGGCGGTGAAGTCCTTCTTGATCAGCGACCGGGCCAGTTTGGAGAGCAGTTTCAGGTGCTCCTGGTCCGCGCCCTCGGGGGCCGCGATGAAGAAGACCAGGTCCGCCGGGCCGTCCTTGGCGCCGAACGGGACGGCCGGGCTGAGCCGGACCATGGCCAGGGTCGGCTCGGTGACGGCGGTGGAGCGGCAGTGCGGAATGGCGATTCCGCCCGGGACGCCGGTGGACGTCTTGTTTTCCCGGGCCAGGGCATCCGCATAGAGGCCGTCAACGCCGGTGGCGCGTCCTGCGGCGGCAACGGCTTCGGCGAGGTGGCGGATGACGCCTGCGGGTTCGGTGCCCAGGTCCGTGTCGAGGGTCACCAGTTCGGGGGTGATCAGAGTGGTCATGATTGTTCTCCTTGGCCTATGCCAGGGCCGTGACGGTGACGGCTTCGGGGTGGGTTTGGGACAGCGCCGGGACGGTGGATCCCGGCAGGGACGCGGCGGCGGCTCCATGGGCCGCGGCCTGCTGCAGGCATTGCTGGTGCGTTGCTCCGGTCAGTTGGCTCAACAGATAGCCGGCCAGGGCGGAATCCCCGGCGCCGACAGTACTTTTTGTTTCGATTTTCGGACTCTGCGCCAGCCAGGAGCCTGCCGGGGTCACCAGCACGGCTCCCTTCGCGCCCAAGGTGGCCAGCACGGCGCCTACGCCGCAGACCACCAAACCTGCTGCCGCCTTCGCGGCCAGCCGCGGATCCTCCTCCAGGGCCCGGGCATCCGGTCCGCCGGTGAGTTCGGAGAGTTCCTCGGCGTTCGGTTTGATCAGGTCCGGGCGGGCGGAGACCGCCTCGGCCAGGGGACTGCCGGAGGAATCGACGGCGACCCTCGGCGCTGCGGCACCGTAGCGGGACCGTACGGCGGAGATGACCCGGGCGTAGAAATCCGCGGGCACGCCCGGCGGCAGCGAGCCCGCCAGCACCAGCCACGCGGCGCCGTCGGCCTTCTGCACGGTCAGGGCCAGCAGCCGCGCCTGCTGGTCCGCGCTGAGGACGGGACCCGGTTCATTGACCTTCGTCGTGGTGCCGTCGGCCTCGGTGATTGCGACGTTGCTGCGCAGGGCGGCGCCGATCGGCAGGCCCAGATGGGGGATACCCGAGGCGGCCAGGGCCAGCAGGACCGCATCCTCGGGGTCCCCCGGCAGCAGGGCCAGGCAATCAACCGCCGAGGCGGCCAGGGCGCGGGCGATGTTCACGCCCTTGCCGCCGGGTTCCTGGTGCGCGGTCACGGCCCGCTGCACCTCGCCGCGCCGGAGCGGGGCGCCGAGCTCAATGGTCCGGTCCAGGCTGGGATTGGGGGTCAGGGTCAGAATCATGCGATCACCAGTTCCACGTCCGCGGCCGCCAGCGCCGCACCGAGATGCTCGTCCGGGGCGGCGTCCGTGATGACCATGTCCAGCTGCTCCAGACCGGCAAAGCGGACCAGGGTTTCCTGCCCGAGTTTTGAGGAGTCGGCCAGGACGACGACGCGGCGCGCCGAACGCACGATGGCCGCCTTCACCGCCGCCTCCAGCGGATCCGGGGTGCTCAGTCCGAACTCCGCATGGACACCGTTGGCGCCGATGAACGCAATGTCCGGGCGGAGTACCGCGAGCTGGTCGGTGGTCTGCGGCCCGACGGCGGCGCTGGTCAGTCCGCGGACCCTGCCGCCGAGCATCTGCAGCTGCAGGGCGCTGTTGGCGCTGAGCTTGAAGGCGATGGGGATGGCGTTGGTGATGACGAGCAGCTCGTCACCGGCCGATTGCGGGGCCCAGCCGCCGAGCTGCTCCGCCAGCAGTTCGGTGGTGGTCCCGGCGTCGAGGATGATGGACGCGCTGCGTGTGGCCGGAATCAGTTTCGCCGCGCGGGCGGCGATCCGCTGCTTCTGCGGCAGGTGCTGCGTGGAGCGCTCGCTGAGGCTGGACTCGGACATGCTGAGCTTGTCCAGCGAAACCGCGCCGCCATGGACGCGGCGGAGCGTCCGGGATTCCTCCAGCGCTCCGAGGTCCCGGCGGACGGTCTCCTGGGTGATCGTGAACCGCTCGGCCAGTTCCTGGACGGTCACGCGGCCGCGGCTGGAGACCAGGCCGGCGATCAGTTGCTGACGTTCCTCGGCAAACATATCCACTCTTCCGTGCGGTGACCTGGGTCACAGACTTGTTGGTTTCACTGACTTTATCTGTGTTCGTCTGTGTTTGTCAATGACAAACCAACATAAACGCAGGCCGATCTGACCGGGGTGGACCGTCGGCGCGCCGCGGGCTGCGGCTTCGGGGAATCGACCGAGGCTGGCGCGCGGGAACGCCGCGGAAACTGCGATGCGCCGGGGAAACAGTGATGCGCCACGGAATTTTCCGCGGCGCACGCCAGTATCTGTGGCGCACGCCAGTTTCCATGGCGCGTACCGGTATCGGTGGCGTCCTTCCGTTTCCGTCGCGTGGGGTTCTTGCGTTCCGTGCTGCGCAGCAGTGCGGGGTGGACGCGGCGCAGAACACTGTCCTGCGCCGGATTAGGGGCAAGCGCTGCGCGGGACGGAACGGTCCCCTTTGGTCCGGTGGATGTGCGCTCAGCTGGGGAGGGGTCCGCTTTGGTCCGGGCGAGGTGCGTTCACGATCCGGGGACGTGCGCTTAACGAGAAGCTGCACCTGCCGATATTGGGGGGCTCGGCAGGAGCAGCAGCGTGGGGGCCGGCAATCAGGGCCGGTGGGGAAGGGCCGGTTCTTTGGCGTGCTTCCAGCGGTAGACACTACCGGAGACGCCGTATGTGCGCAAAACGCAGGGTTTCAGCCCAGCGGAGAGCGGCACCCGGGCGGCGCCGGAGTGCCAGCCGGTCAGATGCCGTCGCGGGTTTCGTGCCGGGTGACCGATTCTCCCGTGGACGGGTCCACGGTGCGCCGGCTTTCCGTGACCCTGCGCTCGCGCCGCGGCGCCGACATCACTAGGGAGAGGATCAGGCCGAGCACGCCCACGGCCATCAGGATGTAACCCACCAGATGGACATTAACGAAGGAGACCACGTCCGCGGTGAGGGCAAAGGCCAGGATCGCCCCGACCGCAATCAGGAAAATCGAAGAACCAATCCGCATATCAAATTCCTTCCACAGGGTGCCGGCCGACCCGGCGGGCCGCAGCGCGGTCCGGAGAAGTAAGCCAACTTATATTTACAGACATTACAGCCGTCCGCCTGCCCCGGCAAGCATTCGGCCTGCGGCTACTCTGGAACCATGACCACTGTCCTCTGGTCCAAGGACGAATCCGAGCGCGCCGGGACACCGCTTTTGGTGATGCTCCACGGCTACGGCACGGACGAGACCCGGATGGCAGCGCTCTTTGACTCCATGCCAGGCGGCCTGAGCTGCGCGGCGGTCAGGGCTCCGCGCGATATTTCCGGGGACTACGGCTGGTTCCTGCTGGACTACTTCCTCAACAATGACTTTGCCGACGTGATCGGAGCGGCCACCGGCCTGCTCGGCTGGATCGACGGCGCCCGGGCCCGGTACGGGTTCAGCAGCGTGAATCTGCTCGGCTACTCCCAGGGCATGGCCATGGCCACCACCCTGCTGCGGCTCCGCCCGCAGGCCTTCACGGCCGCCGTCGGGCTTTCCGGCTTTGTGCTGGACAACCCGCTGCTGGCTGCGCTGGAACCGCTGGAGCTCAAGGTGCCGTTCTATTGGGGCAGGGATCCTGCCGACCTGGTGATCAACCCGGCGGCGGTGCGCTTCACCCGGGGCTGGCTGGCGGAGAACACCACCCTGACCGCGGCCGAGTACCACGGCATGGGCCACCGGCTGGGCGGTGAGGAGGTCTCCGACGCGGCCGCCTTCCTCACCGCCGTGGTGCCGTATTCTTTCCAGCCGAACGGTTGAAAGGAACCGCGGCAGGCGGACGCGCCGAAACAACGCCTGGCCGCATTGGCCTACGCTGGGGGAAACGACTAGTTCAGGTGGTGACCGTGGCGAAAGACGTCAGCAAGCGCAGGGGCCGTAAGGTCAACCCGGCGGTGCGGCTGGCCGCGCAGGCCGCCTTCACCCCGGAGGGGAAACCCCAACCGGCCATGGGCAGGGCCCTGCTGCGGGCCGTGGAGGTGCAGCGGCCGGTGGTGCTGGCCAACCTCCGCCGGCTGCGGCGCAAACACCCCACGGCCACCCCCGGTGAGCTCGGCGCCAAGCTTGAGCGGGATTTCATCGCCACCGTCACCGGCGGCGGGGCCGCCATCGGCGCCACCGCAATCCTGCCGGGGCTGGGCACAGTGGCGGCGCTGTCCATCTCCGCCGCCGCGACGGTGGTGTTCCTGGAGACCACCGCCCTCTACGCCCAGTCGGTGGCGGAACTGCACGGCGTGCGGCTGGCCGACCCCGAGCGCTCCTCCGCCCTGGTGATGGCGGTGATGCTGGGCGAAGAGGGGACCTCCATGGTCGGCGGACTGACCGGCCACGCCCTCGGCGGCGGCCGCACCCCGATGACGGCCTGGGGCACCGCCGTGGGCAAGAGCCTGCCGCTGAGCGCCGTCAAGGGCCTGGGTGCCCGGCTGCAGAAGGCCTTCCTGAAGAGGCTGGTGCTGCGCGAGGGCAGCGTGATGCTGGGCCGCGCCGTACCGTTCGGGATCGGCGCGGTGATCGGCGGCGTGGGTAACCGGGCGATGGGCAAGGCCGTGGTCCGCTCCACGAAACTGGCCTTCGGACCGGCGCCGGAGGCCTGGCCGGCTGGGCTGCTGGCGGAACTGGAAGGCCGCCCGGCGCCCGTGGAGCACCGCCCCTGATCAGCCGAAGAGCAGGTGCGCGACCGCGAAAATCCCCAGTCCCGCCAGCGAGCCGACCACCGTACCGTTGATCCGGATGAACTGCAGGTCCTTGCCGACCTGCAGTTCGATCTTCCGGCTCGTTTCCTCGGCGTCCCAACGCTCGACCGTTTCGGTGATGATGGCGGCGATTTCGTGCCGGTAGGTCTTCACCAGATAGCCGGCGGCGTCGGCGATCCACGCATTGACCTTGCCCGCCAGTTCCGGGTCGGCCACGAGCCGGCCGCCGAGCTCGCGGACCGCCGTCGTAAAGGTCACCCGCAGGGAACTCCGCGGGTCATCGACGGCGTCCAGCAGCGCAGCCTTGATGGTCTCCCAGGTCCGCCCCGCCAGCTGCCGGACCTGCGGGTCGCCCAGGACCTGCGCCTTGATCGACTCCGCCCGGGCAATCATGGCCGGGTCCTGCTGCAGATCCACGGCCAGGTCCTTGAGGTACCTGTCGATCTGGCGGCGCACCTGGTGGTCCGGGTCCGACTGGACAGCCTGGACGAACTTGGCGATCTCCAGGTACACCCTGTCCCCGACGAGGCTGTCCACGAAGGGCGGGACCCAGGTGGGGGAGCGGTCGGAGACAAGGCCGGCGATCACCTCGCGGTTGGTCGCAACCCAGCCCTCGGCGCGGTCCAGCAGCAGGTCGACCAGCTGGTGGTGGTGGCCGTCGTCGAAGATCCGCGCGGCCAGCCGGCCGACCGGCGGCCCCCACGGCGGATCCAGCAGGTGCTTGCGGACCAGGGACTCGATCACGTCCCTGACGTCGTCGTCGTTCATGACCGCCATCGCGCCGCGGACCAGGGCCGAGCCCTCGGTGGCCACCCGCTCGGCGCTTTCGGGCCGGGCCAGCCAGGCCCCCACCCGCTGCGCGATGGACAGCGTGCCCAGCTTTTGCAGCACCACGGTTTCGGAGAGGAAATTCGTTTCGACGAATTCGCCGAGGCTGGCCCCGATGGCGTCCTTGCGGTTGGGGATGATAGCGGTGTGCGGAATCTTCAGCCCGAGCGGGTAGCGGAAGAGCGCGGTCACGGCGAACCAGTCGGCGAGGGCGCCGACCATGCCGCCCTCGCTCGCGGAACGGACGTATTCCAGCCACGGGTACTGGCGCTGCAGGGCGAAGGAGAGCGTGAAGATCACGGCCATCAGCACCAGCAGAGCCAGCGCAATGCCCTTCATCCGCTTGAGCGCGGCGATCTTTTCCAGGTCCGGATCCGGCACGGTGTCCACTGCGGTCATAGCGTAAGCCTAGGCCCAACCCGCCGGGCGGGGGACCGGCGCCGGGATGCCCGGATGGCCTAACGTGGTGCCATGAAACCGCTGATCTACGCACACCGGGGAGCCAGCGCCCGCTACGCCGAACACACCCGTGCGGCCTACCTGCAGGCCCTGGCGGACGGGGCTGACGGGGTGGAATGCGATGTGCAGCTCAGCGCGGACCGGACGCCGGTGCTGCTGCACGATTCCACCCTGGACCGGACCTCCAACGGGACCGGTCCGGTGGCGGAGCAGACCCTGGCCCGGCTCCGCGACCTTGACTTCTCATCGTGGAAGGGCGCCGACTTCCCCGATGAATACGGCGGCCTCTCGCAGCAGTTCCTGACCCTCGCGGAGCTGCTGGACCTGCTGGCCGGGGCCGGGCGCGGGGTGGGGC
Organism: Actinomycetales bacterium; assembly: GCA_044447065.1. Lineage (GTDB taxonomy): Bacteria > Actinomycetota > Actinomycetes > Actinomycetales > Micrococcaceae > JBIOFK01. Next base: position 10,279 of record JBIOFK010000019.1, on the reverse strand, counting down.
TGGCGATCGAGCTCAAGCATCCGAGTCCTTTCGGCCGCGAACTGGAAGAGAAAACCCTCCAGGTGCTGGCCGCCCGCGGCTGGGACCCCCGGAGCGGCCGGCTGGGCAACGTGGCCATCACCTTCATGAGTTTCCATCCGGAGTCCCTTGAATACCTGGCCCGGCAGGTCCCGGCGGGGCTGCTGTGCCAGCTGGTGGACGACGTCGACCCCGGGCAAGTGGGCAGGGAACTGGGGCTGGACGGCCCGGCCGCCATCGCTGCTGTCGCCGTCGCCGCCCTGGTGGAGCGCGTGCTTGACCGGGGCGAGCGGATCCTCGACGACGGCGCTGTCGGCCTGGCGGGCCCGGGCGTCGGCTACCTGCGTGCCCGCCCGGACCGGGTTGCCGCCTGGCTGTCCGCCGGGCTCAGGCTCCGGGTATGGACCGTGGATGATCCCGCCGACGTCGCGCTGTGCGCCGGGCTGGGCATCCAGGAGATCACCAGCAACGATCCCGCCGCCGTGCGCAGGACCCTGGACGCGCTCTGACCAGCGGGCAAAGCGCTCGGGCAACTTCGGTCCGCGGTGTGGTTGAGTGGTGCCATGGCTTCACGGATTGAGGATTACGCGCTCCTGTCGGACATGCACACGGGGGTGCTGGTATCGCGCACCGGCAGCGTCGACTGGATGTGTTTCCCCCGGTTCGACTCGCCCTCCATCTTCGGCGCGCTGCTGGGCACGGCCGAGCACGGCCGCTGGCTGCTGGCCCCCGCGCAGGCCGAGGCGACAGTGGTCCGCCGGCAGTACATTGACGGCACCTTTGTGCTCGAAACCGACTGGGAGTGCGCTGACGGCGCCGTCCGGATCACCGAATTCATGCCCGTGCAGGACCGCAGGGCGTCCCTGGTCCGCCGGGTGACCGGGATCCGCGGCCGGGTCAGCATGCACCAGGAAATCAAGATGCGGTTCAACTACGGCTCCGTCCTGCCGTGGGTGCGGCGCACCGAGGACGCGAACGGGCTCACGGTGCTGGCAGCCGTCGTCGGTCCGGATGCGCTCGTGCTGCGCGGGGAGCACCTGCCGGTGGCCACGGACCACGTGCACCAGGGCGAGTTCTTCGTCGAAGCGGAGCAGAGCGTGGACCTGGAACTGACCTGGTACCCATCCCACCGGCCCATCCCGTCCGGCATCGACGTCGACGGTGCGATCGCCACCACACTGGGCTACTGGACGAACTGGACAGCGGACTGTACCCACGACGGGAAGTACGCCGCCGCCGTCAAGCGTTCCCTGCTGGTGCTGCGCGCCCTCACGCACGAGGACACCGGCGGCATCGTCGCCGCCCCCACGACCTCGCTGCCGGAGGATTTCGGCGGTGCCAGGAACTGGGACTACCGCTACTGCTGGCTGCGCGACGCCGCCCTGACTCTGGAGTCCATGCTGACGCACGGCTATGCCCACGAGGCGCTGCACTGGCGCGACTGGCTGCTGCGTGCCGTGGCCGGGGACCCCGAGGACCTGCAGATCATGTACGGCGTGGCCGGGGAGCGGGACCTGGCGGAGCTGGAACTGCCCCACCTGCCCGGTTACGAGGGATCCGTCCCCGTCCGGGTGGGCAACGGCGCCGTCGGGCAGTACCAGGCGGATGTCGTCGGGGAGGTCATGGTGGCGCTGGAGAAGCTGCGGATGGCCGGCGGCAAGGAGGACCACTTCTCCTGGCCGCTGCAGCGCGCCCTGATGGGGTTCGTCGAGAAGCACTTCGACGAAAAGGACCACGGCATCTGGGAAATGCGCGGCGAGCTGAAGTACTTCACGCATTCACGGGTGATGATGTGGGCGGCGTTCGATTCGGCCGTGCGCGCCGTCCGCGTGCACGGGCTCGAGGGCCCGGTGCGGCGCTGGGAAAAGCTCCGCGACCGGCTGCGAGCGGAGATCATGGAACACGGGTTCAACACCGGGCTCAACGCCTTCACCCAGTCGTACGGCGGCAGCCACGGGGACGCGTCGCTGCTGGTGATTCCGCAGGTGGGTTTCCTGGCGTACGACGACGAGCGGATGCTGGGCACGGTGGCCCAGCTTGAGCGGGAGCTGCTCAACGGCAGCGGACTGCTCATGCGCTACCGGACCGAGACCGGCGTGGACGGGCTGGAGCCCGGCGAGCATCCGTTCCTGGCCTGCTCCTTCTGGCTGGTCGAGCAGTACGCCCGTTCCGGGCGGGGCGCCGAGGCGGAGGCGCTGATGGACCGGCTGGTAGCGCTGGGCAATGAAGTGGGGCTGCTGAGCGAGGAATACAATGTCAGGGACGAAAGAATGGCCGGAAATTTCCCGCAGGCGTTTTCGCACCTTGCCCTGGTCCGTGCCGCCGATGCGCTCACCGGCCACGAACACCTGAGCCGTGCCGGCATCGCCGCCGGCCGGCCCGAAACCAAGGAGAGCGTATGAAACTTCGCACAATGAGCGCCGTCGCGCTGGCCGCCCTGCTGGCCGCCAGCACCGTCAAGCACCTGCGCGATCCGAAGTTCTACTACCCCGTGATCCCGCGCTCGCTGTCCACCGACAAGAACGGCGCCTTCGCGCTGATGTCGCGCAGCGAATGGGTCGCAGCCAGCGCCGTGCCCGAGGCTGCAGCCGCCGTCGGACTGCTGCTGCCGGCCACCCGGAAGGCGGCAGCCACCGCCACCGCCGCCATGTTCACGGTCTTCACGGTCGGGCACCTTGCGGCGCTGAAGAACGCGTACGGCCCGCGTGGTTCCGCCGAAGCCCGCAGGATCCACACCATCCGCCTTCCGCTGCAGGTGCCGCTGATTCTCTGGGCGTGGAGCCTGCGCAGGAAATGACCTGGCGCACGTCCCCCGCCGTCCGGGTGGGGGTCTCCATCAGCATTGCCACCGGCCTGTACGGAATCTCCTTCGGAGCGCTCTCCGTGGCCGCCGGCCTGGACTTTGCGCAGACCATGGCCCTGAGCCTGCTGATGTTCTCCGGCGGCTCCCAGTATGCCTTCGTGGGCGTGATCGCCGGCGGCGGCGGCGGTGCGGCCGCGTTCAGTGCCGCCGCCCTGCTGGGGATCCGCAACGGCATCTACGGCATGCAGCTGAACGCCCTGCTCTCGCCGCGGGCCGCGCTCCGGTTCGCCATGGCCCAGCTGACCATCGACGAGTCCACCGCCACCAGCACCGGCCAGACCGACCCGCTGGAACGGCGCCGCGGCTTCTGGGTAGCGGGGCTGGGCGTCTTCGTGCTGTGGAACCTGTTCACCGCCGTCGGCGCCCTCGCCGGCGACGCGATGGGCGACCCGAAGCGCTGGGGGCTCGACGGCGCGGCGGTGGCGGCGTTTCTGGGGCTGCTCTGGCCGCGGATCCGGGCCAGGCAGCCGGCGGCCATCGCCGCCGTCTGCGCGGTCGCCACCGTGGTTGCGGTCCCGCTGGTGCCGCCCGGCGTGCCGATCCTGGCGGCGGCCGCCGTGGCCGGGCTGATCGGCTGGTTCCGGCACGGCCACGAGGGTGAAGGTCTGGAACCGGATGTGGAACCGTACCCCCAGGCGCACGCACCCGGCACGCCCGGAGCGGGCTCGTGACCTGGCTCTGGATCCTGGCCGCGGCCGCGGTCGTCTACGGCACCAAGCTGGCCGGCTACCTGGTGCCCGCGTCCTGGCTTGAGCACCCGCGGATGGCGAAGGTCGCCGGGGCACTGACCATCGGGCTGCTGGCGTCGCTGACCGTCGTGAACGCGGTGGCCGACGGTTCCCGGCTCACGCTGGACTCACGGCTCGGCGCACTGGCGGCGGCCGCCGTCGCCCTGTCGCTGCGCGCCCCGTTCCTGGTGGTCGTGATCGCCGGGGCGGCCGCCGCTGCCGGGCTTCGGCTGCTGGGCCTGCCGTAGGACGGACGACGGCGGTCGCCTATGCCTGCGCGGGATGGGACACTGGAAGCGCACTGCCACCTAGCCTGAGGAGGCCTTCATGAGGCTCGAAATCGATCCATACAGCTGCGTCTCCAGCGGCCACTGCGTACTCGTGGCCCCGACGGTATTCGACCAGAACCCGGAGGACGGCCGCGTACTGCTGCTCACCGAGCACCCGGCCGCGGAACTGACGGAGAAGGTGGACGACGCCATTTTCCGCTGCCCCTCGCAGGCCATCGAATGGGCCGAGGAGGACTGAGATGCTGGTCGCATTTTCGGTAGCACCCTCCGGCACGCCCCGCGACGGATCCGCCCGCGATGACGCCTCGGTCCACGACGCGGTGGCCGCGGCCGTGGCGGTGGTCCGCGGATCCGGGCTGCCCAACAGCACCTCGTCCATGTTCACCGAGATCGAGGGCGAGTGGGACGAGGTGATGGACGTGGTCAAGCGCGCCACCGAGGCCGCCGGCGCCTTCGGCTCGCGCGTCTCCCTGGTCCTGAAGGCCGACATCCGCCCCGGTTTCTCCGGCGAGCTGACGGCGAAAATCGAACGTCTCGAATCCCAACTGGCCAAGAAAAGCTAGCACCCGCCGCCTCTGGCCAGTGCCGCGGGGCGGGCGTAGCTTGGGGCTATGGCCGATCACCCGACACAGCAGCCGTGGACAGCGGTGGAAGAATTCCTGACCCGCACTCTGGTGCGCCCGGACGACGCGCTGGTGCGGGCCGCCGGGTCGACGGCGGCCGCCGGCATGCCGGCCATCGAGGTTGCCCCCACCGCCGGTAAGCTGCTGATGCTCCTGGCCCAGCTGGCCGGGGCCCGCAACGCGCTGGAAATCGGCACACTCGCCGGGTTCAGCGCCATCTGGCTGGCCCGCGGGATGGGCGACGGCGGCCGGCTGGTGACGTGCGAGTACTCGCCGGAGCACGCCGCCGTGGCGGCCCGCACTCTCGCCGCCGCGGGGGTGGCCGACCGGGTCGAGATCCGCGTGGGTCCGGCCCTGGAGACCCTGCCGACGCTGCGCGGCCTGGCCCCCTTCGACCTCGTGTTCATCGATGCCGACAAGTCGAACAACATCCCCTATCTGGAGTGGGCGCTGGAACTGGGCCGGCCCGGGACCCTGATTGTGCTGGACAACGTCATCTGGGACGGGACCATCCTTGATCCGCCGCAGGACGGGGACGCCGGCGCGATCCGGGCGTCGCTGGAATTCATCGGCAGCCATCCGCGGCTGGAAGCCACCGCGATCCAGACAGTCGGGGCCAAGGGCTGGGACGGCTTCGCCCTGGCCCGTGTGCTGCCCTGAACCGTCCCCACGAGTCCTGACGAAAGCGACGACAGTCCACCGGCCGGTCCAAGCTGCACAGGATTGAGCCGAAGAACCGGGTGTCGTGGCCGGACACGCCGGAGCGACGCCGACCTGGCGCTGAAAGCCGTGCGGGTCGGGACCGAAACGCGGGGCGCACCGGGATGGTGTCGGGGAGTCCGCTTCACGTCGCCGGGCCCCACATGATCAGGCCTGCCCGCCCGCGCGCCTAGCATGGTGGGATGGTCTCCTTCACGCTCCGTCCCGCCACCGTCGATGACGCCGGACCGATGTCCAGGATGCATCTCGCGTCCATGCGGGAGAGCTACTCCCATGTGCTGCCGCCCGAATGGTTCGACGCGCACGATGCGCGGCTTCCCCAGGAGATTGAACGCCGCCGCGAGTCGATGGCTGAAGGGCGATTCCCGGTGCTGGCCGTCGAGGATGACGGCTCGGTGGTCGGCCTCGCCCGCGCTGTCGGCCGGCGTGAGCCGGGCCAGCCGGCCCCGCTGGAACTGACGATGATCTATGTGCTGCGCAGGGTGTACGGGCAGGGCGTCGGGCAGGCACTCTTGGATGCCGCCGTCGGCTCGGCCCCGGCGTTTCTCTGGGTGCTGGAGGATAACCCGCGGGCCCGGGCGTTCTACCGGCGGAACGGCTTTGTGCCGGACGGAACCCGCGCGCTCCAGCCCGAATCCTGGAACAACCTGCCCAAAATCCGGATGGTGCGCCCCTGATGGGTCACCGCACGCGCAAGCAGCAGACCGACCCGCGCACCGCGGAAGCCACACGGAGCCGCAGCACCCAAAGTCCGCCGTCGTCCGCCGGATCCGCTGCCGGTGCCCGCGGTCCGCTGCCCGGGGTCTACTACACGGACACCGGCGACTGCGAGCTGACAGCCGACGGAGACAATCCGAACGGCTGGCTGCTGACGATCAACGGGGTGCAGAGCTCCCACGTGGACCTGTCGGACCCGCTGCGGCTGGATTTCGAGTACATGCGCTGGATCATGGCGCTGGTGGAAAGCAGGTGGGAGCGGACCGAGAAGCTGCGGGCCCTGCACCTGGGCGGCGCCGCCTGTTCCATGGCGCGCTATCTGGTGGCCGCGTACCCGAACTCCCGCAACACGGTCGTGGAGATCGACGGCGCGCTCGCCGTCCTGGTCCGGGACTGGTTCGACCTGCCCCGGGCGCCACTGCTGAAAATCCGGGTGGGGGAGGCGCGCGCCGTCACCGAGTCGCTCAGCGACGCCAGCCGGGACCTGATCATCCGGGACGTCTTCTCGGGGGCTTTCACCCCGGTTCCGCTGACCACCGCGGAGTTCACCGCCGCCGCCAAGCGGGTGCTGGCGGCCGACGGAGTGTACGCGGTGAACTGCGGGGACGCGCCCTCGCTGGCCACCGCCAGGCGGGAAGCGGCCACCATCGCCGCGGCATTCCGGCACACCGTTATCATCGCCGACCCGCCCATGCTCAAGGGCCGCAGGTACGGCAACATCATCATCGCCGGCAGCGACGCCCCGCTCGGGGAGTCCCCGTCGCTGCCGCGGGAGCTGCTGGCCGGGGCGATGCCGGCCCGGCTGTGGGCCGACGACGCCGTGCGCGCCTTTGCCCGGCATTCGGTCCCGTTGGCCGACTGAGTCCGGACCGCCGGGCTCTGCGGGGCGCTCCGGGGCGGCGGCCCGGGCCGGGCGGGAAGGGTCCAGGCTCCGGGTCAGGCGGGAAGGAGCGCGCTCCGGTGCGCAGCGGCACCCTCGCGGAGCGCGGCGACGACGGCCGCCACGGCGGGCTGGCGGAGCGAATCCGGGCGCAGCACCATCCAGTACGGCAGCGTTTCCCGGAACGTCTCCGGCAGCAGCCGCACCAGGTCCGGGTGCCGGTCGGCCATGAAGCAGGGCAGGAACCCGACCCCGGCGCCGGCCCTGGTGGCCTCCACATGGACAAACACGTTGGTGGAGCTCAGCCCGTCCCGCATCGAGGGGACCAGCCGCCTCGGCGCGTCCAGGTCATCCACCTGCAGCATTGAATCGACGAAATACACCAGCGGCAGTGCCATCAGCTCCGTGACGCTCGACGGCGTGCCCACCTCGGCCAGGTAGTCCCGGGAGGCGTACATGCCCAGCATGTATTCGCCCACGCGGATCGACGGCGCCCGGTGCACCTGGGGCTCACCGACCACCACCTCGATGTCCAGGCCGGAGCGGTGCTGCAGGGCGCGACGGGTGACGGTGACGATCTCCACGCTCAGGGCGGGGTTGCGGCGCTGCAGCCGGGCGATGGCCGGGGCGGCGATGTAGGCGCTGAATCCGTCGGTGGCGGATATGCGCACGACGCCGGAGAGCCGGGTTTCGCTGTCACTGGTACCCGCCAGCGTGCCCACCGCCGTCTCCACCCCCTCGGCGGCCGCGGCGGCCCGCAGGCCCAGTCCGGTGAGCTCCCAGCCGCCGACGGTGCGGGCCAGCAGCCGGCCGCCGAGCGACTTCTCCAGGGCGGCGATCCGCCGCGAGACGGTGGTGTGGTTGAGACCCAGCGTCACGGCGGCCGAGCTGAACCGCCCGGTCCGGGAGACGGCCAGCAGTATCAGCAGATCGTCGGGGTTCGGCCCGTAGGCGGCCGCGCTGGGTTCCATGTGTGCATTATTGCAGATGCGCTTTGCGGTATTGGGCATTGCTGCACGTGGTGGTAGGGCCGATACTCAATGAAGCAAAGGCCGTGGCGCCGCTCACAACCGCCACAGCCGCCGAGAAACCGTGTCAATGCCGACACCAGAGGAGAAACCCATGAGCGCGCACGCGACAACAGGAGGCCGGAGGAACCCGGCAAACGGTGCCACCGACACCTCAGCACTGAAGCGGATCGTGACGGCCTCGATGGCCGGCACCGTCGTGGAATGGTACGACTTCTTCCTTTACGCCACGGCCGCGGCCCTGGTCTTCAGCAAGGTCCTGCTGCCGAAGATGGGGAACGAATACGACGGCATCATCGCCGCCTTCCTGACCTACGCCGTCGGTTTCATCGCCCGGCCGCTGGGCGGCATCGTCTTCGGCCACCTTGGCGACAAGCTGGGCCGGAAGAAGACCCTGCAGGTCACCATCCTGATGATCGGCGCGGCCACCGTGCTGATGGGCTGCCTGCCCTCGTTCGCCGCCATCGGCGTATGGGCGCCGGTGCTGCTGGTGCTGCTGCGCTTCGTCCAGGGACTCGCGCTCGGCGGCGAGTGGGGCGGCGCCGTCCTGCTGGTAGCCGAGCACAGCCCGGATGACCACCGCGCCTTCTGGGCCTCCTGGCCGCAGGCGGCCGTTCCGGTCGGCAACCTGCTGGCCACCGTGGTGCTGTGGATCATGTCCGTGACCCTGTCGGCGGACGCCTTCCTGAGCTGGGGCTGGCGGATGGCCTTCTGGATCTCCGCCGTCGTGGTGCTGATCGGCTACGTGATCCGCACCAAGGTCACCGAGTCGCCGATCTTCGAATCGGCCCGCGCCGACCTGGAGGAGCAGAAGGTCGCAGGCTACGGGGTGTTCGAGGTCATCCGGCGCTACCCGCGCGGAGTGCTGACCGGGATGGGGCTGCGGTTCGCCGAAAACATCATGTACTACCTCGTGGTGAGCTTCTCCATCGTCTACCTGTCCGTGGGACTGAAGATGAACACCTCCACCATTCTGGGCCTGATTGCCATTGCCCACGTCTGCCACTTCATCGTCATTCCCCAGGTGGCGCGGATGTCCGACAGGTTCGGCCGCAAGCCCGTCTATCTGGCCGGCGCCATCCTCGGCGGCACGTGGGGACTGTGGGCCTTCCCGCTGATGGGCACCAGGAACGACTGGGTCATTCTGGGCGCCATCATCGTCGGCCTCTGCTTCCACGCCCTGATGTATGCCGGACAGCCCGCCCTGATGGCCGAGATGTTCCCGACCCGGATGCGCTACTCCGGCGTCTCGCTCAGCTATCAGGTCACCTCGCTCGTGGCCGGTTCGGTCGCACCCATCCTGGCCACCACCTGGCTCAAGACCACCGGGTCGGTCACCCCGACGGCCATCTACCTGCTGGCGGCCGGTGTGGTGACGGCCGTGGCGGTGCTGTGCATGAAGGAAACCAAGGGCATCTCGCTCTACGACGTCGATGCCGCGGACGCCAAGGTCACGGCCGGCCGCGTTAGGGTGGATGCATGACGATGACGGACGGGGCCGGTCCGCTGGCCGGACGCACCGCGCTGGTGACCGGCGGGGCATCCGGCATCGGGGCCGCCGTCGTCCGCCGCCTGTCCGCCGCGGGTGCCCGGGTCACGATAGCCGACCTGGACGGCGGGGCAGCGGCCGCGCTCGCGGCGGAGGTCGGCGGAACCGCGTGGACCGTGGACCTCTCCGACACGGCGGCGCTGGAGGGGCTGACCCTGGCGCAGGACATCCTGGTCAACAACGCCGGTATCCAGAAGATCAGTCCGCTGGAGGACCTTGACCCGTCCGACTTCCGCCGGATCCTGACGCTGATGCTGGAGGCTCCGTTCCTGCTGATCCGCGCGGCGCTGCCCTCGATGTACGCCAAGGGTTACGGCCGGATCATCAACATCTCCTCGGTCCACGGCCTCCGCGCGTCCCCGTTCAAGGGCGCCTACGTGGCCGCCAAACACGGCCTTGAGGGGCTGAGCAAGGTCACGGCACTCGAGGGCGGGGAGCACGGCGTCACCTCGAACTGCGTCAACCCGGGATACGTCCGCACGGCGCTGGTGGAGCGCCAGATCAAGGACCAGGCGCAGGCGCACGGCATCGGCGAGGACGAGGTGCTGGCGAAGGTGATGCTTACCGAGTCAGCCATTAAGCGACTTGTCGAGCCGGCCGAGGTCGCGTCCCTGGTAGCGTGGCTGGCCGCCGACGAGGCCGCCATGGTGACCGGAGCCAGCTACACGATGGACGGCGGCTGGTCCGCCCGCTGACCCGGGCACCGCAGGGCGGTCCCCGCACCGTCCTGCGCGGGCGCCGGAACCAACCGGGCGCAGGACACTGTCCTGCGCACGGGCCGGGGCGAACCGTGCGCGTATCGGTTAAACGATAAGGGGGCATTATGGGATCCCGGACAACAGCCGTCCGGGAGCGAGGAAACG
>JBIOFK010000018.1:0-24549 GCA_044447065.1 Actinomycetales bacterium | reverse complement strand
GAGGCTCTCCCGGAGGTCTTCCCGGAGGCTCTCCCGGGCGCACCGGCCGGTGCCGCGGCCTCCGGGTCCGGGCAGGAACTCGTGGACGGGCCGCCGGACTCGGACTTTCTGATCGGCCTGACCTCGGGCACCTCGTCGGTGCCGAAGGCCTTTTCCCGCAGCCGGGCCTCGTGGCGGGACTCCTTCGAGCTGAGCATTCCCTTCTTCCGGCTCGGCCGCGAGGACGTCACCCTGGCGCCCGGGCCACTCTCTGCCAGCGTCAACCTCTACGCACTGGCCGAATGCCTCTACGCGGGTTCGCCGCTGTACCTGCTGCCGGAATTCGGCGTGGCCGCCGCCGCCGCTGCGATCCGCCGGGTCCGCCCCACCAGGCTCGTGTTGGTTCCGGTGATGCTCAAAATGCTCGCCGAGCGCGGCCTGGCGGAGGGCGCGACGGCGGACGGGCTGCGGACCGTGGTGTGCGCCGGCGCCAAACTTGACCCGCAGACGGCGGCCCTGGCCCGCCGCTGGGCGCCGAACGCCGTGCTGATGGAGTACTTCGGCGCCTCCGAGCTCGGCTTCATCGCGGCCGCCGCCGCACCCGCCGGCGCTGGCGCTGCCCCGGTTCGTCCCGCAGCCTCGGCGACCGGGAGCCACGGAGCCGCAACCGCCGTCGGGCCCGCCTTTCCCACGGTGCAGATCAGCATCAGGGACGAGTCCGGCCACGCGCTGCCGCCCGGCACGCCGGGCACCATCCACGTCTGCAGCACGCTGGTCAGCAACGGGTACCTCTGGGGCGACGACGGCAACGCCTTCGCCCGCGACGGCTCCTGGTGCACGGTCCAGGACCGCGGCTACCTGGACCCGGACGGAACGCTCCATGTCCAGGGACGCGCCTCCGACATGCTGCTGTGCGGCGGCCACAACGTGTATCCCCAAGAGATCGAAGCGGTACTGGCGGGCGTCGACGGCGTCGGCGCCGCCGTCGTCACCGGCCGGGCCGACGGGGCCCGCGGAGCCAAGATCCTGGCCGCCGTCCTTCCCTCCGCACCTCTGCCCGCCGGCCTTCCCGCCGCACCTCTGCCCGCCGGCCTTGCGGCCGCCCTGCGTACGGCGGCCGACGCGGGTCTGCCGCGGTACAAGCGGCCGCATGCGTACTACGCACTGGCCCAGCTCCCGGCGACCGGTGCGGGCAAAACCAGCCGTGAATTGCTCGGCCGATGGATCGCGGAGGGTGACGGCCGTGTCCGGCGCCTCCCTTGAGCGCACCGGAGCGGTGATCGTCGCCGGGCTGCGGACCCCGATCGCGCGTGCCAAGGGGGCCTACCGGACGCTGGGCGCACACGAGCTGCTGGCCCCGGTGCTCGCGGCGCTCCTGGCCGAAACGGGGCTCGACGGCGGGGAAGTGGCGGACGTGATCGCTGGCAATGCCACCGGCGGCGGCGGGAACGTCGCCCGGCTGGCGGCCCTCACCGCGGGACTGCCGCTGGGCGTGCCGGGCCTGACCGTGGACCGGCAATGCGGCTCCGGGCTGGAGGCGGTGAACCTGGCCTGCCGGCTGATCGCCGCGGGCGCGGGGGAGGCTTACCTGGCCGGCGGCACGGAAAGCATCAGCACGGCTCCCGCACGGGCCCACCGGCGCGCCGACGGCTCGCTCGACTTTTATGACCGCGCACAGTTCGCTCCCGCGGAACTCGGCGACCCCGACGTCGGCACCGCCGCGGAGAACGTCGCCGCCGCGTTCGGAATCAGCAGGGAACGCCAGGACGCCTACGCGCTCGCCAGCCACCGCCGGGCCCTGGAGTCACAGGCGGCCGGCGTCTTCGACCGGGAACTGGTCCGGGGTCTTCCGCTGACGGCCGACGACGGTCCGCGGCGGGCGCTCTCCGAAACCCTGCTGGGCCGCTTTCCCGCGGCCTTTGTTCCCGGCGGCACTGTCACCGCCGGTAATTCGTGCCCGTACAGCGACGGCGCGGCCGCCGTCCTGGTCCTGAGCCGGACCAAGGCCCGCAGCCTCGGATTCAGCCACGGCCTGGTCTTCGCCGAGAGCGCCGCGACCGGGTGCGAACCGGCGCTGCTGGGCATGGGCGCGGCGGCATCCACGCGGGCTGTGCTGCGGCGCGCCGGACTGGATACTGGCGACCTCGGCACCACCATCCCGGTGCTGGAGTTCAACGAGGCGTTCGCCTCACAGGTCCTCGCGGTGGCCGACCAGCTGGAGCTTGATCCGGCCCTGCTTAACCGGCAGGGCGGGGCGCTGGCACTCGGCCATCCCTACGGAGCGTCCGGGGCCGTGTCCATGGTGCGGCTGCTCGCCCAGTCCCGCGGCACGGCCGCCGAGGGCCAGGCCGCGCTGGCCATGATCAGCATCGCCGGCGGCATGGGCATCAGTTCCCTGTTCCGCTGGGAGCGCTGCTGACAGTCCGCCGGCTCCGGCACCGTCGGACAGCGCAGCCGGGGGCCCGCCGGAGCGCGGCAGCCGCCGTCGTCCGGCCCGCCCCGGCCTCGGGCGGCCAGCGCGCGCCGGGGTCTGCCGCGCCCGGCCGGGCGGCCAGCGCGCGCCGGGGTCTGTCGCGCCCGTCAGCGCTTAGGCGGCTCCGACGTCGTCGTCCGCCTCGCCCAGGCCACGGGCGGCCAGAGCCTCCCCGGTCTGCCTCGCGTACGCCACCGTTGTGATCAGCACCGGAAGGGTCCTGGCCCTGAGGCTGCGCTCAAGCCCGCGCGCCCGCGCCGCGTCCCTGACGTCGTCGAACGATCCGATGATGAACGGGATGCTGCGCAGCATCAGCGCGACGGTGAGCGAAAAGCGCTCCGGATCCGCCCCGAACCGCCGCAATGGCCGCACCAGGGATTCGAGCCCGTCCAGGACGGCGGCCGGGCGTGTGGTGGCCGTCAGGATTCCGGAGGCAAGCACCGCGGCCGTGATGCCGGCCAGCACGCGCACGGCCGGTCCGGGCCCGTTCTGCCACCATTGGAACGCGCCCAGCAGCACCAGCACCGGCAGCAGCAGCCGGACCGTGTGCCAGAGCCGGACAGCCGGGATCCGCGCGGCGAGATGCGCCAGCACCACCAGGACGACCACTGCCACCGGCCACGGACCGGGCAGTGCCAGCGCCGCCGTTGCCGTCGCCAGCAGCAGCAGAAACTTCAGCCACAGCGGGGACCGGTGGAGGGCCGAGGTGCCGTCGACGTAGGCGCCGGTAAGGAACGCGTGCCCGCGCATCAGGCACCGCCGCCCATCAGGAGCACAGCCTTCGGTAATGGTCCACGGCCGCCTCCGACGTGCCGTCAAAGACCACCTCGCCGGCCTCCACTACCAGGGCCCGGCTGCAGTCCAGCGCCAGGTCCAGGTCATGCGTGGCCACGATGAGCTGCTGCGGCAGCGCCGCCAGGATCCGGCGAAGCAGGGCGGTGTTCCGCAGGTCCAGCAGCGTGGACGGCTCGTCCAGCACCAGGATCCGCGGATTGACCGACAGCACGGTGGCCAGGGCCGCCAGCTGCCGCTCACCGCCGGAGAGCTCATAGATGCTGCTCTGCGCCAGGTGGGCCAGCCCGAAATCGGCCAGCACGGTGAGCGCCTGAGCGCGCCGTTCCCGGCCGGCGGGCACCGTCCGGCGCAGCGACAGCTCGACATCCTCCAGCGGCGTCGGCATTACCAACTGCGCCAGGGGGTCGGTGAAGACAAACCCCACCTGGCGCCGGACCGAGCGGCCCTGCCGGACCGTGTCCAGCCCGTTGACCCGCACCGTCCCCGAGCTGGGTTCCAGCAGGCCGTTCAGCAGCCGCAGGAAGGTCGACTTGCCGCTTCCGTTCGCCCCGATCACCGCAATGCGGGGGGTGTCCAGGACCACCGTGGTGGGCGCCAGGATGGTCCGTTCGCGCCCGTCCTGGGCGTAGACCCGGACGGCGGCGCCATCGAGTTCGATCCGGGGCACTACCGGCGGCGCTGCAGCAGGTCAGGGAAGGCCCGGTGCAGGGACAGCGCCGCAGCCACCGCGACGGCGCACTTGAGGATGTCACCGGGGAAGTAGATGGCATCCGCGGCCACCGCGGCGCCCCAGCTCTTGCCGATGATGATGAACCAGCCCGCGCCGAATGCATGGTCCACCAGCATCCCGGCGACGGCTGCCGCGGCCAGCCACCAGGCCCGGCCGCGGCGGCGCACGCCGTAGCCGGCGATCAGCCCGGCAACGGCCGTAGCGGCGATGAATCCGATGAGGTAACCGCCGGAGGGTCCGGCAAGGACACCCGGGCCGCCGCGGAAGAGGCTGAAGATCGGCAGGCCGGCCGCTCCGAGCAGCACGTAGAGCGCGACGGCGGCGGTGCCGCGGCCGAAGCCAAGCACCAGCGCACACAGTCCGACAGCGAGCGTCTGCAGCGTGATGGGAACGCCCAGCGGGCCGACCGGGATGCCGGGAACAGCCACGGACGCGGCGACGAGCGCCGCGAAGACGGCGACGAGGGCCAGATCCTGCGCACCCCAGCGCCGGCGCGGCCGGGCCACGGTCCGTCCGGCGGGGGAGGCGGTGCCCGGCACAGCGGGGGTCTCTTCGTGGATCTGTCGTTCCTTGCGGGGCTGCGTCTGGTGCGGCATGGTTCCTTCTTCGCGTTCGGATACCGCAGGTGGAATCGGTCACACGGCGGCGGAGCATTCCCTCCATAAAACTATAAGGTGCGGCGGCGGCCGCGGTCCCTGTCGTGTTCCTCCCACCCCGGGCGGCATTTCTTAGCCGGTGCGTCGGTAGAATGGCAGAGTGCGCATCCCGTCCGCGGCCGGTTTTGCGCGGCCCGACGACGGCGGGCGCTGCGGCATTTGCCGCCCCTTCCCTGTTTGAAAGGCTGTTCCCCTTGATTATTGTCCAAGACCTTGAGTTACGCGCGGGAGCGCGTCTGCTGATGGACGAAGTGTCCTTCCGCGTGGACAAAGGGGACAAAATCGGGTTCGTGGGCCGCAACGGGGCCGGTAAGACGACACTGACCAAGGTCCTCGCCGGCGAGGCGCTGCCGGCCGGCGGCAAGGTCAGCCGGAGCGGGGAAATCGGCTATCTCCCGCAGGACCCGCGCACCCCCGACATGGAGCAGCTGGCCCGCGACCGGATCCTCTCCGCCCGTGACCTGGACACCGTCATCACCAAGCTGCGCTCCACCGAAGCGGACATGGCCAGTGAGGATCCGAAGGTCCGGGACCGCGCCATGGGCCGCTATGACCGGATCGAACACGAATTCCTCGCCAACGGCGGCTACGCGGCCGAGGCCGAGGCTGCGGCAATTTCGTCAAATCTCGCCCTGCCGGAGCGGATCCTGAACCAGCCGCTCAAGACGCTCTCAGGCGGCCAGCGCCGCCGGGTGGAGCTGGCCCGGATCCTGTTCTCCGGTGCCGAGACCATGCTGCTCGATGAACCCACCAACCACCTGGACGCCGAGTCCGTGGCCTGGCTGCGGGATTTCCTGAAAACCCACCAGGGCGGGCTGATGGTGATCAGCCACGACGTCGAACTGCTCGAAGCGACAGTGAACAAGGTCTTCCACCTGGACGCCAACCGCGCCACGATCGACCAGTACAACGTCGGCTGGAAAAAGTACCTGGAACAGCGCGAAACGGACGAACGTGCCCGTAAGCGCGAACGCGCCAATGCCGAAAAGAAGGCCGGCGTGCTGATGGACCAGGCCAACAAGATGCGCGCCAAAGCCTCCAAGGCCGTGGCGGCCCAAAACATGGCCAAGCGCGCCGAACGGCTGCTCAGCGGGCTGCAGGAAGTCCGTGCCCAGGACCGGGTGGCGGCGCTGCGCTTCCCGGAACCGGCGCCCTGCGGCAAGACACCGATGACCGCGAGCGGGCTGAGCAAGTCCTACGGCTCGCTGGAAATCTTCACTGATGTGGACCTGGCCATCGACCGGGGATCCAAGGTCGTCATCCTCGGACTCAACGGCGCGGGCAAGACCACCCTGCTGCGGATGCTCGCCGGGGTGGACGCCCCGGACACCGGCACGGTCGAACCGGGCCACGGGCTGAAGGTCGGCTACTACGCGCAGGAACACGAAACCCTGGACACCGCGCGCACGGTGCTGGAAAACATGCGCTCGTCCGCCCCCGACATGAACGATGCCGAGGTGCGCGGGATCCTGGGTTCGTTCCTGTTTTCCGGCGACGACGTCGACAAGCCCGCGGGAGTCCTCTCCGGCGGTGAGAAGACCCGGCTGGCGCTGGCCACCATTGTGGCCTCCAGCGCGAACGTGCTGCTGCTCGACGAGCCGACCAACAACCTGGACCCCGCCAGCCGCGCGGAAATCCTGGGCGCGCTGCGTAACTACAGCGGCGCCGTCGTGTTGGTCAGCCACGATGAAGGCGCCGTGGAGGCGCTCAACCCGGAGCGCGTGGTCCTGCTTCCGGATGGCATCGAGGACCACTGGAACGAAGACTATCTGGACCTGATCACTCTGGCCTGAGGTTCCGCCGGCGGAGGCGGCGGGCAGAGCCGGCGGTGGCAAGCGCGACGGCGGCCAGCACCAGCACGAGCACGAGCAGCTGGGCGGCCTCCGACGCGGCCAGGCCCACCGCAGCGGAGGCCAGCGCGACGGCCGCTCCGGCCGGACGCCACCACAGCGCGCCTGTCCCCAGCGAGCGCCGGTACTCGAAGGTGCCCAGCAGGAACAGAGCCACCCCCGCGGCCAGCAACCAAGGAACCGGACCGCGGCCGGGATCGCCGAGGCGGGTGATCACCGCCTCGATGCCCGCCGCCAGCAGCACGATGCCGAAAATCATCGCAAAATGGGTGACGGCCATGTACAGCGCCAGCCGGGACCGGCTCGGACCGGTGGCACGTTCCAGGCCGGCCACGGCACGCTGCCGGGGGAGGTCGAAATAGTTCATCCACAGACCCATGCTCACGGCCAGCCCCAGCACCGCACCTGCAACGACGCCGGGACCAAGCGGTGCGCTGGAGGCCCCCACGCCGACGGCCACCACCGCCTCGCCCAGGGCGACGATGATCAGTAACCCGTGCCGCTCGACGAAATGCGCGGACTGGATCCGGTACCCGTTCAGCCGGGCCGTCAGGCTGTGGACGATCAGGACGGCGGCACCAGCCAGCCAGAACGGCCAGCGCGGCCAGCCGGCGAAGAAACAGGGGAGCAGCACCAGCAGCCCCGCCGCCAGATTGAACGGCAGCACCCCCAGCACAGCCCTGGCCACCTCCGGTCCGCCGGCGGTCATGAACAGCAGCCCGTGCAGCACCACCACGACCAGGAACGCCACGGCAAAGGTCAATCCGCCCGCTCCGAACGCCGTCGGAATGGCGAGGGCCAGCACCAGGAACGCCGCCATGGCGCCGAAAAGCACCAGCTTCGGGGCCAGCGAATCCGGCCGGACGGCGTTCGTCAGCCAGACGTAGCCGTCATACATCCACCACAGCAGGCCCAGCACCAGAAAGGCCTGTCCCAATCCGGTCAGGGCTGAATCGTGGCGCACCAGTGTCGTCAGCTGGGTGACGGCAAAGACAAAGACAAGGTCAAAGTAGAGTTCGACATTGGTGACGTCCTCCGCGGGGCGGCCGGCGAGCCGTGCCTTCAGGCGCGGTGACCTGCCGCTGTTCCCCGCAGTCCCCGCCGGTCCCGCCGCTCCCGCCGGCATGGCGGTACCTAGCGGACCTGCATCGGGCGGCCACCGGTGATGCGCTGCAGTTCCGCGTAGCTGATCGAGAACATGGCGTTGTGGTCGCCCGCCCCGGCCCACAGCAGCGGATACTGTTCCAGTGCCTCATCCAGGATGGTGTCGATTTTCGCCGGATGGCCCACCGGCGCGACCCCGCCGATCTGCTGTCCGGTGTGCTGGTGCACAAAGCCGGGGCTGGCCCGCCGGATCTTCCCCGCACCCAGCAGCGCGGTGACCAGATTGACATTGACCTTCGCCGCGCCGCTGGCCAGGATCAGCAGCGGCTTGCCATCGAGGTCGAAGACCAGGCTGTTCGCGATGGCTCCGACCTCGCACCGCAGGATCCCCGCCGCCGCGGCGGCCGTCGGGACGCTGTCCTCGAAGACGGTGACCGTGTCCAGCACTCCGGCCTCGGTGAGGGCAGTTCTGACTCTCTGGATTGGCTCATCAATCACCCAAGAAGTCTAACGGGACTTTCCCGGCAATCGGGGTGGCCGGGCCCCGGAACGTGCCGGTGGGAGGGGCTTTGGCGGTGGCCGGTGGTACGGACCGGCATGCGGAGGCCCGTTTGGATCGGGTGGGGATCCCGTGGTCATCCGGTGGCGATCGCGGCCGGCGGGAATCGGCCCGCAACCGCCGCTCGCGACAGGATCCGGACCCGCGGAAAGGCGGGCCGGGCAGCACACCCAACGGCCGCCGTCGGACGCCGGCAGGGAAGTCCGTCCGCCCCTGCCGGCAGGGCCATGAGTCGTGATGATGATGAATCATGATTGTGAATTTAGTGTTTCGTGCGTAAACAATCATTGACGCGCACCGCGGAGGGTGATTTACTTCACGTAACCCGAGCCCGTCTTTCCCAGAATTGAGCATCGTGAACGATATGCCAACCAGCCACGGCAACGGCGCCGAGCCGAACCCGTCCGCCCCGCGCCAAAGTACCGCTCCGGCGCAGCCAGAGACCGGACCGCCGGCCCCGGGCCACCTCCGGACGCCGGCACCGCCCGCCACGGCTCTGCGGGTAGGACTGGTGGGAGTCGGCTCGCGGGCCGAACTGGGAGCACAGGTGGCGGCATCCGAACTGGGCCGGGTGGTGGCGGCCGCGGACCCGACCGCGCGCGGCCGGGACAGGGCGGTCCGGCTGTTCGGCCCGGACACCGTAGTGGCCGGCGGCCACCGGGAACTGCTTGACCTGGTGCCTCCGCTGGCTGCCGTGATCGTGACCTCCCCTGACGACACGCACGCCGAAATTGCCATCGACTTCCTGCGGGCGGGCATAGCCGTGTACGTGGAAAAGCCCCTCGCCACCACGGCCGCCGACGCGGACGAGGTCCTGCGCGTTGCGGTTGAGACGGGGACCAAACTCTATGTGGGACACAACATGCGGCACATGGCCTTTGTCCAGGTGATGCGAGACATTATCCGCAACGGTGACATCGGCGAAGTCAAGGCGATCTGGTGCCGGCACTTCGTCGGCAACGGTGGCGACTATTACTTCAAGGACTGGCATGCCGACCGCCGGCATTCCACCGGCCTGTTGCTGCAAAAGGGCGCCCACGACATCGACATCATCCACTGGCTTGCGGGCGGGTATACGGAAAATGTGGTGGCCATGGGCGACCTTGCCGTCTACGGTGCCGTCACGGACAGGCGGGATAACTCGGACCAGCTGATGACCGACTGGTTCTCGATGAAAAACTGGCCGCCGCTCGCCCAGACCGGACTCAACCCGGTGATCGACGTCGAGGACATTTCGATGATCTCGATGAGCCTGGACAACGGCGTGCTGGCCTCCTACCAACAGTGCCACTTCACCCCTGACTATTGGCGCAATTACACCGTGATCGGAACAAGGGGACGGTTGGAAAATTTCGGCGACGGAGATGGTGGAGTGGTCCGGGTGTGGACCAAGCGCACCACCTACTCACCGGAGGCCGACCAGTCGTATCCGATTACCGGAGCTCAAAGCGGGCACGGTGATGCAGATGCGCTCACGATGAAGGAGTTCCTCCTCTTCGTCCTGCGGGGCGAGCCGACGCAGACATCCCCGGTCGCGGCGCGGAACTCGGTGATGACCGCCATCGCCGCCACCGAGTCGCTGAGAAACGGGGCTAGCCCCCGAGTGGTGGCCCCTGTTGCCGCGGACGTCGCGGAATACTTCTCCAACAACCAGCGCGGAGCGGGCCCCACAGGCTCCGTTCCTCATATATCCGCCGTTTCCAATCCGGAGACACTATCCAAAGGAGCAAACGCATGAAACAAACCAAGTTCGGACTGGGTGTGGCGGCCGCTGTGACACTCATGCTGGCTACCGCATGCAGCGGCGGAGGAAGCACACCCGGGGCCCAGTCTGGTCCTGCCCCATCGGACCTGAAATCCGACATCACCTACAGCTACTGGGACGTCAACCAGAAGCCCGCGATGGATAAAGTGATCGCGCAGTTCAACGAAAAGTACCCCAATATCAAGGTCACCAGTGAGATCACCCCCTGGGCGCAGTATTGGACGAAGCTTCAGACCCAGGGCAGCTCCAATACCCTGCCGGATGTTTTTTGGATGAACGGGCCAAATTTCCAGCTCTACGCCACCAACGGCCAACTGCAGCCCTTGACCTCACTGACCGATTCAAAGCAGGTTGACCCGGCAAATTATCCGGACTCGCTCAACAAGCTCTACAGCACCGGCGGGAAGCAGTACGGCGTCCCCAAGGACTTTGACACGATTGCGCTGTGGTACAACAAGGCCATCTTTGCCAAGGCCGGGGTACCTCTCCCCACCGGCAGCTGGACGTGGGATGACTTCCACAAGGCGGCCAAGACCATTAGCGATAAGCTCAAGGATCAGGGAATCTACGGGGTGGCCACCAACCTGTCCGGCGGGCAGGAAGGGTACTACGACTCCATCCTGCAGGCCGGAGGCAACGTCATCTCGGCGGACGGCAAGAAGTCCGGTTACGACGATCCCGCATCCATCAAGGGACTCCAGCTCTGGGCGGACCTGATTGCCGACGGTTCATCCCCGACCCTGGCGCAGATGTCGGATACCCCGGCCAACAAATGGTTTGATAACGGCAAGGCAGCCATGGAGTGGACCGGTACGTGGCAGGTCTCGGAAATCAAAGCCTCGCCCGTAAGCGCCGACGCGTCGGTGGTCCCGCTGCCCAGCGGTACGCAAAAGGCGACGGTCATCCACGGCCTAGCGAACGTGGTTAGCGCCAAGTCCAAGAACATGCAGGCCGCCGAGGCGTTCCAGGCCTTCCTGGGCACCAAGGCAGCCGCACTGACGCAGGCCGACATGGGTGCGGCCAATCCCGCGTTCAACGGAACACAGCAGGCGTTTGTGGATTCGGTTCCGAGCTTCAACATCAAGGTATTCGAAGACGCGGCCAACCAGTACGCCCTCCCGTTTCCGGTGTCGAAGAACACCGCCGCCTGGAACCAGCTGGAGACCGATCTGCTCCCCGACGCCTTCTCCGGGAAGAAGCCGGTCGCCGATGTCGCCAAGGACCTGGCCGACAAGATGAACGCGCTGTTGGCGAAGGAATAGTCCGAGGCCATGTCGATCACTACAGCAGCAAGGGCGGGCGCCCCGCGGCGGGCGCCCGCCGGGCGGCCAGGCCGTAGACCCCACGCAACCCGGGCTTCTGACGGATGGTGGCCCGTCCTGTTCGTCCTGCCGCTCTTCCTCGGTGTGGCGGTGTTCTACCTCTACCCGATCGTGGAAACCGCATACCTGAGTTTCACCACCTCCGGCCCCTTCGGCGGGTCGACCTTCACCGGTCTGGAAAACTACGGGAAGCTCGCCTCCGACCCGCAAATCGGCCGTTCCCTGCTTAACACCTTGGTCTACACGGCCATCGTGATGTGCGGAGTACCGATCGCGGTCTATCTGGCCAGTCTGGTGAATCGTCCCGGCCTGCGTTTCGCCAAGATCTACCGGATGACCTTCTTCCTTCCGTACGTGGCGATGCCGGTGGCGATCTCCATGGTGTGGCGGATGATCTACAACGGCGACTTCGGCATCCTGAACTCCGCGCTATCGCTGCTGGGCATTCCTGGCCCGCACTGGATCTCGACAGAATGGCTGGCCCTGATTTCGGTCGCGATTCTGGGGCTGTGGATCTCCTTGGGATTCAACATGATCATCCTGTCGGCCGGTTTGAAAGGGATTCCCGTCGAGCTCTACGAAGCCGCCTCCATCGACGGTGCCAGCCGGTTCCGTCAGTTCCGCCAAATAACCGTCCCGCTGCTTACGCCGTCGATATTCTTCGTCACTGTCATCACTGTTATTGGCGGCTTCCAGCTGTTCGATCTGCTCTTCGTCCTGCTGGGGACCGGCAACCCCGCCATGGCCGACTCGCAATCGCTTGTTTACCTCTTTTTCAATGAATCCTTCATCAAGAATGACAAGGGGTATGGAGCCACCATAGCCATCCTCATACTTGTCCTGGTGTCAGTAGCGACCGCCGTCCAGTTCCGCTTCCAGCGCCGGTGGGTGAACTATGTCTAGCTCACTGACGCCACAGGTTCTGCGCACGCGTTCGGCCACCAATGCCTCGCGGCGCCGCAAGTCCGGGTCCAATACCGGTGCCCACATTATTCTGTCGCTGGGAAGCGCCGTCATGATCTTTCCCTTCCTGTGGCAGATCATCATGTCGCTGTCGACCAACCCCGAGGTCATGTCGGTGCCGCCGACACTCTGGCCCTCGGAGCTGCAGTGGCACAACTATGCCGATGTTTTCACGGCGATGCCGTTCATGAGTCAATTCTGGGTATCCGTGAGCATCACCATCATTCGGACCATCGGCCAGCTGGCCCTGTGCTCACTGGCCGGATACGCGTTCGCGCGGATGCGGTTTCCCTTCAAAGGCCTGATCCTCGGCATCATTCTGGCCATTTTGATGGTCCCCTCGCAGGTCTATCTGATTCCCCAGTACCAGATTATCCAGGGGCTCGGTTGGCTCAACAGCACCGCCGGGATCGTGGCGCCCGGCATCTTCAGTGCCTTCGGGACGTTCATGATGCGGCAATTCTTCCTGGGCCTGCCGGACGAATTGGAAGAAGCCGCCCGCCTGGACGGCTGCAATCCGTTTCAAACCTTTTGGAAGATCATGCTGCCGCTTGCCAAGCCGGGCCTGTCGGCGCTGGCCATCATCACCGTGCTGTGGTCGTGGAATGACCTGCTGTGGCCGCTGGTCGTCTCGACCTACGCCGAAAGCATGCCTCTCTCGGCGGGACTGGCTACCCTGCAGGGCCAGAATTCGACCAATTACCCGGTGCTGATGGCCGCCAGCCTGATGGCCAGCGCCCCCGTACTGATCCTCTTTCTC
This sequence comes from Actinomycetales bacterium, assembly GCA_044447065.1. GTDB lineage: Bacteria > Actinomycetota > Actinomycetes > Actinomycetales > Micrococcaceae > JBIOFK01. Next base: position 11,593 of record JBIOFK010000018.1, on the reverse strand, counting down.
GTCATGCAGCGGCGGGTTATCGACGGTATCGCCTTCTCCGGAATGAAATAGGACACATGAACAAGCTCAAAGTAGGTCTCATCGGCGCGGGCGGCATCACCGACGTGCACGTTCCCGCCTGGCTCGCGCTGGGCGCAAAGATCACGGTCTTCTCGGCGGCGGGAGCCGAGCGGCTGGCGGAGCGTTACGGTCTGACCGTGGCGGATTCGCTTGAGGACGCCTTCGATGCCGCCGACATCGTGGACATCTGCACCCCAACGACCAGCCACAGCATCATCGCCCTGGCGGCTCTGGCCGCCGGCAAGAACATCATCTGCGAAAAGCCTGTCGGACGCACCGTGGAGGAGGGATCCGCAGTACTCCGCGCCGCCCGCAGCACCGGGGCGACCATTTACCCCGGACACGTGGTCCGCTTCTTCCCGGAATACGCGGCGGCCAAGGCCGTTGTAGAGTCAGGGCGGCTCGGGCATCTGGCGGTGCTGCGCTTCAACCGCGGCGGTGCGGGCCCGGCCAGCCCGTGGTTCTACGATCCGGTGCAATCCGGAGGGCTGATCCTCGACCAAATGATTCACGATCTGGACCAGGCCCGGTGGCTGGCCGGTGAGGTTGCCCAGGTGTATGCGGTGCAGAGCCCGGCTGCCACCGACGGCACAGGCCCGCACCTGGTCAGTGCGCACGTAACCCTGACCCATCAGAGCGGTGCCATTTCCCACGTCCAGGGAGCCTGGGGACCCCCGGCCATGGCTTTCCGCACCTCCTTCCACCTCGCGGGCGACGCGGGCGTCCTCCAGTTTGATTCGGCCGCCGACACGTCGCTGGTGACGAATCTGGACGGCGGCCAGGACACCGACTATCTGCCGCCCGCCGCGCCAGGCGAAAGTCCGTACTTGGTCCAGCTCCGCGAGTTTGCCGAGGCCATTGACGGAGGCCGGCCGCCCAGGGTCTGTTTTGAGGACGGGCTGATGGCCCTGGCCATCGCCGAGGCCGCCAACGAATCCGTCCGGTCCGGGCGGGCCGTCGCGTTTTCGGCCCCGGAGATCCTCGCCCCGGACCTTGCCGCGGAACGAAGCCGCGCGTGACTCCGCTGCCGGGATCCGCTCCGCTGAAGGTTGCCGTCCTGTCCTTCGCGCACAGCCACGCCGCAGGGTATGTCCGCTACCTGTCCCGGCGCGACGACGTCGAACTCCTCACCAGCGATCCGGATGGGCAAGCGGCCTCCGACCCGGGTCCGAGGGGAGCCGCGTTCGCGGCCGGGTACGGCGCCCGCTACGCGGAAACGTACGAGGAGGCCTTCGCCTGGCAGCCCCGGGCGGTCATCGTCTGTGCCGAAAATGCCCGCCATCTCGGGCTGATCGAACGCTCCGCCGCCGCAGGTGCGGACATCCTGTGCGAGAAACCGCTGGCAACCACGCTGGCTGATGCCGAGGCCGCGGTACGCGCCACGGACGACGCCGGTGTGAAGCTGATGGTCGCCTTTCCCGTCCGCTTTTCCCCCGCCTACGGAGAACTGAAGCGGCGGATCCGGGCCGGACAGCTTGGCGAGGTGCTGTCCATCGTGGGCACCAACAACGGCTGGATGCCCACCGACCGGGCGTGGTTCACGGATCCCGACCTCGCCGGCGGAGGCGCCCTGGTCGACCACGTGGTGCATTGCGCCGACCTCATCGATGACCTGCTGGGCCTGCCTGCCGAAACAGTCCGGGCGGTCTCCAACCGAATCCTGCACGGCGCCGCCGGCCTGCAGGTCGAAACCGCGGGCCTGGTTAACATTACCTACCGGGGCGGCACCATCGCGGCGATCGACTGCTCGTGGAGCCAGCCGACCGGCACACCGAACTGGGGCGGCCTCACCCTGCAGGTGACCGGCACCAAAGGGTCCATCACCGTGGATCCCTTCGCCTCCCATCTGGGCGGATACGACAGCCGCGGCGCCCTCTGGCTGCCGTACGGTGCCGACCTGGACGCGCTCATGATCGACAGGTTCCTGCACAGCGTCAGGACGGGTGCGGCGGCAGAGCCGGACGGCCGGACGGGCTTCCGGACGGTCCAGATCGTCAAGGCCGCCCAGGAGTCTGCCACAACCGGGCAGCCGGTGCGGATCTAGTGTGAACCGGTAGGGCGGGTCGGATCGGGCCGGATCGGGCCGGGCGGCGACAGCGGCGTTTCTTTTCGTCCTGCGACCGCCTAAAAGCGCTATGAGCCTAGAAGCCCTGGGCGTCCAGTACGGCGTCTTCCTCTTCCTCGGCGGTGGGCCGCTTCCGGTTGCTTCGCGGCCGCGGGGGAGGGCTCGGGCGGAAATGGGAACCATAGCCCAGCGCGTCCTCCGGATCCTCGCCCGAGTTTTCGGCCTCCTGGGCCGCCCATACCTGGGCACGCGCCTGCTGCCGCGCGGCGTACCCGTAGCCGACGAAGAACAGCACGCCGAAGGCGAACCACTGCAGCATGTAGCTCAGGTGTGTCCCGTCGTCCTGGGTCGGAGGCACGAACCCTTGGGGGTTCACCGCGGCGGCGGGGGATTCGGAGACCAGTTGTCCGTAGGATCCGGTCAGCATCGGATATCCCAGTTGCTGCTGGTAGGCGGTCAGGTCGATCGAGGCCAGCTGGCCGGCCGGCGCGCCGCGGTTGAGGGCGGGCTCTGCCGGGCGGAGGCGGGCGACGACAGTGACCTGGCCGGCCACGGGCTCGGGAATGGTGTCCGGGTGGCCCGGATCATTGTTGCCGATCGGCAGCCAGCCGCGGTCCACGACGACGGTGTCGCCGCCTTCCAGCCGAAGCGGCACCACCACTTCATAGCCGGGTTGGCCGTCGAAGGTCCGGTTCCGCACGACGCGCTGATTGGCCACATCGTAGGTGCCGATCAGGGTGACGGGCGACCACTCATCCGCCGGATCGAGTTTGGCGAAATCGTTGCGCGCGGCGGCGAACGTCAGCGGCGTTGCCGAGTAATTGCGTTCAATCCGGTGAATCGTGGTGTCGGTTTCGGCCTTGCGGCCCATTTGCCACATACCCAGGCCGATGCACGCCGCGGCAAATATGGCAGCCATCAGCAGATAGCCCATCCATTTGCCGGACCACAGGAACTTATACACGGTTTCCTCCCGCTGTGTCCCCGCCGGTGCCCGGCACCGCGTCCGGGCCCGCCTCCAGCGGCACGGTCTGCTTCCATAGGCCGCGGGTCTGAAGGTAGTCCTCCAGCCACTCGACGTGGTCGGCGCAGGCCAGCCACGCCTTGCGCCTGTCGGGAGCGTGGATTTTCGGGTTGTTCCACAGCAACTGGGTGGTGGCCTGCGCCCGGCAGCCCTTACGGGAACAGAGCTTGGTTTCCGGCTCGGGGCCGCCCAATAGGTCCAGCAGACTCATGCGTCGGGATCCTCCGGCCTGCCGCCGTCGGAGGTGCCGCCGTCGATGTTCCCGCCGTCGTCGTCCCCGCCGTCGATGCCCCCGCGGTCGGAGGTGTTGCCTTGTTCGGTCTCGGGAATGATCTCGCCCTCCAGCACCGTACCGCCGTCGTCTCCTGCCGTGCCGTACCGCTCTTCGGCGGCCGGGAGCTCGGCCAGCGGGGCGTTGTCAAGCAGGGCGCCGGAGTGTTCGTTGACGGTGTCGCTGCCGCCGTTGGCGATCACTACGGCCACCCACGGCAGGAAGACGGCGCCCGCAATGGCCACCAGCTTCAGCCACCCGTCCAGGACGAACAGCATCCCGAAACAGACCAGCCGGATTCCCATCGCGATCGAATACTTGACCATTCGGGCATGCATGTCGTCGGTCAGGGAGGTGTTGGCATCCGTGATGCTATGGACGTCCTGATCCTCCGAGGCGGCATCCGCCGGCGTTCCTGCTCTATTCTTCATTACGCTCCAAAAGGCCGTCTCCATTCTCTCACCAGAGCGGCCGCGGGCGGAAACGGACTCCCCGGGCGGGCAGTGCGGTCCGCATCACATTCCGGTCCGGCCCGCGATTGGCGGTTAGGATGCTATCGACGAACAACGTGGAGGAATAGATGACGGCAGAATCGACGACGGCGGCCCGCGCCGCCCGCAGCGTGCTCGTGACGGGCGGAAACCGGGGCATCGGGCTGGCCATCGCCCAGGCCTTCCTGGCCAACGGGGACAAGGTCGCAGTGACCTACCGCAGCGCAGCGGAACTCCCGGCGGGAATTCTGGGGGTCCAGGCGGATGTCACCGATGAAGCGTCGATTGATGCCGCGTTCAAGGAGGTGGAGGCCGCGCACGGCCCCGTTGAGGTGCTCGTGGCCAACGCCGGCATCACCAAGGACACGCTGCTCATCCGCATGAGTGAGGACGACTTTACCTCGGTGATCGACACCAACCTCACGGGCGCGTTCCGCGTCGTCAAGCGTGCCTGCAAGGGCATGATGAAAATGCGCAAGGGCCGGGTAGTGCTCATTTCCTCGGTCTCCGGGCTCTATGGAGCCCCGGGACAGATCAACTACTCCGCCTCGAAGGCCGGCCTGGTCGGCATCGCGCGCTCCCTCACCCGGGAGCTGGGCTCCCGCGGCATCACCGCGAACGTCGTGGCCCCCGGTTTCATCCGCACGGACATGACGGCCGAACTCCCGGCGGAAACCCAAAAGGATTATCTCGCCCAGGTGCCCGCCGGCAGGTTCGCCGAGCCGGCCGAGGTCGCCAACGTAGTCCGCTGGATTTCCAGCGATGAAGCCGGTTACATCTCGGGGGCCGTCATTCCTGTTGACGGCGGCCTGGGCATGGGTCACTGATAGCTAATTTCCAGATCGTGCACGAAGAGCACTATTTCCAGCGTCGAAGGGACTCACATGGGTCAGCTTGAAAACAAGACAGCAATAGTCACCGGCTCTTCCCGGGGGATCGGTGCCGAGGTGGCAAAGCTCCTCGCAGGCGAGGGTGCCGCCGTCGTCATCAACTACCGGCAGAAGGCCCCGCGGGCCAACAAGGTCGTTGCCGAGATCGAAGCGGCCGGAGGGCGCGCCGTCGCCGTCGGTGCCGACCTGACCACGCAGGAAGGGGTCCAGTCCCTGGTCAGCGCCGCGATGGAGAATTTCGGATCGCTGGACGTGCTCGTGCTCAACGCCTCCGGCGGCATGGAGTCCGGGGTCGAGGAGGACTACGCGCTCAAGCTGAACCGGGACGCGCAGGTCAACATGCTCAACTCCGCCGTCGCGGTCATGCCGGAGGGCTCCAGAGTGGTCTTTGTGACCAGCCACCAGGCGCACTTTATCGATACGGTTCCCACTATGCCCGAATATGAGCCGGTGGCCCGGAGCAAGAATGCCGGCGAATTGGCCCTGCGCGCCCTGCTGCCGAACCTTGAGGACCGCGGCATCTCGCTCGTGGTGGTCTCCGGAGACATGATCGAAGGCACCGTTACCGCCACGCTGCTGGACCGGGCCAACCCCGGCGCCATCGAGTCGCGACGCCAGGAGGCGGGCAGGCTGTATTCGGTCGCCGAATTCGCGGCCGAGGTCGCAAAGATGGCCACGGCCGAGGTGCCGAGCGGCCACACCGAGTACGTCGGCGGCGCCGACTACTTCCGCTGACCGACAGCCCGCACCCCACCGCACCCCCGGCGCACCCAACTGGGTCGCAGTTAATGTCGTTTTGACCCCGGTTTGGGTGCGTTTATCGGCGACTTAGTTGGGGTGCGGCGGGGGCGCTAGATGCCGGCGATGAACCGGGCCGCGTCCAGGTAGGCGATATTGATCTGCGCGTCCGCGGCCGCACGCACCGCAGGCTTGGCGTTGTAGGCGATGCCGATTCCCGCCGCGGCCAGCATGTCCAGGTCGTTGGCCCCGTCGCCGATGGCTATCGTGTGCTCCAGCGCAATGCCTTCCGCGGCGCTCCAGCGGCGCAATGCCGCCTCCTTGGCCGCACGGTCGACGACGTCGCCGCTCACCCGGCCGGTCAGCACCCCGTCCGCCACCTCCAGCTCATTGGCCAACGCGTGGTCCAGTCCCAGGCTCTCCGCCAGCGGGGCCAGGATCTGCCGGAAACCGCCCGAAACCGCCGCAACCACGTGACCGCCGTCCCGCGCCGCCCTCACCAGCCGTTCCGCGCCCTCGCTGAGCAGCACCTTCCTGCCGACCTCGGCGAGCACGCTCTCGGGCAGTCCCGCCAGAGTTTCGACCCGGGCGTGCAGGCTGGCGGCGAAGTCCAGTTCTCCGCGCATCGCGGCCGCCGTCACCTCCGCAACCTGGGCCTCGGTGCCGGCGTGGGCGGCCAGCAGCTCGATGACCTCCTGCTGGATCAGGGTGGAATCCACATCCATGATCACCAGCTTCCGCGGCGCGCGCCGCAGTTCCGCCGGCACGACGGCCGTCCCCTCGGCGGCACCCGAGGCGCGGAGCGCGGCACGCAGGCTCCGCAGCGCCTCGCCCGTACCGCCCGCGGAATCCGGCGTCAGCAGCAGGTCGAACGTCCGGACCGCGAATGGCTCGTGCTGCACGGCGTCCTCGCCGAGTATCAGCGCCCCCGCCCCGGTCAGGGTGCTGCGGAGCTGATCCAGGGCGGCCGGCGTCAGAGCCAGGGCATAGCTGACCGCGGAAAAGTTGGCGTGCATGGGCTCCAGTTTAGCCAGCGCACGCAACACGACGGCGGCCGGCCGGGGCGGTTCGCATTGGCCGCGTCCGGTGCCCTAATGTCTAAGGCTATGAGCGATGTTCTCGAATTGGCCGGTGTCAGCGTTGTCCGTGCGGGCAAGACGCTGCTTGATTCGGTCGATTGGCAGGTCAAAGAGGGCGAACGCTGGGTGGTTCTGGGACCGAACGGGGCGGGAAAAACCACGCTGCTGCAGATCGCCGGAGCCCGCATGCACCCGACCCAGGGCGTGGCCGGCATCCTCGAGGAGGTGCTCGGCGCCGTCGACGTTTTTGAACTGCGCCCCCGCATCGGCCTGGCCTCCGCCGCCCTGGCCAGCCAGATCCCCGGCAACGAAAAGGTGCTCAACGTCGTCGTCACCGCCGCCTATGGCGTGACCGGGCGCTGGCGCGAGGCTTACGAGCGCGACGACGAGCGGCGCGCCTTCCGCCTGCTGGAGGCCTGGGGCATGTCGACCTTCATGAACCGGCCGTTCGCTTCGCTCAGCGAGGGCGAACGCAAGCGCGTCCAGATCGCCCGCGCCCTGATGAGCGACCCCGAACTGCTGCTGCTGGACGAGCCCGGCGCCGGGCTGGATCTGGCGGGCCGCGAGGACCTGGTGCGGCGGCTGAGCGACCTTGCGGCGGACGAATCCGCCCCGGCGTTGGTCCTTGTCACCCATCACCTGGAGGAGGTCCCGCCGGGCTTCACCCATGCGCTGCTGCTGCGCGACGGTGCCGTGGTGGCCCAGGGACCCGTCGCGGAGGTGCTGACCGAGGACCACCTCAGCGCCACGTTCGGGCTGCCGCTGACGGTGACCCGCACGGACGGCCGGTTCACGGCCACCGCGCGGCACTAGCACCCGCCGTGGAGCCACTGCACGCGCTCTTCATCCTGCTCGGCGGACTGTGGGCGGGGACCATCAATTCGGTCGTCGGCTCGGGCACTCTGGTGACCTTCCCCATCCTGATAGCCCTCGGCTACCCGCCGGTCATGGCCACCGTCAGCAACGCCATGGGCCTGATCGCCGGCGGCGCTTCCGGCGTCTGGGGCTACCGGCGCGAGCTGGCCGGCATGCGCTCCAACCTGGCCAGGCTCATCCCCGCCTCACTGCTGGGCGGCATCACCGGCGCTTTCCTGCTGCTGCACCTGCCGGCGTCGGTCTTCGGGGTCGTGGCGCCGTTCCTGATAGTGCTCGCGCTGGCCATGGTGGTGCTGCAGCCCCGCCTGCAGCGCTGGGTCAAGGCGCGTGCGGAGGCGAACGACGGCGTTCCGCACCGCTCGCACACCGCGGCCATGGTGGGCCTGGTGTTCCTGGCCGGCGTCTACGGCGGCTACTTCGTTGCCGCGCAGGGCATCCTGCTGGTGGGGATCCTGGGGATCTTCATGACCGGGACGCTGCAGAACGCCAACGCCGTCAAGAATGTGCTCTCGCTCGCCGTCAACCTGATCGCGGCCGTGTCCTACCTGTTGTTCGCCCCGGAGAAGATCATCTGGGCGGTGGTCGCGCTGATCGCCGTCAGCTCGCTGGCCGGCGGCTTTGTGGGCTCCAAAGTCGGACGGCGGCTGTCCCCGCTGGCGCTTCGGATCGTGATCGTCACGCTGGGGCTGGTGGCGCTGTACTTTATGGTCGGGAAGCTGGTCGGCGCGTGATCATCGAACTGGACTCCGCCAGTGACCCGCGCGTGGCGGACTACACCAGGCTCACCGACGTCCAGCTCCGTCTCAGCCGCGAGGTGGCCGAGGGGCTGTACTTGGCGGAAAGTTCCCGGGTGCTGCGCCGGGCCCTGGACGCGGGACATACGCCGCGCTCCTTCTTCCTGGCACGGAAGTGGCTGCCGGAACTGAGCGACATCCTCGAGGCCTATCCGGACGTGCCGGCGTTCCTCGGCGCACCGGGCGTGCTGGAGGAGATCACCGGATTCCACCTGCACCGGGGAGCCATGGCCGCGATGAACCGGCCCGCACCGCGGTCGGTGGAATCCGTCCTGGCGGGTGCGCGACGGATCGCCGTCCTGGAGGACATCGTGGACCACACCAACCTGGGCGCCATTTTCCGCTCCGCCGCCGGGCTGGACGTGGACGCCGTGCTGGTCACCCCGCGCTGCGGCGACCCGCTCTACCGCCGCAGCATACGGGTCAGCATGGGCACTGTCTTCCAGGTTCCCTGGGCGCGCCTGGGCCACTGGCCGGCGGACATGTCCATACTCTCGGCGCAGGGATTCACGACGGCGGCGCTGGCGCTGACCCCGGATTCGCTGGACCTGGATGTCTTCGCCGCGCGGCGGGAGGAGAAACTGGCGCTGATCCTCGGCACCGAGGGCGACGGCCTGGCGGCGGGGACCCTCGCGGCAGCCGACTTTGCGGTGAAAATCCCGATGCGGCCCGGCGTCGATTCCCTCAATGTCGCGGCCGCGAGCGCGGTGGCGTTCTGGGCGTGCCGCGGTTAGGATTTCGTCCGGCCCGGAGCTAGTATTGGTAGCTGGTCCCCGTGACCAACCCTCCTATGACCTGTGTACCGCTCTTTAGCGTGCAACGGTCACCCGCATGGCCTGGCAAAATCCAGTCCGCAAAGAAAAGGCACAATCGTGAAGAGTAACACCCACCCGAAGTACGAAGCCGTTGTCTTCAATGACCTGGCCTCCGACACCAAGTTCCTGACCCGCTCAACGGTCAGCTCGAACAAGACCATCGAGTGGGAAGACGGAAACACCTACCCGGTGATCGACGTCGAAATCTCCTCCGAGTCGCACCCGTTCTACACCGGCAAGCAGCGCATCATGGACAGCGCCGGCCGCGTGGAGCGCTTCAACGCCCGCTTCAAGGGCTTCGGCACGAAGTAGTCTTTTCAGCCAGTTTTTGCAGGGACCGCGCCGGCCGGCGCGGTCCCTGCCTGCTTAAGGGCGCTTTGCTTGGGGACGCTTTGCTTGCGGACGATCCAAAGGACGTCCTGCTTCGGGACGTTCCCAAAGTCGTTCCAAAGCGCGCGGCAATGGCCGCGGGGCCTCGTGCGTATGGTTGGAGCATGGATTCAACTGAGGCGGCCGCGGCGTCGCATGGGGAGTACAAGGTTCCGGGCGGCAAACTGGTGGTGGCGGACCTGGCGATCGCCGACGGACTGCTCTCCGGCGTTTCCATCAGTGGAGACTTCTTCCTTGAACCCGACGACGTGTTGGGCGCCATCAACGCCGCTCTGGAAGGCTTTCCCGCAGAGAGCGGCGCACCGGCGCTGGAGGAAGTGGTCACCGCGGCGCTGCCGGCGGAGGCAGTACTTTTCGGCTTCTCCGCCAGGGCCGTCGCCATCGCGGTCCGGCGGGCCCTGTCCAAGGCAACGAGCTGGGCGGACCACGAATGGGAAATCATTGCCCCCACAGTTCTGCCGACTGCGGTGAACGTGGCGTTGGACGAGGTCCTCGCCGAGGAGGTTGGGACGGGGTCCCGCCGCCCGACCTTGCGGTTCTGGGACTGGGAGGAGCCCTCGGTCGTGATCGGCAGTTTCCAGTCGCTGCGCAACGAGGTTGATCCAGACGGCGCAAACAGCAACGGCGTTACCGTCGTGCGGCGCATCAGCGGCGGGGGTGCCATGTTCATGGAAGCCGGCAACTGCATTACCTATTCGCTCTACCTGCCGCAGACACTGGTGGACGGCCTCAGCTACGCCGACTCATATCCCTTCCTGGACGCCTGGGTCATGGCGGCGCTGGAATCCCTCGGAATCAAGGCGTTCTACGTTCCGTTGAACGACATTTCCACCGAGCAGGGCAAGATCGGGGGAGCGGCGCAGAAGCGGCTGGCCAATGGCGGGATGGTCCACCACGTCACCATGAGCTACGACATTGACGCCGACAAAATGGTCCAAGTATTGCGCATTGGCAAGGAAAAACTCTCGGACAAGGGGACCAAGTCCGCGAAGAAAAGGGTGGATCCGCTCAGGCGGCAAAGCGGTCTGGCGCGGCGGGACATCATTGAGACCATGATGACGACTTTCGCCGAACGGTACGGCGCGACCTCGGGCGGCTTGACGCCGGCCGAATTGGCTGAGGCGCAACAGCGCGTCGAGGCCAAGTTCGGTACCAAGGAGTGGCTGGAGCGCGTCCCCTGACGGCAAAATTCTGCCCGGATTGCCTGGATCGCAGCGTAGCGGCCAGCACGGATCACGGTGGGCGACCGCCATTGTCCTCCACAGGCATTTCCCGCTACCGATTGTGCACATACGAGCTGTGACCCCTTTCCGATCGAATATGTCTTCGCATAAAATTCTTGTATGGACTCGAAGCAGCGTAGGACCCCGGACCCGGCAGCGCCTGCCGGTGATGTCCCGGTCTGTGCTGCGGGTCCGGATTTCCCGGCGACCGCCGGCGGCCTGGCCGCGGTTCGTGGTGAGGTCGGGCCGGTCTCCGCTGACGGGAAGGCTCAGGACAGCGCCGGTGTGGATCCGGCCGGTGACGGGCCAACCGTGGATCCGGACGCCGACCGTAACGGTGATGGCCCGGTCTTCGGGCTGGCGTCCGAAACTCTTGAGCCTGACGCGCCGGGGCTGTTTTCCCGGTTGAGGTCCGAGCTGGCGGATGCCGCCACCACGTTCCCTGCCGGTGCGGCCCTGCTGGACGGCCCGGGCCTGGTGGGGGCGTTGCTGGATATTGAGAGGATTGCCCGTTTGGCGGGGTTCCTGCAGATCACGGCGGCGTCGGCGGTGGATGCGGCGAATCTGGCGGCGAACACCCCGGAGCGGGTGGATGCGGGGAGGGCGGTGTTCGCTTTCGACACTGTTGGAGCCCCGGCCGGCGTCCCGGCCGGATCCGCGTCCAGAGGAGGCTCCACGGCCACGGCCTCGGCCGCGGCCACGGCCACAGGCCCAGGCGCAGGCACGGACCGGAGTTCGAAGGGCGGGGCTCGGTCTGCGTTTCGGGGGACGGCGGAGTATCTGCAGGCGGTGTTGGGGATCGGGATCCGCGACGCCCGCACCCGGCTGTCCACGGGGGCGGCGGTGCTGCCGTCGGTGACGCTGACCGGGGTCCCGG
>JBIOFK010000017.1:0-24731 GCA_044447065.1 Actinomycetales bacterium | reverse complement strand
GACATGGCGCACTTTGCCGGCCTGGTGGCCGCCGGACTGCACCCGTCCCCGGTGCCGTATTCCGACGTCGTCACCTCCACGGTGCACAAGACGCTCGCCGGCCCGCGCTCCGGCGTGATCCTGGCCAAGCAGGAGTGGGCCAAGAAGATCAATTCCGCTGTTTTCCCCGGCCAGCAGGGCGGTCCGCTGATGCACGTCATCGCCGCCAAGGCCGTGGCCTTCAAGGTCGCCGCGGGCGAGGAGTTCAAGGAGCGCCAGCAGCGTGTCCTGGCGGGTGCCAGCATCATCGCAGACCGCCTCAACCAGCCGGATCTGGCGGCCGCGGGCGTGTCCGTGCTGACCGGCGGAACCGACGTGCACCTGGTCCTGGTGGACCTGCGCAACTCCCAGCTGGACGGTCAGCAGGCCGAGGATCTGCTGCACAGCGTGGGCATCACGGTCAACCGCAACGCCGTCCCGTTCGACCCGCGGCCCCCGATGGTCACCTCCGGCCTGCGGATCGGCACCCCGGCGCTGGCCACCCGCGGCTTCGGCGCGGCCGAGTTCACCGAGGTCGCCGAGATCATCGCCACCGCACTCAAGGGCGGGGCCGACGTCGAGGCGCTGCGAACCCGGGTGGACACCCTCGCCGGCGGATTCCCGCTGTACCCGGGCCAGGAAGAGTGGTGAGCGCATGACCAACACGAACCCCAACCACCCCAAAACGCCCTTCGGAACACCGATGGCCGCCCGGATCCTGGACGGACGGGCGACGGCGGCAGTCATCAAGGCGGAGCTGGCCGAGCGCGTCGGGGTGCTCAGGGCCCAGGGCATCACGCCGGGGCTCGGCACCGTCCTGGTCGGCGAGGATCCGGCCAGTAAGTGGTACGTGGCAGGCAAGCACCGTGACTGCGCGGACGTGGGGATCAACTCGATCCGCCGCGACCTGCCGGCCGCCACCACCCAGGCGGAGCTGGAGGCCGTGATCGATGAACTGAATGCCGATTCCGCCACCACCGGGTACATCGTGCAGCTGCCGCTGCCTGCCCACATCGACACCAATGCCATTCTGGAACGGATTGATCCGGGCAAGGACGCCGACGGACTGCACCCGACCAATCTGGGCAAGCTGGTGCTGAACGTCAGCGACAAGATGCGTTCGCCGCTGCCGTGCACTCCGCACGGCATCGTGCAGCTGCTGCTGCGCCACGGCATCACCCTGGGCGGGAAGAAGGTCCTGGTGATCGGCCGCGGTGTGACGGTAGGCCGTCCGCTGGGGCTGCTGCTGACCCGGCGGTCGATGAACGCCACCGTGCTGCTCGCGCATACCGGCACGCTTGACCTGCTGGAACTGCTGCGGATGGCGGACGTGGTGGTGGCGGCTGCCGGATTCCCGGAAATGGTCACCGGCGCCCAGCTGAAGGAGGGGGCCATCGTGCTGGACGTCGGGGTCAGCCGGATGATCGACGAGGACACCGGAAAGTCCAGGATGGTCGGCGATGTGGATCCCGATGCGGCCGATGTCGCGTCCTGGATTTCGCCGAACCCCGGCGGGGTCGGACCCATGACCCGGGCCATGCTGCTGGCCAACGTGGTCGAGGCCGCGGAATGGCAGGCCGGCATCATCGCGGACTGACCGCCGCCATCGCGGACTGACCGCCGCCCGGGCGGCTTCGGCCACCGGAAACGTGTATTAGCCTTGTCAGCGTGTTCACTGACGAATCCCAGACGCCCTTCGTGATCTCGGCCCGGAATCTGCGCAAGACCTACGGGGACTTCGCGGCCGTGGACAGCCTTTCATTCGACATTCCGGCGGGGGAGTCCTTCGGCCTGCTGGGGCCCAACGGTGCCGGCAAATCCACCACCATGCGGATGATCGGAGGGGTCTCGCAACGGACCTCCGGCCAGCTGAGCATCATGGGCCTCGACCCCGAACAGCACGGGCCCCAGGTCCGTGCGCACCTCGGAGTGGTGCCGCAGCAGGACAACCTCGACGAGGAACTGAAGGTCCGGGACAACCTGATCGTCTACGGGCGGTACTTCGGGCTTCCGATGAGCTATCTGCGCCCCAAGGCGGACGAGCTGCTGGAGTTCGCGCAGCTGACGGACAAGGCCAACGCCAAGGTCGATGACCTGTCCGGCGGCATGAAACGGCGCCTGACCATCGCCCGGTCGCTGATCAACGATCCCAAGATCCTGCTGCTGGACGAACCCACGACGGGGCTGGACCCGCAGGCCCGGCACATTCTGTGGGACCGGCTGTTCCGCCTGAAGGAAGCCGGGACTACGCTGGTTCTCACCACCCATTACATGGATGAGGCGGAGCAGTTGTGCGACCGGCTCATCGTGGTGGACAAGGGGCGGATCATGGCGGAAGGTTCGCCGTCGAAACTCATTCGTGAATACTCCACCCGCGAAGTGCTGGAACTCCGGTTCGGCTCCGAACGCAACACCACCGTGGCCGCCGAGCTGGAGGGCATCGGAGAGCGGATCGAGACCCTGCCCGACCGGGTGTTGATCTACGCGGAGGACGGCGAGGCGGCGTTGGAGCAGGTCAACCAGCTGGGCCTGCGCCCGGTCACGTCCCTGATCCGCCGATCCTCACTGGAGGACGTGTTCCTCCGGCTTACGGGAAGGAGCCTCATTGACTAGCGAAACAGCACGTCCGGCCGCCGAGCGCGCCGGCCTGCCGGTTCCCCAGGGCCCGGAGGCCTCGGCGGCGAAGGCCGCACGCTACGGGTCCTGGTACTTCGCCGAGCACACCCTGCGGGCGATGAAGGGGTATGCGGTGAGCGTGCTGGCCTACAGCGTCGGATCTCCGCTGGCCTACCTTTTTGCCATGGGGGTGGGAATGGCCTCGCTGATCAACGCCAACGGGGCCGGCAACTTTGCCGGCGTGGACTACCTGACGTTCCTGGCTCCCGCCCTGGTGGCCTCGGCCGCCATGATGTCGGCCACCGGCGAATTCATGTTTCCGATCATGGACGGGTTCAAATGGCGGCGGACCTTCTTCGGACCGCACGCCTCGCCGCTGACCCCGGCGCAGATAGCCGAGGGCCACATCATTGCCGTCTCGCTGCGGATCGCCGGGCCGACGGCGATCTACTTCCTGATAGTCCTCGCGTTCCACGCCGCCCCCGGGCCCTGGGCCTGGCTCAGTATTTTCACCGCCACCCTCTGCGCACTCTCCTTCGGGCTGCCGCTGATGGCCTGGGTATCCACCATCACCCACGACAAGGGCCAGTTCGCCATGGTGCAGCGTTTCATCGTCACGCCGCTGTTCCTCTTTTCGGGGACGTTCTTCCCGCTCAGTTCGCTGCCGTGGTTCCTGCAGTGGATCGGCTGGATTTCCCCACTGTGGCACGCCACCCAGATCGGGCGCGTCCTCAGCTACGGGTATGCGGAACCGCTCTGGCTGTCCGCCGTGCACATCGTATTCATGCTGGCCACCGCGGCCGCCGGCTGGATCATGGCCCGGCGCATCTTCGCGGCAAGGCTGGGCAAATGAGCACCCAAACGACGACGACGGCGACCCTCCTCGTGGCGGGGAACCGGCCCCTGAGCGCCCTTTACTCCGGCAACACCCGCGCCGTCATCAGCCGCGGACTGCTGGCGACCAAGAGCAGCAACTGGATGGTCATGCTCAGCGGCTTCTTCGAGCCGGTGCTGTACCTGCTTTCCATGGGCATCGGGCTTGGAGCCCTGGTCGGCACCGTCACCGGGCCGACGGGCGCGCCCATCAGCTACGCGGCGTTCATCGCCCCGGCGCTGCTGGCCACCTCCGCGATGAACGGGGCCGTGTACGACTCCACCATGAACGTCTTCTTCAAAATGAACTACGCCAAGCTGTACCAGGGCATGCTTTACACCTCGCTGGGGCCGCTGGACGTTGCCCTCGGAGAGATCTTCCTGGCCCTGCTGCGCGGCTTCATGTACGCCGTCGGCTTCACCGCGGTGATGGCCCTGATGGGACTCATCACCACCCCGGTGGCCCTGCTGATGGTCCCGGCCTCGGTGTTTATCGCGTTCGGCTTCGCCAGCTTCGGCATGGGGATCACCAGCTACATGAAAACCTTCCAGCAGCTGGACTGGATCAACTTCGTGATGATGCCGATGTTCCTGTTCTCCGCCACCTTCTACCCGCTGTCCGTCTATCCCCAGCCCATCCAGTGGCTGATCCAGGCCATGCCGCTCTGGCACGGGGTGGAACTGCTGCGGAACCTGAACGCCGGAGTGATCGACTCGGGCACCTGGCTGCACCTGCTGTACTACCTCGTCATGATCGTGCTTGGCCTGGTGCTCACCACGGGGCGGCTGCGCAAACTGTTCCTGCGCTGATCCGGGCGCTGCGCTAATCACGTCGCGGCACGGGCCGGGCGCGGGGTTTGAGAGAATGGGAGCATGTACTCATTTGGCTCCCATCCGTCTTCCCCGCGGCGCCCCGGCCGGTGGGCCGCCGTCGGCCCCCTGGTCCTGGCGCTGGTCTTCCTGGTGGCCCTGGTCCTGGCCGCCAACAACAACACCGTCCTCGGCTGGGTTATCGCCGTGATCGCGTTCGGCTGGCTCGCGCTGGCCACGCTGAGCTACATCGGGCTGTACAAGGTGGCCCGCTTCGGCGCCAGCCAGGTGCGCCAGGCCCAGTCGCACCTCGCCAAGGCCAGCGGCGGCACCGCGCGTCCGGACGGGTCCGACGGCGGCACGCGCCTCGTCGCCGAGTCTGGCGGCGGCGTGCGGGACCTGAAACTGGACCACTCCTTCAAGATCATTCAGGTGCAGGTCTCGGTGATAGCGGACAATCTTGCCGCCGGGGACAGGGAGCAGGTGGACCGGGCGCTGGAGACCATCGGCATCACCGCCGCCAACGCCCGCGGCCTGCTCGGCTCCGGCGGCGCCGGGGACGGGTCCGGTGCCGGGCCGGACGAGGGTCCGATCGCGGGCACCGTCATCCCCTAGGGAGTGCCGTCCCGGACCGGGGCCCGCCGGCGGCAACGCCGTGGGAAAAACGCCGTCGAAAAGCCCGTGCGCCACGGAAAATTCGGCGGCGCACGACGGTTTCTGCGGCGCACAGCCGTTTCCGCGGCGCGCCACGCGGACGGCACGGCAAGGTAAAGTGATGCGGGTGAATATGGCAGCAGAGCAGGACCGGGTGCGGGTTGCCACGGTCAACGTCAACGGGATCCGCGCCGCGTACAAAAAGGGAATGGCCGCGTGGCTGGCAGCCCGGGAGGTCGACATCCTGTGCCTGCAGGAAGTCCGCGCCCCCGACGCGGTGGTCCATGACCTGCTCGGCCAGGACTGGCACATCCTGCATGCGGAGGCCGAGGCAAAGGGCCGGGCCGGCGTCGCGATCGCCTCCCGGCGGGACGGTTTCGAGCCCGCCGCCACCCGGATCGGCATCGGCGACGACTTTTTCGCCACCAGCGGCCGCTGGGTGGAGGCCGACTATGCGCTGGCGTCGGGGGAGACCCTGACGGTCGTGAGCGCCTATGTGCACTCGGGGGAGGTGGACACACCCAAGCAGGTGGACAAGTTCCGCTTCCTGGACGTGATGACCACCCGGCTGCCGGAACTGCGGCGCGCCAGCACGCACGTCCTCGTGGTCGGGGACCTGAATGTCGGCCACACGAAACTCGACATTAAGAACTGGAAGGGCAACGTCAAGAAGGCCGGGTTCCTGCCGGAGGAGCGCGCCTACTTCGACAGGTTCTTCGGGGACGAGATCGGATACACCGATGTGCACCGCAGCCTCGCCGGCGACGTCGAGGGCCCGTACACCTGGTGGTCCCAACGCGGCCAGGCCTTCGACACGGACACCGGATGGCGCCTCGACTACCACCTGGCCACCCCGGCGCTCGCGGCCGCGGCACGGTCGGCCGTCGTCGACCGCGCCGGATCCTGGGACACCCGCTTCTCCGACCACGCCCCCTTGGTGGTTGACTACTCCCTATAGGACCGCCAAAGCTCCGTACCGCACGAATGTAATGAAAGTATTGAGGGTATGACCGCCACACGCCAGCGCATCCTTTCCGGTGCCAAGCCCACTGCCGATTCCATGCATCTGGGAAACTACATCGGGGCCGTGCGCAATTGGGTGGACATGCAGCGGGACTACGACGCGGTCTTCTTCATTCCTGACCTGCACGCGGTGACGGTGGATTTTGATCCCGCCGCGCTGGGCCGGCGCACCCGCAACGTCGCGGCGCAATACATTGCCGCGGGGATTGACCCGGAGCAGTGCATTTTCTTCGTCCAGTCCCACGTACCCGAACACGCCCAGCTGGCCTGGGCCCTGAACTGCATCACCGGCTTCGGCGAGGCCTCGCGGATGACCCAGTTCAAGGACAAGAGCCAGCGCAGCGGAGCCGAATCGGCCAGCCTGGGATTGTTTGCCTACCCGTCCCTGATGGCCGCGGACATCCTGCTGTACAACAGCGACCTCGTCCCGGTGGGGGAGGACCAGCGCCAGCACCTGGAACTCACCCGGACCCTGGCCCAGCGTTTCAACACGCGCTTCGGGGAGACCTTTACCGTTCCGGACGGAGTGATCCTGAAGGAATCCGCCAAGATCTACGACCTGCAGAACCCGGCGGCGAAGATGTCCAAGACCGGGGAGTCACCCAACGGCGCCATCCAGCTGTTGGAAGAACCGGCCATCGCGGCCAAGCGGATCAAGTCAGCGGTGACCGACGACGGCACCGAAATCCGCTTCGACCGCGAGGCGAAGCCGGGGATCTCCAACCTGCTGACCATCTACTCCTCCCTCACCGGACGACCCGTCGCCGAACTGGAGCAGGCTTACACCGGGAAGATGTACGGCCACCTCAAGGTGGACCTGGCCGGCGTCGTGGTTGATTTCCTGACGCCGTTGCGGGCCCGGACCAATGAACTCCTGGATGACCCGGCGGAGCTGGACCGCCTGCTTGCCGGCGGGGCCGCGCGGGCGCGCGAAATCGCCTCCGCCACACTGGGCTCGGTGTATGAGCGGATGGGCTTCCTGCCCCTGCAGAGCGGTCGCTGACCGATGATCGCGGCAGGGCCGGAACCGACGGCGGCGGAACCAACGCCGGCGGACACGCCCGCGGCCGGGCTGGAGCCATTGGCGGGGCCCACGGCGGCAGGCCGCGGGGCGCCCGGACCGGCCGTGGGGACACCCGATTGCGCGGACGGGCACTGCGCCGGCGTGGTGGTGGCCATCCCCGACCCGCTGGCCACCGAACTCCGGCGCTGGCGCCGCTCCTTCGGCGACTCGCTGGCGGACCGGATTCCGGCGCACATCACGCTTGTCACCACGACACCGGTGGCGGACTGGCAGGGCGCACTGGAGCATGTCCGCGCCGTCGCCGGCGCGCAGCTGCCGTTCACCGTCAGCATCAAAGGCACCTCGTCCTTCCGGCCGGTATCGCCCGTCGTCTACCTGAACGTGGACCGCGGATTCGGTGCCTGCGTTGACCTGCACCAGCGGCTGCAGCAGGGACCTCTTGCCCGGGCCCTGCCGTTTCCGTTCCACCCGCATGTGACCATCGCGCACGACATCGACACCGGCGGACTGGACAGCGCCGAAGAGACTCTGAGCGATTTTGAAGCCAGTTTTGAGGCCGCGGGAATCGGCCTGTACCTCCATGATGGTTCCGGAGAATGGCAACTACAGGAAGAACTGACCTTTGGCGGCCCAACGCACTGACCATAAGCCCAGCCCCACCGCGCCGCTGCCGACCCAGCGGAAGGAACTGCGGGTGGCGCTGCTGCACAAGCGCGCGGCGTACGGCGCGGCAAGGCTCGCCAAGAAGGGCGCCGTGCCCGTGGCGCTGGCGTTCGCCGCGTACCAGCTGGCCCGGTTGAATTCCTTGCTGCCCCTGCGGGCGTTCGCCCAATACACCCGGGCGCATGGGCCCCTGATGGCGGCGGGTATGGGTTTCAACATGTTCTTCTCCATCACCGGGCTGCTTACCACGGGCTTCTCGATCGCCGCGCTGGCGCTGCGCGGAAACACGGTGCTGCTGGACGCCGTCGTCGCCAACGTCGCCAAGAGCGCGCCGGGGCTGCTGAAGATCGGCGGCGGCAGCGGGCTCGTCGACCCGCAGGCCCTGCTCAATCCCACCGGCCTGGGCTGGGCCGCGGTGATCGGCGCGGTAGTCACGCTGGTGACCTCGCTGGGCTGGATCCAGTCCCTGCGCGACGGCCTCCGGGCCGTGCTGGAGCTTCCGCCGCGGCAGCAGAATCCGCTGCTGGCCAAGGCCCGCGACCTGGCCATTCTGCTGCTGCTGGGAGTGGCACTGCTGCTGACCTCGGCAGTGACGGTCGCCGCGGGTGCGGCGCTCGGATTCGTGGTCGACCTGCTGAAGCTGGACCCCGTGATCGCCAGGCCTATCGGCTTCGTGGTCGGCCTGGTCCTGGCCGTGCTGCTGAGCGCGCTGACGGCCCTGATCATGTTCCGCCTGGCGGCCGGTCTGCGCCTGCCGCGGCGGATCCTGATCGAATCGACGCTGATCGCCGGCGTCGGCACCACCGTGCTGCAGCTGCTGAGCACGTTCCTGCTGGCCAAGGCGGGGGCCAACCCCGTGCTGGCGTCTTTCGCCGTCATTATCGGCCTGCTCATCTGGTTCAACTTCGTCAGCCAGGTGTACCTGATCTCCGGAGCGTGGGCCGCTGTCCGGACCGCCGACGCCGACGCCGACGCCGACGCTGCAAGCCCTGCCACCGCCGGGCTCGGCGCCCGCCGGCCCCGGGTTACCCGGCCCTAGGCCCCGGCTGGCGCGGCCCTAGGTCCCGGGGAACGCGAAGGGCCCCGGCGGCATTCCTGCCTCCGGGACCCCGCAGTGTTCGGTTCAGATCCGGCGCGTCAGGATTGCCTGCTTGACCTCTGCTATGGCCTTGGTGACCTGGATGCCGCGCGGGCAGGCGTCCGTGCAGTTGAAGGTGGTCCGGCAGCGCCAGACCCCTTCCTTGTCATTGAGGATCTCCAGGCGCATGTCCCCCGCGTCATCGCGGGAATCGAAGATGAACCGGTGGGCGTTGACGATGGCTGCGGGCCCGAAGTACTGCCCGTCGGTCCAGAACACCGGGCAGGAGGACGTGCACGCGGCGCACAGGATGCATTTGGTGGTGTCGTCGAAGCGCTCTCGGTCGGCCGCGGACTGCAGGCGCTCCTTGGTGGGCTCGTGGCCCTTGTTGATCAGGAACGGCATGATCTCCCGGTAGGACTGGAAAAACGGCTCCATGTCCACGATGAGGTCCTTCTCCACCGGCAGCCCCTTGATGGGCTCCACGGTGATCGGCTTCTGCGTGTCCAGGTCCTTGACCAGGGTCTTACAGGCGAGCCGGTTACGGCCGTTGATCCGCATCGCGTCGGAACCGCAGACGCCGTGGGCGCAGGACCTGCGGAAGGACAGCGAACCGTCATGCTCCCACTTGATCTTGTGCAGGGCGTCCAGCACGCGGTCCGTGCCGTACATGGTCAGCTGGAAGTCCTCCCAGGTGGACTCCTCGGATACCTCCGGGTTGTAGCGCCGCACCCGCAAGGTGATGTCGAAGGTGGGGATTTCCCCGCCGCCGCCGACACCTTGGGGAAGCTCCACCTTCGAGGCGGGCTCCGGGGCCGTCTCAGCGGTTTCCACGTCACTCATTAGTACTTCCTCACCATCGGCTCGTAGCGCGTGAATATGACCGGTTTAGTGTCCAGCCGGATGCCCGCGACGTGCTCGGATTCGGCGCCGGTGTCCCGGTACGCCATCGAATGTTTCATGAACTTCTCGTCGTCGCGCTCCGGGAAGTCCTCGCGGAAGTGCCCGCCGCGGGATTCCTCGCGGTGCAGTGCGGCCACGGTCATGACCTTCGCCAAATCCAGCAGGAAGCCCAGTTCGATGGCCTCCAGCAGGTCCAGGTTGAAACGCTTTCCCTTGTCCTGGACGGTGATCCGCTGATACCGGTCATCGAAGGAGGCGATGTCCCGCAGCACCTGGTTCAGCGTGTCGGCCGTCCGGAACACCTGCATGTTCGCATCCATGGTGTCCTGGAGCTCCTTGCGGATCGCGGCCACGCGCTCCCCGCCGGTGGAGGTGCGCACGTGGTCCAGCAGGGCCATGGTGGGCAGTTCCGGGTTCTCCGGCAGCTCAACGAATTCTGCTGTCCTGGCGTATTCGGCGGCCGCGATTCCGGCGCGCTTGCCGAAAACGTTGATGTCCAGCAGCGAGTTGGTTCCCAGCCGGTTGGAGCCGTGCACCGAAACGCACGCCACCTCCCCGGCCGCATACAGGCCCGGCACCACGGTGTCGTTGTCCTGCAGCACCTGGGCGGTGATGGTGGTCGGGATCCCGCCCATGGCGTAGTGCGCCGTCGGGAAGACGGGAACGGGCTCCGTGTACGGTTCCACGCCGAGGTAGGTGCGGGCGAACTCGGTGATATCCGGAAGCTTGGCGTCAATGTGCGCGGGTTCCAGGTGCGTCAGGTCCAGCAGCACGTAGTCCTTGTTCGGACCGCAGCCGCGTCCCTCGCGCACCTCGTTGGCCATCGAGCGGGCCACGATGTCGCGCGGAGCGAGGTCCTTGATGGTCGGGGCGTAACGCTCCATGAAGCGCTCGCCCTCGGAGTTGCGCAGGATCGCGCCCTCGCCGCGGGCCGCTTCGGAGAGCAGGATGCCCAGCCCGGCCAGCCCTGTGGGATGGAACTGGAAGAACTCCATGTCCTCCAGGGGGATCCCGCGCCGGAAGGCAATGCCCATGCCGTCGCCGGTGAGCGTGTGGGCGTTGGAGGTGGTCTTGAACACCTTGCCGGCGCCGCCGGTGGCGAAGATCACCGATTTGGCCTGGAAGACGTGCAGTTCGCCCGAGGCCAGGTCGTAGGAGACGACGCCGGCCACCCGCTTTTGCAGGTAGGTGGTGCCGTCCGCGCGGGTGGCTTCCTCCTCGACGGTGAGCAGGTCCAGGACGTAGTACTCGTTGTAGAACTCCACCTGGTGCTTGACGCAGTTTTGGTAAAGGGTCTGCAGGATCATGTGCCCGGTGCGGTCGGCGGCGTAGCAGGCCCGGCGGACCGGGGCCTTACCGTGGTCGCGGGTGTGGCCGCCGAAGCGGCGCTGGTCGATCCGTCCCTCGGGGGTGCGGTTGAACGGCAGGCCCATCTTCTCCAGGTCCAGCACCGCGTCGATGGCCTCCTTGGCCATGATCTCCGCAGCGTCCTGGTCGACCAGGTAGTCGCCGCCCTTGACCGTGTCAAAGGTGTGCCACTCCCAGTTGTCTTCCTCGACATTGGCCAGAGCGGCGCACATGCCGCCCTGGGCGGCACCCGTGTGTGAGCGGGTGGGGTAGAGCTTGGTCAGTACCGCGGTGCGGGCCCGCTGGCCCGACTCGATGGCAGCGCGCATTCCCGCACCGCCTGCCCCGACGATCACGACGTCGTATTTGTGGACCTGCATACTGGACGCTCTTTCTCTCTAGTACTGCGCTAAAACTTCGTTTTCACCGCACGGCAACACCACGGTACCGGGCCATCAGGGTCCGTACCGGCGTCAGTTGCCGCAGAAACCGCCCGGCAGGGGAACGCCGTTGACGTCCAGCGGGCAGGGGTTGAAGGTGAAAATAACCAGGGTGCCCAACACGACGATGACGATGCCCGCCACGTACAGCACGGATTTGAGCACCATACGGGTGCCGTTTCTTTCCGCATAGTCATTGATGATGGTGCGCACCCCGTTGGTGCCGTGCAGCATGGCGAGCCACAGCATCAGCAGATCCCAGACCTGCCAGAACGGGCTCGCCCATTTGCCGGCGACGAATCCGAAGTCGATGGCGTGGACGCCGCGGCCGACCATCAGGTTCACGAACAGGTGGCCGAAGATCAGCACCACCAGCAGCACCCCGGACAGGCGCATGAACAGCCACGCGAGCATTTCGAATTTGGTTCCCGAGCCCTTGTTGCGGCTGTAGGCCATCTTGCCGGTGCGCGGCTGGGAGATCATGTCGGTACCCATGGCTTAGTTACCCCCGAAAACGATGGACAAGTGGCGGATCAGGAAGGGGACCATGACGACGACCCAGAGGATCAGGACGCCCCAGAGCATCTGCACCTGGTACTTCGGCCCCTTCTTCCAGAAGTCGATGGCGATGATGCGCAGGCCGTTGAAGGCGTGGAAGACAATGGCGGCCACGAGGCCAGCCTCGCCAAGACCCATGATCGGAATCTTGTAGGTGCCGATCACGGAGGTGTAGGCCTCCGGAGACACCCGCACCAGCGAGGTGTCCAGCACATGGACCAGAAGGAAGAAGAAAATCACAACACCTGTAACGCGGTGTCCCACCCAGGACCACATGCCTTCACGGCCGCGGTACAGAGTGCCAGCTGGTTTTGTCGGCACTGAATAAACCTTCCTGCATCGCAGCGGCGCCTGCGTGGTCCACGCGGAGGAAACGCTCGTTGCGTGAGCACTCGAAGCTCAAGCTAAATGTAGGCTTCGCTCAGAGCTTATTCAAATTGAGTCATCCGCGCTGTGTGCCGCGCCACAGAAGCGTGTTTTGGCGGAATTTCGCGGTCCGTCTCTTCCCCGGGCGCGGCCGGGGCGTCGGTTACAGTTGCAGTGATGAAAGATGAAAACCCGCCGGTACGCTCGGCCCTCGAACGCTTCTGTGCCGTCATCCCCGCCGGCGGAACCGGCACCCGCCTCTGGCCGCTCTCCCGCGCGGCGGCACCGAAATTCCTTCACGACCTCACCGGTTCGGGCAGCACCCTGCTGCGGGCCACCTACGACCGGCTGGAACCGCTGTCCGGGGAACGCATCCTGGTGGTGACGGGCAAGGCCCACCGCGATGCCGTCTGCCGCCAGCTCCCCGAACTGCGCGATGCCGACCTGGTGCTGGAGAGCGAGCCCAAGGATTCCGCGGCCGCGATAGGACTGGCCGCGGCCATCCTGCACGAACGTGACCCGGAGATCATCATGGGGTCCTTCGCCGCGGACCAGGTCATCAGTCCGGTGGCCGTCTTCCAGGACGCGGTCCGCGAGGCCATCACCACCGCCGCCACAGGCAAGATCGTCACCATCGGGATCAAGCCGACGCATCCGTCCACCGGGTTCGGCTATATCCGGAGCTCCGGCACCCTCGGCATCCCCGGCGCCCCGAGCGCCGAGTCGGTGGTGGAGTTCGTCGAAAAGCCCAGCGAAGACGTCGCGGTCAGCTACCTGGAATCCGGCGACTACCTCTGGAACGCGGGCATGTTCGTGGCGCCGGTGTCCCTGATGCTCAAGCACCTGGCGGCCAACCAGCCCGAACTCTTCGACGGGGTGAGCGAGATCGCCCGGGCCTGGGGGACACCGCAGCAGGATGAGGTCAGCGCGCGCGTCTGGCCGACCCTGCCCAAGATCGCCATCGACTACGCCGTCGCCGAACCGGCCGCCGCCGCCGGGGACGTCGCCGTCGTACCCGGCACCTTCGGCTGGGACGACGTGGGCGACTTCGCCGCGATCGGGCGGCTTAACAGCGCCCGCGAAGTGGACGCCGTGACCGTGATGGGCGACGGCGCGCGGGTGTTCACCGAGAACGCCAGCGGAGTGGTCGTCTCGGACACCAAACGCGTCATCGCGCTGATCGGCATCCAGGACGTGGTTATCGTTGATACCCCCGACGCGCTGCTGGTCACCACCACCGCCCACGCCCAACGCGTCAAGAACGCCGTCGACCACCTCAAGGCCAGCGGCGACACCGACGTCCTGTAGGGGGTTCGGATGGACAGGCAGGCGGACACATCCGTCACCGATGGCCGCTCCGGCGCCGGGAGTCGATACAGTTTCCCTGTGCGCAATTACTCCTCTGAAGCCGAACCGACACCGCTGATCGGCCCGCGGCTGGAACCGCTGCTGGCCGAGCTGCTTGAGTTCCGCCGGGATCTGCACGCGCACCCCGAGCTGTCCAACCTGGAATACCGGACCACGGAGAAGATCGTTGCCCGGCTCGAGGCCGCGGGGCTGGTGCCGCGCCGGCTGGAGAATTCGGGCCTGCTGGTGGATGTGGGCCAGGGCCCGATCGCCACGGCGCTGCGCGGGGACATCGACGCCCTGCCGATCATCGAAGAGACGTCCCTGCCGTTCGCCTCGCGCAACCACGGCGTCACCCATGCCTGCGGCCACGACGTCCACACGACCACCATGCTGGGCATCGCCCTGATCCTGGCCGGGATGCATGCGGAGTCCCCGCTGGGTGCCACCGTCAGGTTCATCTTCCAGCCGGCCGAGGAGGTCATGCCCGGCGGTGCCCTCTCCTGCGTCGAGCAGGGCGCCCTGGCCGGCGTACCGCGGATCATGGCGCTGCACTGCGACCCGAAAATCGAGGTCGGCAAGATCGGCACCCGGATCGGCGCTATCACCAGTGCCTCGGACATCATCCGGATCGAACTCACGGGCCGCGGCGGACACACATCGCGCCCGCACCTGACGGAGGACCTGGTCTTCGCGCTGGCCCAGATCGCCATCAACGTCCCGGCGGTCCTGTCCCGCCGCGTGGACGTGCGCAGCGGCGTCTCCGTGGTCTGGGGACAGATCCAGGCCGGAGTCGCCGCCAACGCCATTCCCGCGAACGGCATCATGAGCGGAACGATGCGCTGCCTGGACCGCGAGGCCTGGCATTCGGCCGGGGAACTGCTCGACGCGGTGGTCAAGGAGGTGGCCGCCCCGTACGGCGTGGATGTCGCCCTCGAACACATCCGCGGCGTGCCCCCGGTGGTCAACTCCGAGCACGAGACGGCCCTAATCGAGGCCGCCGCCCGCGCCGAACTGGGCGAGCACTCCGTGGTGCTGACCCCGCAGTCCATGGGCGGGGAGGATTTCGCCTGGTTCCTGCAGGACGTTCCCGGGGCCATGATGCGCCTCGGTACGAAGACCCCGGGCGGGGACGACTACGACCTGCACCGCGGTGACTACATCGTCGACGAGCAGGCCCTCGCCAGTGGCATCAAGGTCCTCGGCGCCGCCGCGCTGCGTGCCATCCGGGACGTGGCCTAACCACCGCTCGGTTGCTGGGGACGGCTATCCCGCCAGATAAATTGTGCACAACCGAATTGAGGGCTATGGTTGTGCCATGACGGAAAGCGATGTGCTGCGGCGGCAGGTGTGCTTTGCCCTGTATTCGGCCTCCCGGGCGGCGACGGGTGTCTACCGGCCGATGCTCGACAGCCTTGGCCTGACCTACCCGCAGTACCTGGTGCTGCTGCTCCTCTGGGAGCGGGACGGTGCCAGTGTGCGGGAGCTGGGGGAGGCGCTGGAACTGGATTCCGGAACCCTCTCCCCGCTGCTCAAACGGCTGCAGTCCGCGGGCCTGGTGGAGCGCCGGCGCAGCACGGCCGACGAGCGCCGGGTGGAGATTTTCCTGACCGACGACGGCGCCGCCTTGCGCGGGCGGGCCGCGGCGGTCCCGCAGCAGCTGGCCGCGGCCGCCGGGCTCTCCGCCGCCGAATTTGCGCAGCTCCGCGCCACCCTGGTCAAACTCACCGCGGCGCTGCGCGGCCACGCCTGATGCCCGGGACCGCTGGACACCGCTGACCGCCGGCGGCCGCCGCGACCCCGCCAAACCATGAACCCTCCGACCACGACCCCACCAATCGCCCCTCCAAAACAAGGAACTGCCATGAAGATTCTCTACACTGCCGAGGCGCTGGCCACCGGCGAGGGCCGTGACGGCCGCGCGGCCACCACGGACGGCATGCTGGACGTCACCCTCGCCGCCCCCGTGGAACTGGGCGGTGACGGCGGCGGCACCAATCCGGAGCAGCTGTTTGCAGCCGGCTACGCTGCCTGTTTCCACTCCGCGCTGCGCACCGTGGCCCGCCGTGCCCGCGCCGATGCTTCCGGATCAACCGTCCGGGCCGAGGTGGATTTCGGCACCAACGGTTCCGGCGGCTACGGCATCGGTGTGCGGATGCACGTGAGCCTGCCGGCGCTCGACCAGGAAACCGCGGAGAGCCTCACGGCGGCGGCCCACCAGGTGTGCCCGTATTCCAACGCGACCCGAGGCAACATTCCGATGGACCTGTTGACCACCGGCGCCCGGAGCGAGGTTGGCGCATGAGCGGCGGGGACGCACTTCCCGGTACGGATGCGCTTCCCGGCACGGGCCGGGAGGTCCGCCTGGTCGCCCGGCCGGTGGGGGAACCCGTTGCCGCCGACTTTGAGCTGGCCGAAACCGCGGTGCCGGAGCTGGCCGACGGCCAGATCCTGGTCCGTAACCTCGCCTTCTCCGTCGACCCCTATATGCGCGGCCGGATGAACGACGTGAAATCCTACGTTGCGCCGTTCGAGCTGGGCAAGGCGCTCGACGGCGGTGCCGTGGGCCAGGTGATCGCCGGCCGCTCCGTTGCGCTGAAGGTGGGGGACGCCGTCCTGCATTCCCTGGGCTGGCGTGAATATGCCGTGCTGCCGGCGGCGGCCGCCGTGCCGATCGACCTCGCGGCCGCCCCGGCCACCGCGTACCTGGGTGCGCTGGGCATGACCGGGCTGACAGCGTATGCGGGACTGACCAGGATCGCCGCCTTCGCGCCCGGGGACGTGGTCTTTGTCTCCGGAGCCGCGGGAGCCGTCGGGTCCCTGGTAGGGCAGATCGCACGCAACCTGGGGGCGAAACGCGTGATCGGCAGCGCCGGCTCGGCGGCGAAGGTCCAGTGGCTGCTGGACCACGGCTTCGACGCGGCGTTCAACTATAAGGATGCGCCGGTGGCCCGGCAGCTGCGCGATGCCCTCGGCGGCGAGGACGGCATCGACGTCTATTTCGACAACGTCGGCGGCGACCACCTGGAAGCGGCCCTCACGCACATGAACCGCTTCGGCCGGATCGCGATGTGCGGCGCCATTTCCCAGTACAACAGCACCGGCGCGCCCACCGGTCCGCGGAACCTGGCCCTGGCAATCGGCAAGAACCTCACGCTGCGGGGTTTCATCGTCAGTGAGCACCAGGACCTCGCGGGCGAATTCCACGCCAGCATGGCCCGGTGGCTGAGCGAGGACAGGATCAGCTGGACGGAAACGGCCGTTCACGGCATTGAGAACGCGCCCCGGGCCTTCATCGACCTCCTGAACGGGGCCAACACCGGCAAAATGGTCGTCATGCTCGACTGACCGGAGGCATACCGACTGACCGTTCAGCTACTGGTTGGTAACAAGTTTCCAACAATGCCGGATCCGTAGTTCATTTGTGCGCCCATCGTGTGTCTTTCACCACTACTGTAGTGTCATCACTGCGCCCGCACCGGTCACCGGACGGCGTGCGCTCTGCCACGAACCATCAGTGAAAACAGAGTTTGCTCGCACAAACGGACACTCACTGGCCTACAGTCGTGGACAACTAACCCTGTTGAGGAACGGTGGAGAAACATTGAAGAACTCTTTGCTTAGCACGCTCAAGCGCGGCGCAACCCTGGGCACGGTGACGATCGGGGCATCGGCACTGCTGCTGACGGCCTGCGGAGCGGCACCGACCCCGGCTGCCAGTTCCAGCGGGGCGGCCGCCAGCGACTACAAGGCCTGCATGGTCTCCGACTCCGGCGGATTCGACGACAAGTCGTTCAACCAGTCAGGGTTCGAGGGTCTGCAGAAGGCGGCCAAGGACCTGAACATCACCGAAAAGCACGCGGAGTCCAAGTCCAACACGGACTATGACCCGAACGTGCGTTCCATGGTGCAGCAGGGCTGCAACCTGACCGTCACGGTGGGCTTCCTGCTCGGGGACACCACGAAGGCCGCTGCCGTCGCCAACCCCGACAAGCACTTCGCCATCATCGACTACAACGACCCGACCTTCCCCAAGAACGTCAAGCCGATCGTCTACAACACGGCCCAGGCCGCGTTCCTGGCCGGCTACCTGGCCGCAGGGACCACCAAGACCGGCAAGGTCGCCACCTTCGGCGGCCAGAACATCCCCACGGTCACGATCTTCATGGACGGCTTTGCCGACGGCGTGAAGTACTACAACGACCAGAAGAACGCCAAGGTCCAGCTGCTCGGCTGGGACAAGGACAAGCAGGACGGCACCTTCGTCGGTGACTTCGAATCCGTGGACAAGGGCAAGGTCCTCACGCAGGGCTTCCTGGACCAGGGTGCGGACATCGTCATGCCCGTTGCCGGTCCCGTCGGTTCCGGTGCCGGCGCGGCCATCACCGAGGCCAAGGCCAAGGGGTCGGGCGCCAAGCTCATCTGGGTCGACTCCGACGGCTACGTCACCGCGCCCGAGTACAAGTCCGTGATCCTCACCTCCGTCGAGAAGACCATGGCCAGTGCCGTGGAGTCGGTCATCACGACCGACAAAGAAGGCAAGTTCGATCCGACCCCGTACATCGGAACCCTGGATAACGGCGGCGTCGCCCTGGCGCCGTTCCACGATCTGGACTCCGTGGTCAGCTCCGATATGAAGAGCGAGCTGGACCAGCTGAAGAAGGACATCATTTCCGGCAAGATCAAGGTCGACTCCAAGTCCAGCCCGACCACGTAACTGGACGTTTGAGGTATTCGGGGCGCTGCCCTGCCGCCCCTAGACTGGCGGCAGGGCAGCGTTCCCTTTAAGAAGATCGGTGAGGGTTTTGAAACTCGAACTCAAGGGGATCACGAAGCGTTTCGGATCCCTCGTGGCCAACGACCACATAGACCTGGTGGTGGAGCCGGGCCAGGTGCACTGCCTCCTCGGAGAGAACGGCGCCGGCAAGTCCACCCTGATGAACGTCCTGTACGGGCTCTACGACCCGTCCGAGGGCGAGATCCACATCGACGGCAGACCCGTGGTCTTCAAGGGCCCGGGAGACGCCATGGCCGCCGGGATCGGCATGGTGCACCAGCATTTCATGCTGATCCCCGTCTTCACCGTCGCGGAGAACGTCGCCCTCGGCAACGAAAGCACCAGGGCCGCCGGACTGCTGGACCTCGAGGCCACCCGCACGAAGATCCGCCGCATCTCGGCGCAGTACGGCTTCGACGTCGACCCTGACGCCATGGTGGAGGACCTTCCCGTCGGTGTCCAGCAGCGCGTGGAGATCATCAAGGCCCTGGTCCGGGACGCCGAGGTCCTGATCCTCGACGAGCCCACGGCCGTGCTCACCCCGCAGGAAACCGATGAACTGCTGGCCATCATCCGCCAGCTCAAGGCCGACGGAAAGTCCATCGTCTTCATCTCGCACAAGCTCCGCGAGGTCCGGGCCATCTCGGACACGATCACCGTCATCCGCCGCGGCAAGGTCGTCGGCTCGGCCGAACCGACCGCCTCCGCCACCGAACTGGCCTCGGCCATGGTCGGCCGTGCCGTCAGCCTGACGCTGGAGAAGGTTCCCGCCAGGCCGGGGGAGACCACCTTCAAGGTCAGCCACCTGACCGTGGTGGACCACAACGGCCAGCATGTGGTCGATGATCTGTCCTTCGCTATCGCCAAGGGCGAGGTGCTCGCCATCGCCGGGGTGCAGGGCAACGGCCAGACCGAACTGACCGAAGCCATCCTCGGCATCCAGCCGCACGCCACCGGCTCCATCACCCTGGACGGCACGGAACTGCTGGGCCGCAGCGTCAAGGCCATCCTGGCCGCCGGCGTCGGCTTCGTTCCCGAGGACCGCACCGAGGACGGACTGATCGGCTCGTTCAGCATCGCCGAGAACATGATCCTGGACCGCTATGACACGGCGCCGTTCGCCCGGGGCATCGGCATGAACCCGAAGGCGATCGCCGCGCACGCCGTGACCAAGGTCGAAGAGTTCGACGTCCGCACCCCCGGCGTCGAGGCCGCCGTCGAGACCCTCTCCGGCGGCAACCAGCAAAAGGTGGTGCTGGCCCGCGAACTGGGCAGGCCGCTGCAGCTGTTCATCGCCTCCCAGCCCACGCGTGGACTGGATGTCGGATCGATTGAGTTCGTGCACAAGCGCGTCATCGCCGAGCGTGACCGGGGCACCCCCGTCATGATCGTCTCCACCGAGCTGGACGAAGTGGCGGAACTCGCCGACAGGATTGCCGTGCTCTATGGTGGCAGACTGGTGGGCATTGTCCCGGCGGATACGCCCCGGGACGTGCTGGGCCTGATGATGGCCGGCGTACCGGCCGGCGCTGCCGCCGAACAGGCGTCCCTGGCAGCAACGACGACGGCGCCGCGGCGCGAGGGAGATCCCGATGTCTGAGCAGCACCCCCCGACCCCCGAGGCCCCTGAGGGCGCCGGGCCCGACCGGGCTCCGGCGCGCCCGCCGGCGGCGCCGCCGCCCTCGGGAGCGCTGGAATCAGCACCGGCGGATTCCCTGCTGCGCGCGATCTTTACCGGCAACGCCGTGGTGTCCCTGCTTTCCGTGCTGCTCGCCATGGTGCTGGGCGGAATCCTGATGGCGGTGACCAACCCCAGGGTGGCCGCCACGGCCGGGTACTTCTTCGCCCGGCCGCAGGACATGCTCGGCGAAGTGATCAAGCCCTATGTGGCGCTGGTCCAGGGGTCCATCTTCAACTGGGCCGGCGATGATCTGGCAGCCAAAATGTACCCGATCACGGAGACCCTGACGGTGTCCACACCGCTGATCTGCGCGGGACTCGGTGTGGCGCTGGCCTTCCGGGCGGGCCTGTTCAACATCGGCGCCCAGGGCCAGATCATTCTCGGTGCGCTCTTCGGCGCCTATGTCGGCTTCAGCTGGCACCTGCCGTTCCTGCTGCACCTGCTGGTGGTCATCGCCGCCGGCCTGGTCGGCGGCGCGCTCTGGGGAGGCGTCGTCGGCCTGCTGAAGGCCAAGACCGGGGCGCACGAGGTGATCGTGACCATCATGCTCAACTACATTGCCAGCTTCCTGTTGCTCTACCTGCTGACCACCCCCGCGTTCCAGCGCAAGGGTTCGACGAACCCGATCTCCCCGTTCCTGGACCCGAACGCGCTGTATCCGTTGCTGCTGGGGCCGCAGTTCCGGCTCCATGCCGGTTTCCTGGTCGCCATCGCCGCGACGGCGTTCGTGTGGTGGCTGCTGAACCGGTCGACCATCGGTTTCGAGTTCCGCGCCGTGGGGGCCAACCCGAGCGCGGCCAGGACGGCCGGAATCAACGTGCCGCGCGCCACGATCCTGGTCATGGCCGTGGCGGGAGCCCTGTCCGGGCTGGCCGGCATCGCCCAGGTATCCGGCACCGAGAAGTACCTGTCCGGCGGGGTGGCGGCCTCGATCGGCTTCGACGCGATCACGGTGGCCCTGCTGGGCCGCTCGACGCCGTGGGGCACCTTCTTCGCCGGCTTGCTCTTCGGCGCCTTCCGCGCTGGCGGGGTGGCCATGCAGGCGCAGACCCAGACGCCGATCGACATCGTGCTGGTCATCCAGTCGCTGATTGTGCTCTTCATTGCGGCCCCGCCGCTCGTGCGGGCCGTTTTCGGACTGAACCCGCGGAAAAAGAAACCCAAGGGCCCGCAGCATCCCGACGCCGCAGCGCGTCCCCAGCAGAACGCCACGAGCGGAGCCCAAGCATGAGCACGACAGTGTCCGCCCCCGCCCCGGCCGGGGCAGAGCACAAGAACCTGCCGGCCGCCGAACTGGTCAGCTGGAAGGCCGGCATCGGCTTCAGCGTGCTGGCCATCGTGGGCACGGTCCTGTTCGGGTTCCTGTCCAACGGCAAGAGCGCGGGTTTCCGGATCGGCGACGCCGCCAACGTGCAGGCCTCCGAAATCGCCGCGTGGATGACGCTCTCCGTCGCTGTGGTGGCGACGGTCTGCCTGGTCTATCTGTGGGTGTCCCGGAGCAGGTCCGCGCAGCCGGTGCCGCGCTGGATCCCGGGGACCACCACGGCCGCCGTCGTCGTCATGGGCCTGGCGGCACTCGGCGCCGCCCAGGTCCAGCAGTTCACGCTCCCCTCCGCCGTCGTGGGCTGGATCTGCGCCCTGGTGCTGCTGGCCCTGGCCGGCTACTCGGTGGCCCGCACCCTGCGCCGCGAAAAGACGCCGGGCTGGGCGGCCGCCCTGTTCGCCGTCGCGTTCCTGGTCGGGTTCATGACCTGGATCGTGGCCGGCGGCCGCGACCCGGAACCGTCCATCTCCCTGGCCGGCCTGATCGCAGGCTCGGTGACACTGGCGGTGCCGCTGGTCTTCGGTTCGCTCTCGGGCGTGCTGTGCGAACGCGTCGGGGTGGTGAACATCGCCATCGAGGGACAGCTGCTGCTCGGGGCATTCTCGGCCGCCGTCGTCGCGACAATGACGGGCAACGTCTACATCGGCCTGGTGGCCGCGGCGGTGGCCGGTGCGCTGGTCTCACTGGTGCTGGCCGTCGTCAGCATCAAATACCTGGTCAACCAGATCATCGTCGGCGTGGTCCTGAACGTGCTGATCAGCGGACTGACCAGCTTCCTGTTCTCCACCCTGCTCACCGCGGACCCGACGGGGCTGAACAAGCCGGGCCGGCTGCCGCCGGTGAATATCCCCTTCCTGGCGGACATCCCCATCATCGGCCCGATCCTGTTCCACCAGTCCCTGATCGGCTACCTGATGTACATCGCGGTGATCGTGGTCTACGTGAGCCTTTTCCACACCAAGTGGGGGCTGCGGGTGCGGGCCGTCGGCGAACACCCGCAGGCGGCGGACACGGTGGGCATCAACGTCAACCGGACCCGCTTCACCAACGTCCTGATGGGCGGCGCCGTGGCGGGCATCGGCGGGGCGTTTTTCACCCTGGTCTCCGTGGACGCATTCAGCAAGGACATGTCGGGCGGACGCGGCTACATTGCACTGGCGGCGATGATCTTCGGCCGCTGGAACCCCATCGGAGCCTTCCTGGCTGCCCTGCTGTTCGGATTCGCGGACAACCTGCAGAGCATCATCACCATCATCGGATCCCCGGTGCCGAGCCAGTTCATGGCGATGCTGCCCTACGCGCTGACGGTGATCGCCGTCGCCGGTCTGGTGGGCCGCTCCAGACCGCCGGCCGCCAGCGGTATCCCGTACGTGAAGGGCTAGGCGATGGCCCCCGGGATGACGGCCGACGACGGCGGAATCGACTGGGCGGTCCTCAAGGCTGCCGCGGTGGCCGCCATGCGTGGCGCCTACGCCCCGTATTCGACATTCCCTGTCGGTGCCGCCGCACTCACCTCGGATGGGCGCGTGGTGACCGGCTGCAACGTCGAAAACGCCAGCTACGGGCTTACGCTGTGCGCCGAATGCGTCCTGGCGGGCCAACTGGCGCTCACCGGCGGCGGCACGATCAGGGCGTTCTATTGCGTGGACGGTGCCGGCAACGTGCTGATGCCCTGCGGACGCTGCCGGCAGCTGCTGTACGAATTCCGGGCACCGGATATGGTGCTGATGACGACGCACGGCGTCAGGACGATGGACCAGGTGCTCCCCGATGCCTTCGGTCCGCAACATTTGGAGGAAACACCATGAGCGAAGTCTTCGATGCGGTGGACATCATCCGCATCAAACGGGACAAGGGAACGCTGAGCCCGGAACAGATCGACTGGACCATCGACGCCTACACCCGCGGCGCTATCGCGGATGAGCAGATGAGCGCGCTGAACATGGCCATCTTGCTCAACGGCATGAGCCGCGCCGAGATTTCGCGCTGGACGGCGGCCATGATCGCCTCTGGGGAGCGGATGGACTTCTCCGGCCTGCGCACCCCCGCCGGAGCGGTCAAGGTCACCACCGACAAGCACTCCACCGGCGGCGTGGGGGACAAGATCACCCTCCCGCTGGCCCCGCTGGTTGCCGTCTTCGGGGTGGCCGTCCCGCAGCTCTCCGGCCGCGGGCTGGGGCACACCGGCGGCACGCTGGACAAGCTGGAGTCGATCCCCGGCTGGCGGGCGGACCTGAGCCGGGCCGAGATGCTCGCCCAGCTCCGCGACGTCGGAGCGGTCATCTGCGCCGCCGGTGCCGGCCTGGCCCCGGCGGACAAGAAACTCTACGCGTTGCGCGACGTGACGGGGACGGTGGAGGCCATCCCGCTGATCGCCTCTTCCATCATGAGCAAGAAGATCGCGGAGGGCACCGGATCCCTGGTGCTGGACGTCAAGGTGGGCAGCGGCGCCTTCATGAAGGACGAGGCCATGGCGCGCGAACTGGCCGAGACGATGGTCGCCCTGGGCAAGGACGCCGGCGTGAACACCGTGGCGCTGCTGACCAACATGAAAACCCCGCTCGGACTGACCGCCGGCAACGCCATTGAGGTGCAGGAATCCGTGGAGGTGCTGGCCGGCGGCGGCCCGGAGGACGTCGTCGAACTGACGGTGCGACTGGCGGAGGAAATGCTGGCCTGCGCCGGCGTGCACGGCGCCGATCCGGCCGCGGCGCTGAAGGACGGCCGGGCCATGGATGTCTGGAAGCGGATGATCGCCGCCCAGGGTGGGGACCCGGACGCGAAGCTGCCCGTGGCCAGGGAATCCGAGGTGGTCTATGCTCCGGCCGACGGCGTCCTGGTGGGACTGGACGCGCTTAGCGTGGGGGTGGCCGCCTGGCGGCTCGGAGCCGGCCGGGCGCGCAAGGAGGACTCCGTCCAGGCCGGAGCGGGCGTGCGGATGCACGCCAAGCCCGGCGCCCTGGTCCGCGCCGGCGAGCCGCTGATGACCCTGCTGACGGACACCCCGGAGAAATTCGCCCGGGCCAGGGAGGCCCTGGCCGACGCGGTCGTGATCGCCCCGGAAGGGTCCCGGCCAGCGGACAAACTCATCCTGGACCGCATCTCCTAGCCGCCGGCGGACCCGGGGAATGGGCATGCCCATCGCCCGGGCGCGGCGGTGGACATCACGGGATGATGTCCACCGGTGGCGGCCACCGGCGGGCATGTCCCGCCGGCGCGGTGGAGCATG
>JBIOFK010000016.1:0-24836 GCA_044447065.1 Actinomycetales bacterium | reverse complement strand
GTCGCAGGTAATGCACTCATCAGGCCCCCATAAGTGCGTTATCTGCGACCCAGTTGGGTGCTAGTGGGCTGCGGCTCCCTCTTCCATGGCGCGCGCGACAACCTTCGGATCCGTCAGTTTCCCCTTGGGCAGCAGGAAGCTGATCAGGAAGGCGATGGCGATGAGCCCGGCGGAGACCAGCATGACCAGGTCGATGGCCTGCGCGAACCCGTCGCGGATCGGGAACGTGAGGGTGGAGTTGGCCTGATGCAGCCAGCTGGTGTCATTGAGCGAGTCAGTGCTGGGCCCGTTCTTGAGGAACTGCAGGAACTGCTTGTTCTTCGGATCGGCGAGTACTGCGGGGTCCTTCAGCGCCGCCACGAACGCCGGATTCGTCGCGGCCGCCGTCATGGTCTCCTTGATCTTGTCCGCAGCGGAGCTGAAGAGCAGGGAGATGAACACCGCCGTGCCGACGGCGCCGCCCATGGAGCGGAAAAAGCCGGCGGTGGAGGTGCCGACGCCCATGTCCTTGGGCGGGACGGACATCTGCATGGACAGCGTCAGCGGCTGCATGCAGAAGCCCAGTCCAAGGCCGAAGGCGATGGTGATCCCGCCCGGGACCAGCAGCGAGGTGTCCACCCCCAGGCTCAGGCTCATGGCCAGCGAGGCGACGGACAGGATGGCGGTGCCCAGGATGGGGAAAATCCGGTAGGTTCCGGTGCGTGAAATGGCCTGGCCGCTGCCGATCGAACCGGCCATGATGCCCACCGTGAAGGTGATCATCATCAGGCCGGCCTGCGTCGGGGTCAGTCCCTTAACCAGCTGCAGGTACATCGGAACCATGGCGATGGCGCCGAACATCCCGATGCCGATGATGAAATTCAGCAGTGAGGAGACGCTGAACGCCGGCACCTTGAAGAAGCGCAGCGGAATGAGGGCGGCGTCTCCGGCAATCCTCTCCGCCACCAGGAACAGCACAATGCCCAGGACGCCAAGACCGTAGCAAAGGAACGAGTTCCCGGACGCCCAGCCCCAGCTGCGGCCCTGCTCGGCCACGATCAGCAGCGGCACCAGGGCCAGTGTCACGGCGGCAGCGCCCCAGTAGTCGATGCGTTGCTTGACGTGCTTCGCGGGCAGATGCAGGAAGATCCAGACGACTACCAGCGCGGCCAGGCCGATCGGGATGTTGATCAGGAACACCCAGCGCCAGCCGTCGATGCCGAGGATGTGGGCCGAGCCGGCAAAGAAACCGCCGACGACGGGTCCGAGCACGGAGCTGACCCCGAAGACGGACATGAAATAGCCCTGGTACTTTCCGCGGTCCTTCAGCGGCACGATGTCACCGATGATGGCCAGGCCGAGGGCCATCAGGCCGCCGGCGCCGAGACCCTGGATGCCACGGGCGACGGCGAGCTCCATCATCGAGTGCACACTGCCGGCAAAAATAGACCCGGCCAGGAAGATCAGGATCGCAATCACGTACAGCGGCCGGCGGCCGAAGATATCGGAGAGCTTGCCGTACAGCGGCGTACTGACAGTGGACGTAATCAGGTACGCCGTGGTCGCCCAGGCCTGCAGGGACAGCCCGTCCAGGTCATTGGAGATCGTGTAGATCGAACTCGAAACAATGGTCTGGTCCAGGGACGCCAGGAACATACCCAGCAGCAGCCCAATGAGCACGGTCATGATCTGACGGTGCGTAAAGGCCTGGCCGAGCTCAGGGGTCCGGTCTTTTCTTGGATTATTGCGGGTAGGTGCGCTCACATGCGACACGGCTGGCTCCGAACGGGGAAGGTTTTGGGTGCGAACACCCGGCCGGCCCGCACCGCGCGGCCCGACCGGGAAAAGAATTAGTTGCTTTCGTGAAACAAGTATATGGCCGATGGCGCTCAATGTCTCGCCCGTCCGCGGGTCGGATTCGTGATCTCGGCCTCATCGGCGGAGCCGGAAGAATCTTGTCCACAGGGCGGTCCCGCTGTCCCGGTCCGAAGGTAGTGTGATGCCATGACGATCGGCCAGCAGCCAGGAGGCGTCCAGTCGGGGGGGGTCGCGCCCTTCGCCGAGCCGGCCGCCAGGGTGCGCCCGCTGTGGATCACCGCCGTCGTGCTGGTCAATGTCGGCATCAACGTGGCGTTCTTCGCCCCCCTGCAGGTCCTGCTCGCCAACCAGTCCGCCGCCTTCGATGCGCACAACAAGGAAGCGGTGCTGGCCCTGGTGACGGGCTGCGGCGCCGTGGTCTCCCTGGTTGCGAACCCGCTCTTCGGCACCTTCTCGGACCGCACCGTCGGCCGTTTCGGCCGGCGTGTCCCGTGGGTCGTGATCGGCGCCGTGATGGGGGCTCTGGCGCTGGTGGGCCTCTCCGGCGCCCCCAGCGTCGCGGTGATGGCCGCCCTGTGGTCGGTGGTGCAGCTCGGCTGCAATGGTGCGCTCGCCGCGATCACCGCCGCCGTTCCGGACCGGGTTCCGGTCCGCCAGCGGGGCAATGTCGGCGGTTTGGCCTCGATGGGCACGGTGCTGGGCATCCTGGCCGGAGCCGCGGTCGGGGCGGCGGTGGGGAAGAATTTCGTGGCCGGTTACTGGTTCAGCGCCGGGGTCCTGATCCTGGGAATCCTCCTGTACGTCGCCAAGGGCCAGGACCAGCCGCTGCTGCCGGCCCAGCGGCCGCCGTTCAGCTGGCGCGGCTTTTTTGCGGGTTTTTGGATTTCGCCGGTCAAGTATCCCGATTTCGGCTGGGCCTGGCTGACCCGTTTCCTGGTCAACCTGGGCAACCACCTCGTCACCCTGTACCTGCTGTTTTTCCTCTCCGATTCGGTCCACTACGGCAACCCGGAGTTCGGTCTGCTGATCCTCACCGGCCTGTACGCGCTCACCACCCTGATCACCTCGGTGCTCGGCGGCCTGTGGTCGGACCGGGTCGGGCGGCGGAAGCCATTCGTGATCGGCTCCTCGGTGGTCATTGCCGCGGCGGCGCTGATCCTGGCGTTCTTCCCGACGTGGCCCGGCGCGCTGACCGGTGCCCTCGTGCTCGGCGTCGGATTCGGAGCGTATCTCGCGGTCGACTTCGCCCTGCTCACCCAGGTGCTGCCCTCGGCGCTGAGCAGGGGCAGGGACCTCGGTGTCATTAACGTCGCCAACTCCCTGCCGCAGGTCATCACCCCCGTCATTGCCTGGTTCCTGGTTAAAGGAGTGCACGGCGGCTACATCACGCTGTATGTCGTGGCGGCGGTGATCGGGCTGCTCGGGGCGGTCTTCGTGGTCAAGATCAAGAGCGTCGACTAGTGGCCGCTGAGCTCCTGTGGACCGTCCTGTGCGGACTGGCGATCCTGGTGGGCGCGGCCGGGACCATCATTCCCGTTCTGCCGGGGAGCGCGCTGATCGCCGTCGCCCTGCTGGTCTGGGCGATCGTGGTCGGCGGGCCCCTGGCGTGGGTGGTGTTCGCGGCTGCCCTGGTCTTTGTGCTGGCCGGCGCCGTGTCCAGCACCGTGCTCACCGGGCGGGCGCTGAGGAAGCGGCGGATTCCGGGCTGGTCGATCCTGGTCGGCGTGGCCGGCGCCGCCGCCGGCTTCTTCCTGATCCCGGTGGTGGGCCTGTTGGTCGGGTTCGCCGCCGGACTTTTCCTTAGCGAACTGGGCCGGCAGCGGCATTTTGCGCCGGCGCTCCGCTCGAGCGCGGCGGCACTGAAGGCCACCGGCCTGGGCATCCTGGTCGAATTCGGCTGCGCCGCGGTGGCCGGCGGAATCTGGACCGCGGGCGCGCTGGTCCACTTCGCCACGGCCTAGGGCTGATGCGCAGGGGCGACGACGTCGGGCGCCGGGTCGACGCCGGCAGTCCGGCGGGCGGGCGGCCGGGTCCGCAGCGCGCGGCGGCGTCGGCAACCGCACCAAGTTACTGACGGGTAACATGTTCTCATGCACCTTTTTCTCCGCACCCTTTGGCAACTGGCGTTCTCGGCCCGGCGGAGCGCCCTGGGCATCTGGGACTCCTCGTCCCTGCCGATGCGCGTCCTGCCCACGGACATCGATATCGCGATGCATGTCAACAACGGCATGTATTTTTCGCTCATGGACCTGGGCCGTTTCGACCTGATGGTTCGGGCCGGCATGTGGGACAGAATGCGCGCCAAGGGCTGGACGCCGGTGGTCGGCGCCGAAACCATAACGTTCCGGAAATCCCTTAAGCTGTGGCAGAAATACACCATCGAATCCCGCATCATCGGCCTCGATGACAAGGCGATCTACTTTGAGCAGCGGATGGTGGCCGGTGCTGAAATCTACGCCCACGCCTTCCAGGCCACCCGGCTGGTCGGCGGCGGCAGGCCCGTGAGTAACGAGGACATTCTGGCCGAGCTCGGAACCCCGCCCGAGGACCTGGTGCTCCCCGAGTGGCTGCACGAATGGCGTGCCCGCACGGCGCTTCCCGGCACCCGCAGGCCGGCCCCGCACCTGTGGTGACCCCGGCGCGGTAACCACGCGGCACGGTAACACTGGGCCGCGCGGCGCCGCGGCCCCCGGCGGATCCGTAGACTGTGCCCATGCCTGCAGCCCCCGACGCCGCCGTTCCGTGGCGCCGCGGGCTGGCCCTGCTGGTGGCGTCCACGTTCTTCATGGAAAACCTGGACGGCACGGTCCTGACCACCGCCGTGCCCAGCATTGCCGCGGATTTCCGGGTGCTGCCGGCCGCCGTCGGCGTCA
The DNA here is from genome assembly GCA_044447065.1 of Actinomycetales bacterium. Taxonomy (GTDB): domain Bacteria; phylum Actinomycetota; class Actinomycetes; order Actinomycetales; family Micrococcaceae; genus JBIOFK01. The sequence continues at coordinate 20,166 of JBIOFK010000016.1, read as the reverse complement.
CGATGACGGCGTATCTGGTCACGGTCGCCATGTGCATCGCGCTCAGCGGCTGGCTGGCGGAACGCTTCGGCGCGCGACGGATCTTCTGCACCGCGATCGCCGTGTTCACCGGCGCCTCCCTGCTCTGCGCCCTGAGCCCCACCCTGGGGTTGCTGACCGGCGCGCGCGTGCTGCAGGGCATCGGCGGGGCCATGATGGTGCCGGTGGGCTCGCTGGTGGTGCTGCGCAATACGCCCAAGGAGGGCCTGCTGCGGGCCGTTGCCTATCTGACCTGGCCCGGGCTCGTGGCCCCCGTGCTGGCGCCGCTGGTGGGGGGCTTCTTCACGACCTACCTGAGCTGGCACTGGATTTTCCTGGTCAACGTCCCGCTCGGCGCTGCTGCGCTCATCGCGGCGCTGAGGCTGGTGCATTCCGCGGCCCCGACCGTGCCCCGGCGCCTGGACCGGGTGGGAATGGCGGGCACGACGGCGGGCATCGCGGCCCTGGTGATAGGCCTCGAGTTGGTCAGCGGTGCGGCACCGTCCGCGGCTGCGGCGCTCTGCGTGGCCGCCGGGATCGCGGCGCTGGCCGGTTCGGTGTGGTGGATGCGCCGGAGCGCCCAGCCGCTGTTCGATCTCACAGTGCTGCGGATCCGGACCTTCCGGGCGATGGCCACCGGCGGTTTCGTCTACCGGCTGACGGTCAGTTCAGTGCCCTTCCTGCTGCCGCTGATGCTTCAGGACGGTTTCGGCTGGAGCCCGCTGCAGTCCGGGCTGATGGTGGCGGCCGTGTTCGTGGGCAATCTCGGCATCAAGCCGGCCACTACCCCGCTGATCCGACGGTTCGGGTTCAGGGCGATACTGGTCTTCGCCGCTGCCGGTTCGGCCGCCACCTTTGTGCTCTGCGGCTTGCTGGTCCCCGCGACGCCGCAGCCGGTGATCTTTGCCTTGCTCGTGGCCAGCGGGGCCCTGCGCTCCATCGGATTTTCCGCATACAACTCGGTGCAGTACGCGGACGTGGCGCCCGCCCAGCTGCCCACGGCCAATTCGCTCTCCGCCACGCTGTCCCAGCTGGGTTCCGGGATGGGAATTGCCATCGGGGCGGTGACCCTGCGCCTGGCCGGTCCGCTCGCCGGCGGCGCCGCACCCCTGGCGCAGTACCGCGCCGCGTTCTGGGTGATGGCCGCACTGATGCTGTTCAGCGCCGTGGACAGTCTGCGCTTGCCGGCGGGAACGGCGGCCCAGGTCAGCGGCGGCCGGAGTGGACAACGGCCGCGGCGGACGGTCATTCCGGCACCGGACGGTCCGGGCGCAACGGCGGGAAATCGAGAAAGTAGGAGAGGCGGCAATGGCGGAGCGGGATAGCGGATCGGGCCGGGTGCTCAGCCTGACGGTACCCATGCGCTGGGGCGACATGGATGCGTACGGCCACATCAACAACGTGGAAATCGTCAGGATCCTCGAGGAGGCCCGCATCCACGCCTTCGGACCGCCCGCGGGCACCGGACTGCCCGGGGTCGAGGTGGACCTGCCGATCTTCAATGACCTGCCCGAAGGCACCCAGGCCCTGGTGGTGGAGCATCGGGTGAAGTATCTGCGGCCGTTGAACTACCGGAATATTCCGGCCCGGGTGGACGTATGGATCAGCGCCGCCAAGGGTGCCACCCTGACCGTGGCCTACGCCATTTTCGATCCCGTCACGGAAACCCGATGCGTGCTGGCCGAGACTGTCCTCGCCTTCTACCGGGAGTCCGCGGGCACGCTGCTGCGCCTCAGCGCGCAGAAGAAGGCACTGCTCGAACCCCTGCACGGCCCGTCCAACTTCCCGTAGCCGCCGCCGGGCGGGCCGGGGCGGCGACGGCGGGCACGGCGCCGGAATCCGCCCGGCGCCGCCTCCGGACACACCCGGGTTAGCGGCCGCCCTCGACCCGGCGGCTGCGCTGTTCCAGCGCCGGAGCGCCGTAGGGGTAGACGCCGGGATCCGTGGCGCTGGCCGCGCTCAGCCGCTGCGTCTCCTCGGCGGTCAGCGTGAGGGCGGCGGAGGCCAGGTTGTCCGCCAGCTGCCCGGTGGTACGCGCGCCCAGGATCACCGAGGTGACGCCGGGCCGCTCCGCAAGCCATGCGAGCGACACCTGGGAGGCACTCACGCCCCGGTCCAGCGCAACGGCGTTGACGGCGTCGACGATCTCCCAGGTCTTGGGGTCCGCGTTGCGGCCCTCCCACGCCTCCATGCCGCGGGTCGGATTTTCGCCCAGCCGGGTGGCGCCTTCCGGGGACACGTCGCGCCGGTACTTGCCGCTGAGCCAGCCGCCGCCCAGCGGGGACCAGGGCAGCAGGCCGATCCCCGCGTCCAGGGCGGCCGGCACAATTTCGTGCTCAATGCCGCGCACCAGCAGGCTGTACTGCGGCTGCAGCGTCACCGGCGGATGCCAGCCGTGGGCCCGGGCCACATGGACGGCCTTGGTCAGCTGCCAGCCGGTGAAGTTGGAGAAGCCGTAGTAGGAGATCTTGCCGCTCGAAACGGCGTCGTCCAGGAAGGCGAGGGACTCCTCAAGCGGAGTGATCGGGTCCCAGGCATGGAGCTGGTAGAGATCCAGATGCTCCACCCCCAGCCGGGCCAGCGAGCTATCCAGGGCCCGGCCCAGGTGCCGCCGGCTGGTGCCCAGGTCGTTGGGCCCGCCGCCCATCGGGAAGCGGCCCTTGCTGGCGATGACCAGCCCGTCCGCGGCATCCGGGTGCCTGGCGAGCCAGCGGCCGATGATCGACTCCGAAACCCCGGCCGAGTAGACGTCGGCCGTGTCGATGAAGTTGCCGCCCGCGGCCACATAGCCGTCAAGGATCCGGTGCGAATCCTCCTCGGAGGCCTCCGCCCCGAACGTCATGGTCCCGAGGGCCAGATGGGAAACGACGGCGCCGCTGTGGCCGAGAGTGCGGAATTGCATGGTTCTCCTCATGTCTGTTGGCGGATACCTGCTAGTAACGCCGGTCACAGCGGATTTATTCGATCCGGGCCGGCGGCGGAAATATCCCGGCGCGCCCGGAGGTTACCGACCACATGACAACTATCGGAATTATCGGTGCAGGACATATCGGAAGCCAGATCGCACGCAAGGCGGTGGAACTGGGCTACGACGTGGTCATCTCCAACTCGCGCGGGCCGGAGACCCTGGCGGACCTGGTGGCGGAGTTGGGCGGACGGGCGACGGCGGCGACCGCACCCGAGGCTGCGGCGGCGGGCGATTTCGCCGTCGTCACCGTCCCGATGACCGCCGTCAGCGACATCCCGGTGGAACCGCTCGCCGGGAAAATCGTGATCGACACGAACAACTACTACTGGGAGCGCGACGGCCGGATCGCGGCCCTGGACGAGGGCAGGACGACGACGTCGCAGCTGCTGCAGGAGCACTTGCCCGAGTCCAGGGTCGCGAAGGGTTTCAACCACATTCAGGCGGCGCAGATCACCAGCGACGGTACCCCCGCCGGCACGCCGGACCGGCGCGCGTTGGCCACTGCCTCCGACTTTCCCGACGCCGCTGCCCTGGTGACGAGGCTGTACGACGAATTCGGCTTCGACACGGTCAACATCGGCGCGCTCGCGGACAGCTGGCGGGTGGAACGGGACCGTCCCGCCTACGTCATCCGGCAGAACGCCGCGGAACTGACGGCCAACCTCGCCAGGGCCGAGCGTTAGGCCGGCGCCCCGGCCGCGGCGCAGGCCCATGGTCTAGGCTGCGGTTATGGCAGCGGAACGAGATGTGGCCGTACGGACCTACCCGCAGGGCGTGCCGTCCTGGGTGGACACGGAACAGCCCGACGTGGATGACGCACTGCGTTTCTACGGCGGCCTGTTCGGCTGGACCTTCGAGGACGTGATGCCGCCGGGCGCGCCGGGCCGCTACGTGATAGCCACGCTCGGCGGCAGGGACGTCTGCGCCGTCTCCGGGCCCGGGCAGGACGCCGCGGCGTGGAACACCTACATCGCCGTCGACGACGCGGACGAGGCGGCCCGGCGGCTGGCCGCGGCCGGGGCCGCCGTGCGCTCCGGCCCCGCCGACGCGGGAGAGGGCGGCCGCAGCGCCGCGTTCGCCGATCCCGAGGGAGCCGAATTCCGGATCTGGCAGGCGCGGCGGCGCAAGGGCGCGCAGGCGGTCAATGAGCCGGCCGCGTGGAACTTCAGCGACCTCCATACCGCCGATTCCGCTGCGGCGATGGCGTTCTATGGTCCGGTGTTCGGCTGGCAGGCCGACGATCTGGGTTTCGCAACGATGATCCGCCGGCCCGGCTACGGTGACCACTTGCAGGGAACCGCCGATCCGGACATCCGGGCGCGGCAGTCAGGGCTCTCCCCACCCGCGGGATTCGAGGATGCGATCGCCTGGATCGTGGGCGCGGGTCCGGATGAGCCGGCGCACTGGCACGTCTCGTTCACCGTCGCCGACCGGGACCGGGCCGCGGCTGATGCGCAACGATTGGGCGGGGAGGTCCTGGCGCGGGCCGAAACGGCCTGGACGCGCACCGCCCTGATCCGGGACCCTGCCGGCGCGCAGTTCACCGCCAGCCAGTTCACGCCGCCGTCCCGCTGACGCCGGGAGCACTCATAGCCGCACCCGACCGCCCCTGCGGCCCCGCGGGAGCATGCCGACGTGCGGCGACCAGCCAAAGCAACCAACCTCAAGGAAATCCATGACGACAGTACTCATCGCCGGCGCGACCGGCATGCTCGGCGGCCTGATCGCCGGCCACCTGCTCGACCAGGGCGGCGTCGACGTCCGCCTCCTGGTGCGCGGCTCGGCCCGCAGCGACGCCGGCAAGGCCGCCGCGATCGAGGCCCTCGTTTCCCGGGGAGCGACGTCCGTCCCGGGTGACGTGACCGATGCCTCCTCCCTCGACGAGGCCACCAGAGGTGTGGATGTCGTCGTCTCCGCCCTGCAGGGCGGCCCGGACATCATCGTCGGTGGCCAGATCGCGCTGGCTGAGGCGGCCGTGCGGAACGGCGTGCGGCGGTTCATTCCGTCGGACTTTGCGCTCGACCTGTTCGCCGCGCCCGCCGGCGCCCCGCAGTTCGACATGCGCCGGACGGCGGACGCGGCGATTGACGCGATGCCTCTCGAAGTGGTCCACGTTCTCAACGGGGCTTTCATGGATATGATGACCGATCCCGAGACAGCCGGGATTGTCAACCTCCAGAACGCCACGGCCCGGATCTGGGGGACCGGCGATGAGCCGTTCAACCTCACGACCGTCGACGACACCGCCCGCTTCACCGCAAACCTCGCAACCGACCCGGCAGACCTCGGCGGCGTGCGCGCAGTCTCCGGTGCCGAGACGACGTTCAACAAGATCATCGCCGAGGCCGAACGCCTCACCGGCAAGGCCTTCACGGTGAACGTGGCTGGCAGCGCCGAGGACCTCCGCCGCATCACCGCCGGGGCCGAGGACCCCTGGTCGGTGATCATGCCCTGGTATGTCCTGTCCATGATCACGGTGCCTCCGTTCGCCGTCACCGATAACGACCGCTATCCCCACCTCACACTGACCACCCTGGATGACCACCTCGCGGCGCAGCACCGCGCCGCCGGGCAGCCCCGGCCCTGAAGGAGAACACCATGACAGTAAGCACCCTCGATCCGGCGACAGCCCTGATTGTCATCGATCTGCAAAAGGGGATCCTCGCGCTGCCCACGGTGCATTCGACCGCGGAGGTCGCTGCGCGCGCCGCCGAGCTGGCCCGGGCCTTCCGCTCCCGGGGCCTGCCCGTCGTGCTCGTCAATGTCACCGGCGGGGCGCCGGGGCGCACCGAAGCGGCCGGTTCCCGCGGGTTGGAACGGCCCGAAGGATGGGCCGACCTGGTCCCCGAACTGGACCGGCAGCCGGAGGACCATGTTGTCACCAAACAGACCTGGGGAGCCTTTCACGGCACCGGCCTCGCGGACCTCCTGGCAGGCCTCGGCGTGACCCAGGTGGTGCTCGCCGGGGTGTCCACGAGCATCGGTGTCGAGACCACCGCGCGCAGCGCCTTCGAACACGGATTCAACATCACCTTGGCCGTTGACGCGATGACCGACACGGATCCGGATGCCCACACCAACAGCGTCAGCCGGATTTTTCCGCGCCTCGGGGAGACCGGCAGCACGCAGGAGATCCTGAGCCTGCTCGGTAACCGGGAAAAGTGATCCTCGGTTGGTCCGGCCGGGAGGATGATCCGAATCGCAGGATTGTTGAACAATCTGGAGTTATGGGGCATTCTTAGATGACCATCATCTTGAGACGGGGATCACCATGCCCAGCATCGACCTGAACAGCGACGTCGGCGAGTCCTTCGGCAACTGGACCTTCGGCGACGACGCCGCCATCTTCGCCAATGTCTCCAGCGCCAACGTGGCCTGCGGGTTCCACGCCGGGGACCCGCAGGGCATTCTGGCCACATGCCGGGCAGCGGCCGCGGCGGGCGTCACGGTCGGTGCGCACCCGGGCTACCGGGACCTGGCCGGATTCGGCCGCCGTTTCATCGACATGGCGCCCGCCGAGCTGACCGCGGACGTGGTCTACCAGATCGGCGCGGTACAGGCGATGGCGCTGGCGGCCGGGACGGCGGTGCGGTACGTCAAGCCCCACGGCGCCCTGTACAACACCATCGTCCGGCACGAGCGGCAGGCCGGCGCCGTCGTGGCGGCCGTCCTGGCCGTCGACCCCGCGCTGCCCCTGATGGTGCTGCCGGACTCCGAAATCCAGCGCCAGGCCGAGACCGCGGGACTGCGCACCGTCGCCGAGGCGTTCGCGGACCGCGCCTATAACCCGGACGGCACGCTGTTGTCCCGGCGCGAGCCCGGGGCGGTCCTGCGGGACGTGGACGACGTCGTCGAGCACGTCCTGCGGATCGCCGCCGACGGCGTGGCGCGGGCAACGGACGGAACCCTGGTCCCGGTCCGGGCCGACAGCATCTGCCTGCACGGGGACACGCCGGGCGCCGTCGCCATGGCCGGCGCCGTGCGCGCGGCACTGGCCAGCGCAGGCATCTCCGTACGCAGCTTCGCCTAGGCCATGATGACCGCGCAGCCCAAGACCGCCGGCCTCCTGACCGGCATCAGGCCGGCCGGGGACCGGGCCATCCTGGTGGAGCTGGCATCCCTGGCCGCCGTGCTGAGCCTCCAGGCCCAACTCACCGATCATCCGCAGCCGGGCCAGGTCGACGTCGTCGCCGCGGCCGGAACCGTCCTGGTCGGCACCGATTCGCCGGAGGCCGCCGCCGCGCTGGCCGCGCACGTGCGGACCCTGGATCTGGCGGCCCGGCCGGAGACCGGCGGCGCTCTCGTCACGATCGCCACCGTGTACGACGGCGAGGACCTGGACGAGGTCGCCGCGCTGACCGGCCTGGGCCGCGACGGCGTCATTGCCGCGCACTCCAGTCAACTCTGGACGGCGGCCTTTGCCGGCTTCGCCCCGGGCTTCGCCTACCTCGCCGCGGAATACACCGGACTGGAGGTTCCGCGCCGGCAGTCGCCGCGGACAGCGGTGCCGGCCGGCGCGGTAGCCCTCGGCGGCGCCTACTCGGCCATCTATCCCCGCCGGTCCCCCGGCGGCTGGCAGCTGATCGGCAGCACGGATGCCGAGCTCTGGAACCTGGGCCGGGACAATCCCGCGCTGATCCGCCCGGGCGACCGGGTCCGTTTCGCGCCCGTCCGCGCCCGGGCCGGGGCGCTCCAGGGGACGGCCGGCCGCGGCGCCGCGGCTCCTGAGCGTACGCCGGCTCCCGCGCCGGCGGTTTCGCCGGCACCGGCCGTTTCGGCTCCCGCGGGGCTCGCCGTGCGCCAGCCCGGCCTGCAGTCCACCGTCCAGGACCTCGGCCGGCCCGGCTATGCCGCGCTGGGGGTGAGCCCCGCCGGGGCCATGGACCGCGCAGCCCTGCGCCGGGCCAACCGGCTGGCCGGCAACCGCGAGGATGCCGCCGGGATCGAGGTCCTGCACGGCGGACTCGAGCTGGAGGCCCTCGCGGACCAGGTGCTGGCGGTGACCGGGGCCCGCGTTCCGCTGCTGATCACGCCGGCCGGCACGGCGGCGGCCACGCCGCCCGCCGCGCCCGCTGACGGGGCCGGCGGCGCGGCGGCGCGGGCGCCCAGGACGGCACGGGCTCCCCGGCTGCCGCGGCGGCCGGAGCCGGACGAACCCTTCGCCCTGCTGGCCGGCGAATGCCTGTCCCTGGGCCCTCCCGACGCAGGGCTGCGCTCCTACCTGGCGGTCCGCGGCGGCATCGGGGTCCCGCCCGTCCTTGGCAGCCGCTCCACGGACACCATGTCAGGCATCGGCCCGGAACCCCTGCGGGCCGGCTCGCTGCTGCCCGTACTGCCCGCCCGCGCCGGCAGCGTCGTGGGGCTGCCGGAAATTTCGCCGCTGCCGGATCCGGACGGTACGGTGCTGCGGCTGGTCCCGGGACCGCGGCAGGACTGGTTCAGCGCGGAAACGCTGCGGGACTTCCTGGGCCAGGAGTGGACCGTGACGCCCCGGTCCAACAGGATCGGCCTGCGCCTGGACGGCAGTCCGCTGGCCCGGGAGCGGCGAGGCGAACTGGCCAGTGAGGGTACGGTCCGCGGCGCTGTGCAGATCCCGCCGGAGGGACAGCCCGTCCTGTTCCTCTCCGACCACCCGGTGACCGGCGGCTATCCGGTGATCGGCGTCGTCGTGCACGCCGACCTGGACAAGGCCGCCCAACTTCCGCCCGGCGCCAGGGTGCGGTTCACCGCCGCCGGGCCGCCGCCAGGACCCGCCGAACCACCGAAGGAAAGCCCGCATGCGTAAAGTCCTCATTGCCAACCGCGGTGAAATAGCCGTCCGGATCGCCCGGGCCTGCGACGACGCCGGCCTGGAGAGCGTCGCCGTCTACGCCGATCCGGACGCGGACGCGCTGCACGTCTCCGCCGCCACGGAGGCGTATTCGCTGGCGGGGTCAAGCGTCGACGAGACCTATCTGGACGCCGGGAAGATCCTTGCCATCGCCGGCCGGAGCGGCGCCGACGCCCTCCACCCGGGCTACGGATTCCTGTCCGAAAACGCTGACTTCGCCCAGGCCGTGATCAGCGCCGGACTGACCTGGATCGGACCCTCGCCGGAGACCATCCGGCTGCTCGGCGACAAGGTCAGTGCCCGCGCCGTCGCCGTCCGTGCCGGCGCCCCGCTCGCGCCCGGCAGCGACGGTCCCGTCGCCAGCGCCGCCGAGGTCCGCGCGTTCGCACGGGAGTTCGGGCTCCCGGTGGTCATCAAAGCGGCCTTCGGCGGCGGTGGCCGCGGGCTGAAAGTGGTCCGAAGCCTGGCCGAGGTCGAGGAGAGCTTCGACTCCGCCGTCCGTGAATCCATGGCCGCCTTCGGCCGGGGCGAGTGCTATGTGGAGAAGTTCCTGGACAGTCCCCGCCATATCGAAGCGCAGGTGCTGGCGGATGCGCACGGCACCATCGCCGTCGTCGGCACCCGGGACTGTTCGCTGCAGCGCCGCCACCAGAAGCTCGTGGAGGAGGCGCCCGCGCCGTTCCTGACCGCGGAGCAGCGGGAGCAGATCCATGCCTCCGCGAAGGCCATCTGCCGCGAGGCGGGTTATGTCGGGGCGGGGACGGTGGAATACCTGCTGGACGGCTCCGGGACGCTGAGCTTCCTGGAAGTCAACACCCGCCTGCAGGTGGAGCATCCGGTCACCGAGGAAACATCCGGCGTGGACCTGGTCGCGGCCCAGCTGGCCATCGCGTCCGGGGCGGCGCTCCCGTTCCACCTGGACCCGAAACCCCGCGGGCACGCGTTCGAATTCCGGATCAATGCCGAGGACCCGGGCCGGGGTTTCCTGCCCTCCCCGGGCACCGTCGCGGCCTTCGAGGTGCCCACCGGCCCCGGAATCCGTGTGGACACCGGAGTCCGTGCCGGTTCGGCGGTGCCCGGACAGTTCGATTCCCTGCTCGCCAAACTCATCGTGACCGGCACGGACCGGCAGCAAGCCCTCCGCCGTGCCCGGCGGGCGCTGCGCGAGTTCCGCGTCACCGGCGTCGCCACGGTGCTGCCGTTCCACCGGGCCGTCGTGGAGTCAGCGGACTTCACCGGCACGGACGCGTTCGGGGTCCACACCACCTGGATCGACGACGAATTCGCCGTCGCATTAGCCTCCGACCCCGAGTTCAGCCCGGCCGCGCCCGAGGAGGGACGGCGCACCATCAGCATCGAAGTGGACGGCAGGCGGATGGCCGTCGGGCTGCCTGAGGCACTGCTCGATTCCCTGCTCGCCGACGGTCATGGCCCGGTCCCGGAGGACGCCTTTCCGGAGGAGCCTGGCGCGGACGGCGACACCGCCGGCCGTCCGGCGGCGAGTGACGCCGCCGATCTGCGCGCGACCATGGCCGGCACGGTGGTCAAGTGGCTCGCCGAGCCGGGAGCGGCCATGGCGGCCGGGGATCCCGTGCTGGTCCTGGAGGCCATGAAGATGGAGACGCCGGTTGCGGCCCACCGCTCCGGCACCCTGGGCGAGCAGCTGGCGGCCACCGGGGCCACCGTTTCGGCGGGGGAGGTGCTGACCACCATCGGCTGAGCGCCGCCGCCCGGCCTAAGCGCCGCCGTCGGGCCCGTTATCGTGGTGCCATGACGTTTGACGAGGTGCTGTCCGAACTGCGCACCCAGGCCCGGACCACAAAGCATGCGGAGACCGGACTCTGGGTGGCCGCCCAGCTGCGCCAGCGCATCGAGGCCGGCCAGCTTGCCCCCGGATCCAAACTCGCCGAAGAGGCCCTCAGGGAAGCGCTGGGCGTCTCGCGCAACACCCTGCGGGAGGCCTTTGCCGCCCTCCATTCGGAACACATCGTCACCCGCATTCCCAACCGCGGCGTGTTCGTCGCCCACCCCAGCGCCGAGGACATCCGCGAAATCTACCGGGTCAGGAGGTTCCTGGAGCCGGCAGCCGTGTTGTGGTCCGCCGAACGCACGACGGCGTCCCTCGCCGCTATCGTCCACGGAGCCCGGGCCGCGGCCGCGGCCGGCAATATCCCGGCCATGGCCGGCGCCAACCAGGACTTCCACCGCGCCGTCGTGGCGCGCGCCGGCAGCGAACGGCTCAACGGACTGATGGAGCAGGTCCTGGCCGAAATGCGGCTGGTGTTCCACTCGATGGCCGCCGATCCGGCCTTCCACGAACCCTATGTGGAGGACAACGCCCGGATCGTGGCGCTGCTGGAATCAGGGGACCGGGCCGGGGCCGCCGATTTCCTGGCCCGCTACCTGGACCGCGCCGAGGCACAGCTGCTCACCGCCGTCGCCCGCTGACCCAACTGGGTCGCAGCTAATGCACTCATAGGCCCCTCATAAGTGCATTACATGCGACCCAGTTGGGCGGGGGTTGCGGGATTGTTGAACAAAAGCCTATGCTGTAGGTCACACGGTGTTCCGCAGCGCAGGTCTTCTGCGGCCCGATGTGACCGGGGCTCCCGCCCCCCGGCAGTCCGTCGTTGTCATGAACCAACGGACGCGCCGGCCCAATTCGCAGGACCCGCAACGGGTCCCCTGGGAACGGATAATCATGCTTGTACTCATCGGGGTACTTCTGGTGATCATTGGCTTCGCCATCCGCCTGAACCCCCTGGTTGTCGTCACGGTCGCCGGAATTGTCACGGCACTGTTGGGCGGCATGAACCCCATGCAGATCCTTGACGCCTTCGGCACCGGCTTCGCCAGCAGCCGCTCGGTCACCATTTTCGTCGCCGTGCTGCCCGTGGTGGGCATTATCGAATTCTTCGGCCTGCAGGAACGGGCCAAAATCCTGATCGCGAAACTGGCGCGCCTCACCGTCGGCCGCGTCCTGCTGGGCTACCTCATCGTCCGCCAGCTCACAGCCGCCATCGGCCTGAACAGCATCGGCGGGCATGCCCAGACCGTGCGTCCGCTGGTCTTCCCGATGGCGGAGGGCGCCGCGATGCGCCGCTACGGCAACGTCCCGGAGCACATCAAGGAACGGATCAAAGGCCAATCCGCAGCGGCGGATAACGTCGGTGTCTTCTTCGGCGAGGACGTGTTCGTGGCGGTGGGCTCCATCCTGCTGATCACCACCTTCGTCGACACGACGTACCACCTGCACCTCGAACCGCTCCAGCTCGCGCTGTGGGCCATTCCCACAGCCGTTGCGGCGCTGCTGATCCACGGCTTCCGGCTGCTGCGCTTCGACAGGGCCCTGGACAAAGAATTCCGGGCGATCGAAGGGGAAGCAGTTACCGTCGCCGCCGGAGGAACCAAATGATCAACGTAGAGGCCGTGTACTGGCTGATCGGCATCCTGTTCGTGGCCTGGGCGTTCCTGATTGCCCGGGATGTGAACCATCCGCGGCGCTGGGGCAGCTCCTCCTTCTGGGGCCTGCTCGGACTGTGCTTCTTTTACGGCACCTGGGTCCAGGCCGGCAAGGCGCCCGGCTGGATCCTCGGCATCGCCGTCCTGGTCCTGGTGGTGCTCGCGTCCACCGGGCTGCTCGCGGACGGCAAGGCCAGAACCTCCACCGGGCCGCAGCGGCAGGCCTTCGCCGCCCGCTTCGGCAACAAGCTCTTTATCCCGGCGCTGACGCTCCCGCTGGTTACGGTGGTCCTGGTGCTGGCAGCGCCGCTGCTGGTCATCGGCGGCAAACCGCTGCTGGATCCGAAGAACACCACGCTGGTGGCGCTGGCCATCGGCGCGGTCGCGGCCGTCGTCGTCGCCCTGGTGCTGCTCAAGCCCAAGAACCCGCTGACCCCGGTATTCGAGAGCCGCCGGATCCTGGAATCCATCGGCTGGGCGGCGCTCCTTCCGCAGATGCTGACCACCCTGGGGATCCTCTTCACCAAGGCCGGCGTCGGCACCGCCGTCGGGACGCTCGCGTCCGGCCTGCTGCCCCGGGGCTCGCTGCTCGCCGGCGTGCTGGTCTACTGCCTGGGCATGTTTATCTTCACCGTCCTGATGGGCAACGGCTTCGCGGCGTTCCCGATCATGACGGCGGCGATCGGCTGGCCGGTGCTGGTGCAGGGTTTCCACGGCAACCCGGCCGCGGTGTTCGCGATCGGCATGCTGGCCGGGTTCTGCGGCACGCTCTGCACGCCGATGGCGGCCAACTTCAACCTGGTGCCGTCGGCGCTGCTCGAAATGAAAAACAAGTACGGCGTCATCACCGCACAGCTGGGTACAGCCTTCCCGCTGCTGGCCGTCAATGTCGGCCTGATGTACTTCCTGGCGTTCTAAGAAGGAGCACGATGGACAAGGATGTGCGCCCTCGGGTCGCTGCGGACTACGCGGCGGTGGTGCTGGGCAATCTCGGCCGGCGGTACCCGCATGCGGCCCACCACACGCAGGCGTCGGCGGAGGACCGGCCGACTCCTGACCAGATCCACCCGGCGTTCGCCACCTCCTTCGACTGGCACTCCTGTGTGCATATGCACTGGCTGGGCGTGAGCCTGCTGGGCCAGGCCGGCGACGGCGGCGGGGGCGAGGCGGGCGACGGCGGCGGGCCGGGATGGCTGGATGCCTCCACGGCCGCGGCGCTCCGGCAGGCACTGGGTGCCAACCTGACCGCCGGGAACCTCGCGGTGGAGCGGGACTACCTGCTGGCTAATCCGAGCTGGGAACGGCCCTACGGCTGGGCCTGGCTGATGCGCCTGGCCGCGGCCTGCGCCGCCTCCCCCGATGCGCAGATCCGCGGCTGGGGAGAGTCGCTGGATCCGCTGGTGGATGCCGTGGCGGACCTGAGCGGGGCATGGCTCGCGAAGGCGCAGTATCCGGTCCGGCACGGGCTGCACACCAACTCCGCGTTCGGCGTGGCTTACCTGTTGGATGCGTTCCGCTCATTGGGCCGGGCGGAGGCCGCCGAGGCCTGTGCGGCGGCCGCCAGGCGCTGGTTCGGCGCGGACCAGGCGTGGGCGGGCGGCTGGGAGCTGAGCGGACAGGATTTCCTTTCCGCCGGTTTGAGCGAGGCGGACTTGATGCGCCGGGTCCTGGCACCGGACGAGTTCGCCGGCTGGTTCCGGGGGTTCCTGCCCGATATCTCCGCGGCGTCGCGCATTCTGCTGCCGGTGGAGGTGACGGACGAGTCGGATGGCTATCTGGTCCACCTGCACGGGCTGAACCTGACCCGCGCGGGCCAGGTGGCCCGGATCATTGCGGCCCTGCGGGAGCCCGGAGCGGCCGCGGACTCTGCAGCGGAGGCGGACGTGCTCAGCGCGGCGCTGGATCCGCTCCTGCAGGCGGGACTGTCCGGGTTGCGGAGCGGGGACTTCATGTCCACGCACTGGCTGGCCAGCTTCGCCTGGGACACGGTGGAGTCCGTCGCCGTCCTGGACTGACGCCCGTTGCCCGGCGGGAATGCGTGCTACTGCCGCAGGAAGCCGGCCAGGGACTGCGGTTCCGTGCCCGTCAGGTCCCGCACCGCCGTCGTCGGCCCCGCCAGCTCGCCGGCCGCGATGGCCGCATAGGTGCTCACCCAGGCATCCAACTGCCAGGGCGGCGCGCCATAGCCGGCACGGGACGCGTAGGCTTCGGCGACGGTTTCATTGACGTACGCCACCGGCCGTCCGGTGGACTCCGACAGGAGCCGGGCGGCCGCGGCCAGGGTGAGCTCCCCGGGGCCCGTCAGGTCATAGCTGCTGCCGGCGTGGTCCCGCGGATTGCGCAGAATCTCGACGGCGCACCGGGCCACATCCGCCCGCGTCACCGCCGCCACCGCACCCTCTCCCGCCGGGCCGCGGATCACCCCGTCGGTACCCACGAGGGACGGGAAGAAGTCGATGTAGAAGTTATCCCGCAGGAAGGTGGCAGCCAGGCCGGAATGCCGGATGTGCTCCTCCGTGGCCCAGTGGTCCCTGGCCAGGGTAAAGACCGCATCGGGGGCGGCGCCAAAGAACGAGGTGTACACGATGTGCCCGACGCCGGCACGGACGGCTGCGTCGACGAAGGTCAGGTGCTGGGCCAGCCGGTCCTCCGCCTCGGAGGCCGAGACCATGAACAGCACGTCCACCCCGTCCAGCGCCCGCTCGGCAAGGGCGCCGTCCGCATAGCTGAAGCGGACCGGATCGGCGCCGGGAAGCGACGGAGCGCGGGACAGGTCACGGACCAGCAGCCGCTGGGGCACACCGGCCGCGGCCAGCAGCGACGCGACCTGCCCGCCCAGGTGCCCGGTGGAACCGGCGACGGCGAGGCTCGGCACGGCTGGCATGGGAATCCTTTCGCAGGTGCCATCCGATGCTACTCCGGGGTGGGGATCCCGGCCAGGTTCCGGCCAGATCCGGCCGAACGGATAAACAAAAATGTCGCATGATTTGTAAAGTTTTGTCACTAACCTCTTCACAAACGTCCGGCTGCACGATAGCGTGATATCAGCAGGAAGCCGGGGATGGTTCCCAACCCGGCGGCCTGGTCAGTATGGACCGGTTGGCTCCCCCAGTCGCCGGTTCACGCCGGTTCCGCAGCCCGGAGGACTTCTCCGTCGTACGGCATACCGTCAGTAGCAGCCGCGGCCTCCCCCCTTGAGCCGCGGCTGCTGCGGTTAACGCCGCGGACAAACCTTCGGTCAAGCAACCTGCTGTCACCTTCGGGCAAGCCCGGTCAGGCGCGGGTTTCGAGGCGGACGCCGCTGCAGGGCCAGCCAGTGACCATCCGGACCGTCCGCGCGTTCTGAAGCGTCGTCCGGGCCGGTGTCTTCGTTCCACCTCATGGGCACACCGTAGCGGCCGCGGATGAACCGCAGGTAACGCGCGGGGCGGGGTCGGGATTCCGCCGCGGTCAGGTCAGGTGAATGGCATTGGTGGGCGGGTGCGTCTCCGCGCCGGCCTCGACGTGCCGCACGAGCCCGGCCCATTGGACGCCGGCCGCGGCGGCCGTGCGGCTCAGGCCCAGCTGGGCCAGCCTGCCGAGCAGGGCCACCACGACGACGCCAAGAAAAGAGAGAAGAATGAAGCCGAAGAGGAGCAGGGCGACCAGCAGGGTGCCCGAGTAGACGAGAAGTTCGTTGATGATGCGGTATTGGTCCATGCCGATGCTCCTAGGGGGAAGAGAAGCGAGCGAGTGATCAGGCTTCGACGCTATCCCCGCAGGGCGGGGCTAACACGGGCCGCCACGGAACCGTAGCGAAAACGAGACGCACCCGTGACCGGGAGGAAACAATCGGCCGCGGACGGGTAACCGGGCTGCCCGAACCGGGCGTCACCCGAGGGCGCTAATCCGCCGGGGGGCTGATCACGTGCTGCAGCAGGGCACCGTAGACCCGGATCAGTTCCTCGCCCTCCATCGCACCCGGATCGAATATCCGCAGCACGCGCAGCGCGGAGCCGAGCCCCAGCAGCAGCGTGCTGACCAGCTGGGCATCGCGCGCCTCGGGCGAGCTTCCAATCTGGTCCGCAACCCAGGAGACCGCCCGTTCGCGGATGTCCTCGCGGGTGCTGCCGGACTCCGGGGCATCCAGGACACGCAGCGGCAGGGACGCCCACGGTTCCGGCACCCCCGCGTCACGGCGCTCCACCAGCCGCCGCACCAGGGCGAAGCCGGGAAGCTCGGCGGCGGCGTCGCCGTCGTGCCCTCCCCGGGCCGGCAGCGGCGGGACCGAATCCGGACCGGCGGGCGCGGCGGCGTCGTACAGTTCGGCCTTGCTGCCCATGACCTTCATGACCATCGCGGGGGAGTAGCCGGCCAGCGAGCCCACGTCCTTGATGGTGACGGAGTGGTAGCCGCGTTCTGCGAACAGGGTCCGGGCCGCGCCCACAATGGCCTCCCGTGTGCCGGTGGCGCTCATGCCGGAACCATGCCCGGAACGGCGAAGTCCACCACAACCGACTGTCCGGAGATGTGCACCTGGCGCGATTGCGCCCGCTCGCCGGAGGCATCCAGCACGGTCAGGATGTAGCGGCCGGCGCCGGGCAACGGAAGGACGTAGTGGCCCCCGGCGTCCGTATAGCCGGAGCCGGCGGACTCCCCGGTCGGCTTGGTGACTGTCACCAGCGCGCCTTCCTGGCCATCATGGGCGCCGCGGACCGTGCCGGAGAGCGTGAGCCGGTCCGGCAGCCGAAGGTTGGCCTCCGACGTTGCCTTGGCGAATTCGACCACCTGGGAGTGCGGAGCCCAGCCATCGGCGCTGGTGACCACGAGGAAGCGGCCGGGGCCCGGCAGCACCAGGGAGTAGGCGCCGTTATTGTCCGCCCGGCTCCAGTCCACGGGTTCGCCGTTGGTGTGCAGCACGGAGACCACGGCGTGCCGGATCGGCCGCCGGTCGGGGCGCTGGACGGTTCCCGAGACCAGGATGTCCTCGCCCTCGCCCGGGCCGGTAGGCGCGCCGACGGCGGCTGCCGCGGGAACGGCGGGCACCGCTGGGACGGCGGGCACTGCGGCGGGGGTAGGTGCCGCGCCGCCCGCAGCCGGGACGCTCCCGGTTGCCGGGACGGCGGAAGCGGCGGCAGGGGATGAGGCGGATCCGGCGGCCCGGAACTTCGGGATGAACGCCGTGGCGCCGATGGACAGCACGGCGGCGGCCGCGGCCAGCCAGAAGATGTCCTTGAACGCATCCAGGGATGGCAGCACCACCGGGCCGGCCTTGAGCGTCACGGAGGTCAGGACCGCGGCGACCGTGGCCGAGGCCGTGGAGGTGCCGACCGCGCGCAGCAGCGAGTTCAGCCCGTTTGCGGAGGCCGTTTCGGTAATCGGTACGGAGCGCATGATCAGTGTCGGCATGGCGGCGTAGGCGATGGCGGTTCCAATGCTGACCGCCATGGCCCCGACGATAATCATCCAGATGTCCGCGTTGAAGAAGACCCGGAAAACGTAGGAGGCCGCGAGTACGACGGCGCCGACGATCAGGGTGGATTTGGCCCCGAAGCGCTTGGTGATCAGGGCCGAGATGGGGGCAAAGGCCACCATGGCCAGTCCCGACGGGACCATGCAGAGCCCGGCGACAATGACGCTGAGTTCGAAGCCGTAGCCGGAAACCTTCGGCATCTGCAGCTGCTGGGTGGTCGAGAGCATGTTCGCGTACATGGAGAATCCCACCAGGATCGATGCCACGTTGGTCAGCAGCACGGGCCGGCGGGCGGAGGTCCGCAGGTCCACCATGGGCGAGCTGACACGCAGTTCGTACGGGAACCAGAGGCCCAGCATCACCACCGTGGTCAGGAACAGCAGCAGGGTGGGTTCGCTCGTCCAGCCCCAACTCCCGCCCTTGGAGATGGCCAACAGCAGGGCCGTCAGTGCGATGGAGAGCATGATCGCGCCCAGGAAGTCGAACTTGCCGCGGGTGCGCAGCTCTGACTCGGGCACGGTGGCAATGACGGCAACGATGAGCAGTACGCCGATGACCGCCGATATGACGAAGATGGCCTGCCAGCCCAGGGCGTGGTAAATGATGCCGGAAAGCGGAAGACCCAACGCGGACCCGATACCCAAGGTGGCGCTCATCAGGGCGACCGCCGAGGCGACCTTCTCCTTGGGCAGCTCGTCCCGCATGATGCTGATGCCCACAGGAATCAGTGACGCCGCGAAACCCTGGAAGGCCCTGCCGGTGACGAGGGTTGCGAAATTTCCGCCAACGGCCGCGATCACGGAGCCGATGACCATCATGATCATCGCCACGATCATCATCAGGCGCTTGCCGAACATATCGGCCAACCGCGACACGATCGGCGTGGCCACGGCACTGGTGAGCAGCGTCGCCGTCACCAGCCAGGAGACGTCGTCGGGCGTCGTGCCGAGGATCTTGGGGAAGTCCGGCAGCAGCGGGACCACCATGGTCTGCTGGAGTGCGACCACGGTGCCGGACAGGCACAGGATGGTGATGATCAGCCAGGTGGGGCGTCGGCTGCGCGCCGGCCGGCGGTCCCGGGCGGCGCTGGTGGCCGCCGGTCCTTCCACGGTCGTGGCGAGATGCGAGGGCACGGGTATCCTTCGGAGTGAATGGTTTGGTGAACGAACGTTCACCATCAAGTGAACCATCATTCACCGCCCGGCGGCAAGGCAGGGACACGTACCGTTCATCACACCGGGTCCGAGCGCACGCAGCCGGCCCCCAGCTACATCTGGAAGATTTAGGCCATGGGAAAAATGATTGAGATTGAAGAAGGACTTCCTGCCTATCTCGCGGAGCCTCGCTCCGGCGCGGTGCGGGGCGGACTGATCCTCATCCACGAGGTCTGGGGACTCGCGGAGCACACCAGGGACGTGGCGGACCGCTTCGCCGCTGAAGGCTACGTAGTGGTGGCCCCCCAATTGCTCGCCGATATCGGGCTCGATCCCGGCGTCGGAAAGGAGCTGCAGGATGAACTCTTCGACCCCGAACGCCGCGCCGCCGCCCAGCCCAAGCTGCGCGAACTGATGGCTCCGCTTCACGCGCCCGGATTCGCGGAGCAGACCTTGACCCGGGTGCAGGCGTGCTTCGCCTTCCTGGATTCCCGGGCCGACGTGGCGGAGCGGGTCGCCGTCGCGGGATTCTGTTTCGGCGGTTCATACGCTTTTTCCTTGGCAGCCAACGAGCCCCGCCTGAAGGCCGCCGTGCCCTTCTACGGCCACGCCAACTTCAGTGATGACCAGCTCAAGGCCATCGAGGCCCCCGTGCTTGCGTTCTACGGCCAGGAGGATCAAGGACTGATGGAGTCGCTGCCCGAGCTCGTCGAGCAGATGCACGGGGCCGGTGTCGACTTCACGTCCGTGGTGTATCCCGGCGCCGGGCACGCCTTCTTCAATGACACCAACCGGTGGACCTACCGGCCGGACACGGCGAAGGACGCTTGGGAGAAGACCCTGACCTTCCTGGCCGACAACATGGTCTGATCCCGGACGGCCCCGGCCAGCACCACCCGCTTCGCCGCCCCGGCTCGGCATGCTTGGTTCGCACGCCTGGTCCGCATGCCTCCGCCCGTTCTGCCGGGCGGTGGTGGGTGCCGCACCGTGGCCTGGCTGAGTCTGAGCTGTCTAACCCGTGGGTACTGAGTCCGGGTGGCTCAGGTCCGTCGTCGGTTGGTGGCTTTGGCTTCGGCGAGGAGTTCTCTGGCGTGGCTGATCAGTTCGGCGGTGGTCCTCGACGGCGGCGGGTCCCCGCCTGCCGATGCGTCTGCATCTGCTCGTTCTGCCTCTGCTGGTGATACTGCTGCTCCCGGCATCGGTTCCGTCCCGCCTGCTCGCGCTGGTTCCGTCCCGCCTGCTCGCGCTGGTTCCGTCCCGCCTGCTCGCGCTGGTTCCGTCC
>JBIOFK010000015.1:0-26452 GCA_044447065.1 Actinomycetales bacterium | reverse complement strand
TCACCGCGGTGACGGGGGTCAGCGGATCCGGGAAGTCCACGCTGGTCAACGAAATCCTGTACAAGGTGCTGGCCAACAAGCTCAACGGCGCCAAGCAGGTTGCGGGACGGCACCTGCGGGTGGACGGGCTGGAACATCTGGACAAGGTCGTGCACGTGGACCAGAGTCCGATCGGCCGGACACCGCGGTCCAACCCGGCCACCTACACCGGCGTATTCGACAACATCCGCAAGCTCTTTGCAGAGACCACCGAGGCGAAGGTCCGGGGCTACCAGCCGGGCCGGTTCTCCTTCAACGTCAAGGGCGGCCGCTGCGAGGCGTGTTCCGGCGACGGCACGCTGAAGATCGAAATGAACTTCCTGCCGGACGTCTACGTCCCCTGCGAGGTCTGCCACGGGGCGCGGTACAACCGGGAGACCCTTGAGGTGCACTACAAGGGCAAGACGATCGCGGACGTGCTGAACATGCCGATCGAAGAGGGCGCGGACTTCTTCGCAGCGTTCACGCCCATCGCCCGGCACCTGCGGACCCTGGTGGACGTCGGCCTGGGCTACGTGCGGCTGGGACAGGCCTCCACAACCCTCTCCGGCGGCGAGGCACAGCGCGTGAAACTGGCTTCCGAACTGCAGAAACGCTCCAACGGGCGCAGCATCTACGTGCTGGATGAGCCGACGACCGGCCTGCATTTCGAGGACATCCGCAAGCTCCTGCTGGTGCTCCAGGGCCTGGTGGACAAGGGCAACACCGTGATCGTGATCGAACACAATCTGGACGTCATCAAAAGCGCCGACTGGCTGATCGACCTGGGTCCCGACGGCGGTTCCGGCGGCGGCCGGGTGATCGCCACGGGAACCCCCGAGAAGGTGGCCACCTCGGAGCAGAGTTATACGGCAACGTTCCTGCGCGAGGTGCTCGCCGGGGCGTGAGACGTCCGAGCGGGGCGGCCGGGGAATGCTGCACCGCCGGGCGGCGTGGGAAACTGTCCGGGTGGAGACTCTGATGCGCGCCGTGCTGTTTGACCTGGACGGGACCCTGGTGGACCCGGCCGGCGGGATCACCGGCGGGGTCGCGTATGCGCTGGCCGCCACGGGGATCCCGGTGCCGGACGACGCGGAGCTGGCCGCGATGGTCGGGCCGAAATTGTCCGACTCGCTGCTGGCCCGCACCGGCACCAGCCCGGGGCAGGTGCCCGCGGTGATAGCGGCCTACCGCGACTGGTACCGGGACCACGGCATCGCGATGGGACGGCCCTACCCGGGCATCGTGGAGCTGCTGACGGACCTGCGCCGCAGCGGGGTGCCGCTGGGGGTGGCCACCCAGAAACCGCAGACCCTGGCCGGAACCGTGCTGGCCGCGCAGGGGCTCGACGGATTCTTCGGCGTGGTCGCCGGCTCCAGCGACGACGAAACGCTGCTTCCCGGGGACGCCGGCTACCGCAACGGCAAGACCGAAATCATCGCCGACGCGCTGGCCCGGCTCGGCTGCGCCGGCGCCGTCATGGTCGGGGACCGCAGCCACGACGTCGCGGGGGCGCTGGCCAACGGCATCGACTGCCTGGGCGCCGGCTGGGGCTTCGGCGCCCCCGGCGAGCTGGCGGCGGCCGGGGCTGCCGCCGTCGTCGCGGCGCCCGGCGGCCTTGCCGGCGCCCTGGCGCCCTATCTGGAAGGGCACCGGAGCGCCCGGCCCTGACGCACTAGCATTGAGGGGTGGCAGATCCAGCAAGCTACCGGCCCAGCACCGGCACCATTCCCACCGATCCGGGCGTCTACCGATTCCGGGACGAGCACGGCCGGGTCATCTACGTCGGCAAGGCCAAGAACCTCCGCTCCCGGCTGAACTCCTACTTCGCCAATCCGGCCTCGCTGCTGCCGAAGACGCACGCCATGGTGCACACGGCCGCCAGCGTCCAATGGACCATCGTCGGCAGTGAGCTGGAGGCCCTGCAGCTCGAATACACCTGGATCAAGGAATTCGCGCCACGGTTCAACCTGGCCTTCCGGGACGACAAGTCCTATCCCTACCTGGCCGTCACCCTCGGCGAGAAGTTCCCCCGGGTGACGGTGATGCGCGGGGACCGGCGCAAGGGCACCAAGTACTTCGGGCCCTACACCGCGGGGGCCATCCGGGACACGGTGGACACCCTGCTGCGGGTTTTCCCGGTGCGGACCTGCAGTGCCGGCGTGCTCAAACGCGCGCAGCAGAGCGGACGGCCGTGCCTGCTGGGCTACATCGACAAGTGCGCCG
This sequence comes from Actinomycetales bacterium, assembly GCA_044447065.1. GTDB lineage: Bacteria > Actinomycetota > Actinomycetes > Actinomycetales > Micrococcaceae > JBIOFK01. The sequence goes on along the minus strand of JBIOFK010000015.1, from coordinate 24,208 downwards.
CGCCCTGCGTCGGGCGGGTGAGCGAGGCCGAACACCGCGCGCTGGCCGAGGAGTTCTGCGCCTTCATGGGCGGGGAAGCCAAGCGGTTCATCGCCAAGCTCGAAAAGGAGATGGCCGCCGCCGTCGCCACCCTGGACTACGAGAGGGCCGCGCGGCTGCGCGACGACGTGATAGCACTGCGGAAGGTCTTCGAACGCAACGCCGTGGTCCTGAACGAGGACACCAACGCCGACATTTTCGCCGTCCACCACGACGAGCTGGAAGCGGCCGTGCAGGTGTTCCACGTCCGCGGCGGCCGGATCCGCGGCCAGCGCGGCTGGGTGGTGGAAAAGGTGGAGGATGCCACCTCGGCGGAACTGGTCGAACACCTCCTGCAGCAGGTCTACGGCGGCAACGACGAGCCCAATGACGGCATTCCGCGGCAGATCCTGGTCCCGGAGCTGCCCTCGAACCTGGAACAGCTCACCGTGTGGCTGGAGGGACTGCGCGGGTCCCGGGTGGACCTGCGCGTGCCGCGGCGCGGGGATAAGGCCGCGTTGATGGGTACCGTGGCGCAGAACGCCGAACAGTCCCTCAAACTGCACAAGTCACACCGCGCGGGTGACCTGACCCAGCGGTCACTGGCGCTGCAGGAGCTGCAGGAGGCCCTCGACCTGCCGGTAGCGCTGCTGCGGATCGAATGCTTCGATATCTCACACGTCCAGGGCACGAACGTGGTGGCCTCGATGGTGGTGGTGGAGGACGGGCTCGCGAAAAAGAGCGAATACCGCAAATTCGCCATCACCGGTGACGCGGCCATCGATGACACGGCGTCCATGCATGACGTGATCACCCGCCGGTTCCGGAACTACCTGCAGGAACAGGAACAGCGGGCCGCGGGCCCTGCCGCCGGGGAGGTCTCCGGCGAGGTCGCGGGGGAGGCGCCGGTCCCGCACAAGTTCGCCTACCCGCCGAACCTGGTGGTAGTCGACGGCGGCCCGCCCCAGGTGGCCGCGGCGTCCCGCGCGCTGGCCGAACTGGGGATCACCGACGTCTTCGTGGTGGGCCTGGCGAAACGGCTGGAAGAAGTGTGGCTGCCGGACAACGACTTCCCCGTCATCCTGCCGCGCACCTCCCAGGGGTTGTACCTGCTCCAGCGCATCCGCGACGAGGCGCACCGCTTCGCCATCACCTTTCACCGGCAAAAACGCGGCAAATCGATGACCGCCTCGATCCTGGACGACGTCCCCGGGCTGGGGGAGGCCAAGCGCAGGGCCCTGCTGGCGCACTTCGGCTCGGTCAAGAAAATCCGCGCGGCCTCCGCGGCCGAACTGGCGGAGGTGAAGGGATTCGGCACGGTGCTGGCCGGTGCCGTCTATGCCACCCTGCGGGATGCAGCCGGCGGGACGGAAGCGGCCCCGGCAGTGAATATGGCGACCGGCGAAATCCTCGAATCTTAGCTAGGCTAGAGCGACCGGGGAGAACCACGGGACGATGGACGGGATTGCGTGAATGACTGAGCCGACTTCGACGCCGGACGATGGGGATCTGACGGCCTTCAAGCCCGTTGAATCCGAACTGCTCGTGGTCACGGGGATGTCCGGAGCCGGCCGCAGTACCGCAGCCAACGCGCTGGAGGACCACGGCTGGTACGTGGTGGAGAACCTGCCCCCGCAGATGCTCGGGACGCTCGCTGAACTGGTCTCCCGGACCCCGCAGTCGCTGCCCAAACTGGCCGTCGTCGTCGACGTGCGCGGCAAGGCGCTCTTCGCCGACATCCGCGACTCCCTCAACGCCCTGGCAGCCAGCGGAGTCTCCTTCCGGGTCCTGTTCCTGGACGCGAGCGACGACACCCTGGTCCGCCGCTTCGAGCAGGGCCGCCGCCCGCACCCGCTGCAGGCGGACGGTCGGATCCTGGACGGCATCGCCGCCGAACGCGAGGTCCTGGCGGAGCTCAAGTCAGCCTCCGAAATGGTCCTCGACACCACCACCCTGAACGTGCACGAGCTGGCCACCGCCGTCACCGAGCTGTTCTCCGAATCCGGACCGGTGGTGCTGCGCCTGACGGTGATGAGCTTCGGCTTCAAATACGGGCTGCCGGTGGATGCCAACTACGTGGCCGACGTGCGGTTCATCCCGAACCCGCACTGGGTCCCGCAGCTGCGCCCGCACACCGGCCTCGACGCCGATGTCAGCGATTTCGTGCTCAAGGAAAACCACGCCGACGAGTTCGTGGAGCGCTATGTCAGCGCGCTCGAGCCGGTGCTTGAGGGCTACCGCCGCGAGAACAAGCACTACGCCACGATCGCCGTGGGCTGCACCGGCGGCAAGCACCGCTCGGTCGCGGTCGCCGTCGAACTGGCCAAGCGGCTCAGCCAGCAGCCGCGGGTGACGGTCAGCGTGCGGCACCGCGACCTGGGCCGCGAGTAATGGCCATGTTCACCGGCCCGCTGCCGCTGATCCCGGCCGGCGGCACGATGGGCGGCTCGCCGGATCCGGCGGTGGTGGCCCTGGGCGGCGGCCACGGCCTCGCCGCGTCGCTGTCCGCGCTGCGTCTGCTGACCACGGAGCTGACGGCGGTGGTCACCGTGGCCGACGACGGCGGCTCCTCCGGCCGCCTGCGCAGGGAGCTGGGTGTCCTCCCGCCCGGGGACCTGCGGATGGCCCTGAGCGCGCTGTGCGACGACACCGACTGGGGCCGCACCTGGCGCGACGTCATGCAGCACCGGTTCAAATCCCGGCCCGGGTCGGGCGGGGCGCTGGACGACCACGCGATGGGAAACCTGCTCATTGTCACCCTGTGGGAATTGCTGGGGGACACGGTCGCGGGACTGACCTGGGCCGGGGCGCTGCTCGGTGCCCGGGGCCAGGTGCTGCCGATGGCCAGTGTTCCGCTCACGATTGCCGGTGAGGCCGTGCGGCGCGCGGCGGACGGCACCGTCAGCCGGCAGACCATCACCGGCCAGGCGCAGCTGGCCGTCGCCGGCCAGGTGGAGGATGTCCGACTGATCCCGCAGGACGCGCCGGCCTGCATGGAAGCGCTGAACGCGATCGAACTCGCGGACTGGGTGGTGCTCGGGCCGGGCTCCTGGTACACGTCCGTGCTGCCGCACCTGTTGCTGCCGGAGCTGCGCCAGGCGCTGTGCAATACCCCGGCCAAGCGCGCCCTGACCATGAACCTGGATGTCAATGACAAGGAAGCCGAAGGGATGAGCGCGGCCGACCATCTGCGCGTCATTTCCCGGTATGCGCCGGAATTCGGCGTGGACGTGGTCCTGGCGGATCCCGGGTCCGTCTCGGACCGATCCGATTTTGAGCGGGCTGCCGCCATGATCGGCGCCGAGGTGGTGTTCGCTAAGGTGGGTGGAGCCGCCGGTAACGGCGAGCACGATCCGCTGCGGCTGGCGGCGGCCTACCACGACATATTTTCGTAGGCCCGGCCCGGCGGCTACGCACCGCTGAGCACGGGCTGACAAGTACTGACTATCGGATTACACGTGTTTTATGTACAGGGAGGTTGGCACCATGGCGCTGACAGCGGCAGTCAAGGAAGAACTCTCCAGGCTGGATATTAAGAAATCATCGGTGCGCAAGGCCGAAGTCTCGACCATGCTGCGCTTCGCCGGGGGGCTGCACATCATCTCCGGGCGGATTGTGATCGAGGCCGAAGTCGACCTGGCGTCCACCGCCCGGCGGCTGCGGGCGGCCATCGCGGAAATCTACGGCCACCAAAGCGAAATCATCGTCGTCTCCGGCGGTGGCCTGCAGCGCGGGAACCGGTACGTGGTCCGGGTGGTCCGCGACGGCGAGGCGCTGGCCCGGCAGACCGGCCTGCTGGATTCGCGCGGCCGTCCGGTCCGCGGACTGCCGTCGGTGGTCGTCAACGGTTCGGCCTCCGACGCCGAGGCCGTCTGGCGCGGCGCGTTCCTGGCGCACGGGTCCCTGACCGAACCGGGCCGCTCCTCGGCCCTGGAGGTCACCTGCCCTGGCCCGGAGGCGGCACTGGCGCTCGTCGGCTCGGCCAGGCGGCTGGGCATCACGGCCAAGGCCCGCGAGGTCCGCGGGGTGGACCGCGTCGTGATCCGGGACGGGGACACGATCGCCGTACTGCTGACCAGAATGGGCGCCCACGACGCGCTGCTGGTCTGGGAGGAACGGCGGATGCGCAAAGAGGTGCGCGCCACGGCCAACCGGCTGGCCAATTTTGACGACGCCAACCTGCGCCGCTCGGCCCAGGCCGCCGTCGCCGCCGGTGCCCGCGTGGAGCGCGCCCTGGAAATCCTCAGCGACGACGTTCCCGCGCATCTGAAGTATGCGGGCGAACTGCGGGTGGCCCACAAGCAGGCCAGCCTGGACGAGCTCGGCCGGCTGGCCGATCCGCCGATGACCAAGGACGCGATCGCCGGCCGCATCCGCCGCCTGCTGGCGATGGCCGACAGGCGTGCCGCGGACCTCGGCATTCCGGGCACCGAAGCCAATGTGACCCTGGAGATGCTGGAGGAGTGATCTCGGCCTAGGATGAAATGCAAGGGGCGCCGCCGTCCCGGCCCGCGGAACCAAAGGAATAAACCCCCGACGGTCCCGGCTATGCGTAAGACCAAGCAAATTATGGAGGAATGAGGAACAGTGACTGAGTACACGCTTCCCGAACTGCCCTACGATTATGCGGCCCTGGAGCCACACATCTCCGCACGCATCATGGAGCTTCACCACAGCAAGCACCATGCGGCATATGTGGCGGGAGCCAACAAGGCCCTGGCCCAGCTGGCCGACGCCCGCGCCAAGGGCGACTTCGCCACCATCAACCAGCTCTCCAAGGACCTGGCCTTCCACACCGGCGGACACATCAACCACTCGGTGTTCTGGAACAACCTCTCCCCGGACGGAGGCGACAAGCCCGAGGGCGAGCTCGCGGCGGCCATTGACGACGCGTTCGGCTCCTTCGACGCCTTCCGCGCCCAGTTCACCGCCGCCGCTCTCGGTCTGCAGGGATCCGGCTGGGCGTTCCTGGCCTACGAGCCGATCGGCGGCAACCTGGTCATCGAGCAGCTCTACGACCAGCAGGGCAATGTCGCCGTCGGCACTACCCCCTTGCTGATGCTGGATATGTGGGAGCACGCCTTCTACCTGGACTACGTCAACGTGAAGGCCGACTATGTCAAGGCGTTCTGGAACATCGCCAACTGGGCCGACGTCGCACGCCGCTTCGACGGCGCCCGCGCCAACGCCACGGGCCTGATCATCCTGTAATCGGAGTCACATAGCGGGCTGCCTGTCCCCGTGCTTGCGGGGGCAGGCATTCGTGTCAGTAAGATGGAAGACGCCGGCCGCCACGGGCTGCCCGACGGAAACTTTGGCGCCGGCACAGCACCAACTCACTGCAATAACTTCACTCACTGCATTAACTTCTCTGCCCAATGAAGTGCGGAAACCATGTGTTTCACACCAGGACCGCTCGGTCCTACCGGAATAGGCGTGCTTGAGAGAGCACCAAGGAGATAGCGAACGTGACGACTCGTATTGGCATTAACGGCTTCGGCCGAATCGGACGCAACTACTTCCGCGCGGCCCTGGAGCAGGGCGCGGACCTCGAGATCGTTGCGGTCAACGATCTGACCAGTCCCGAAACCCTTGCCCACCTGCTCAAATACGACTCCGTCACGGGCCGGCTGAAGGCCACGGTCGAGGTCGTCGACGGCAACATCGTCGTCGACGGCAAGTCCATCAAGGTCCTGGCCGAGCGCGATCCGGCCAACCTTCCCTGGGGGGACCTTGGCGTGGACATCGTCATCGAGTCCACCGGCTTCTTCACCAAGGCCGCCGATGCGCAGAAGCACATCGACGCCGGGGCCAAGAAGGTCCTGATCTCCGCCCCGGGCTCGGACGAGGACATTACCATCGTCATGGGGGTGAACGACGGCCTGTATGACCCGGCCGCCCACCACATCATCTCGAACGCCTCCTGCACCACCAACTGCCTCGGCCCGCTGGCCAAGGTCCTGCACGACAGCTTCGGCATCGTGCGCGGTCTGATGACCACCATCCATGCCTACACGGCGGACCAGAACCTGCAGGACGGCCCGCACCGGGACCTCCGCCGTGCGCGCGCCGCGGCCATCAACCTGGTGCCCACCTCTACCGGTGCGGCCAAGGCCATCGGCCTGGTCCTGCCGGAGCTGAAGGGCAAGCTGGACGGCTTTGCGATCCGCGTCCCCGTACCCACAGGATCGGCCACCGACCTGACCGTGACGCTGGAGCGCGAGGCCAGCGCCGAGGAGATCAAGGCCGCCTACAAGGCGGCCGCCTCAGAGGGCCCGCTGTCCGGATACCTCAGCTACACGGAGGACGAGATCGTCTCCTCCGACATCGTCACCGACCCGGCGTCGTGCATCTTCGATGCCGGGCTGACCAAGGTGATCGGCAACCAGGTGAAGGTCATCGGCTGGTACGACAACGAGTGGGGCTACTCCAACCGCCTGGTCGACCTGACCGAGCTCGTCGCCTCGAAGCTGGGTTAGGAGCTCGGATGGCTTTCCGCACCCTCGACGATCTGCTCGCTGAAGGTGTCCGCGGGCGGCACGTCCTGGTCCGCAGCGACCTGAACGTGCCGCTGTCCGGCTCCGACGCCCACCCGACGGTCAGCGATGACGGCCGTATCCGGGCGTCCCTGCCCGTGCTGGCCAAGCTGGCCGGCGCCGGCGCCCGGGTCCTCGTCGCCGCGCACCTGGGCAGGCCGAAGGGTGCGCCCGAGCCGAAGTATTCACTCAAACCGGCAGCCGACCGGCTGGCGGAGCTCGCCGGCTTCCCGGTGGCCCTCGCCGGGGACACGGTCGGGGAATCGGCCCGGGGGCTGTCGGCGGAACTGGCCGACGGCTCGGTGCTGGTGCTGGAGAACGTGCGCTTCGACGCCCGCGAAACCAGCAAGGACGACGGCGAACGCGAGGCCTTCGCGGCCGAGCTCGCCGGCCTGACCGGGGACAACGGCGCTTACGTGGACGATGCCTTCGGCGCCGTCCACCGCAAGCATGCCAGCGTCTACGACATCGCGGCCAGGCTGCCCTCCTATCAGGGAGACCTGGTCCGCGACGAACTCGAGGTGCTGCGCAAGCTCAGCGGCGGCGCCGAACAGCCCTACGTCGTCGTGTTGGGCGGTTCCAAGGTCTCGGACAAGCTGGCCGTCATCGACAACCTGCTCGGCAAGGCCGATACGATCCTGGTCGGCGGCGGAATGCTGTTCACCTTCCTGGCCGCCCAGGGCCATGACGTCGCCGCCAGCATGCTCGAAAAGGACCAGATCGACGTCGTGAAGGACTATCTGGCGCGCTCCGAGGAGGCCGGCACCACGTTCGTGCTTCCCACGGACATCGTGGTGGCGGAACGCTTCGCCGCGGACGCACGGCACCAGACGGTGCCGGCGGACGCGTTGGAGAGCAGCGACTTCGGCGCGGCCGGTATCGGCCTGGACATCGGTCCGGAATCAAGCGCGGCGTGCGCCCGGCAGATCCGGGCGGCGAAGACCGTCTTCTGGAACGGGCCCATGGGTGTCTTCGAATTCCCCGAATTCGCCGCGGGCACCAAGGCCGTAGCGGCGGCCCTGACGGAGTGCCGCGGCTTCACCGTCGTCGGCGGCGGAGACTCGGCCGCGGCCGTGCGCACCCTCGGCTTTGCCGACAGCCAGTTCGGGCACATTTCCACCGGCGGCGGCGCCAGCCTGGAATTCCTTGAAGGCAAGGAACTTCCCGGGCTGAGCGCCCTCGACACATAACCCAGGAGCGCAATGACCACCTCGACCAATGGCACCTTCGACCGAAAGCCGCTGATTGCGGGCAACTGGAAGATGAACATGGACCACGTCCAGGGCATCACTCTGTTGCAGAAGCTGGCCTGGACCCTGTCCGACGCCAGGCATGATTTCTCGCGCGTCGAGGTGGCGGTGTTTCCGCCGTTCACTGACCTGCGCGGGGTCCAGACCCTGGTGCAGGGTGACCAGCTCAAGGTCGTCTACGGCGGCCAGGACCTCGCCCCGGAGGATTCCGGTGCCTACACCGGAGACATCTCCGGGGCGTTCCTGGCGAAGCTGGGCTGCTCCTACGTGCTGGTGGGCCACAGCGAGCGGCGCACCATCCACGCGGAAAGCGAGGAGCTGCTCAACGCCAAGGTCAAGGCCGCGTTCCGGAACGCGCTGACCCCGGTGCTGTGCGTCGGTGAAGGCCTGGCGGTCCGCCAGGCCGGAACCCACGTCGGGCACACGCTGGACCAGCTGCGCGCCGGCGTCGCGGGCCTCAGCGAGGCACAGGCCGCGGAGCTCGTCGTCGCGTACGAGCCGGTCTGGGCCATCGGCACCGGTGAAGTCGCCGGTCCGGAGGACGCGCAGGAAATGTGCGCGGCCCTGCGGGCGGAGCTCGCCGGTCTCTTCGGTGCGGACACGGCGGCGGCCACCCGGCTGCTGTACGGCGGCTCGGTCAAGGCCTCCAATGTGGCCTCGATCCTGGCCGAACGCGACGTCGACGGGGTCCTGGTGGGCGGCGCCAGCCTGGATGCCGCCGAATTTACCAGCATCGCCAGGTTCGAGAGCCACCTGGTGACCGGCTAAGCTGGTCCTAGTCTGATTATCGGTTCCGTGCCCCTCCGGTGGCGTCCCCCTTGCTGAAAGGCCGTCGTGCAAGTCCTCCAAATTGTTCTGCAGATCCTGCTGGGTGTCACCAGCCTGCTGCTGACGTTCCTGATCCTGCTCCATAAGGGCCGAGGTGGCGGACTGTCGGACATGTTCGGCGGCGGCATGAGCTCATCGCTGGGCTCCTCGGGCGTGGCCGAGCGGAACCTGAACCGCTTTACCGTGGTGCTCGGCTGCACCTGGGGCGCCGTGATCGTTGGCCTGGGCCTGCTGATGAGTTTCGCCGGCCAGTCCTAGGCCTGGCGGTCCGGACCCGCCTGTCGGTTCCTGACTGGGTCCTGACGTCCCGAACCCGCCTGTTCGTCTCCTTGCCGGGTCCTGACTGACCGTTCCGCGCCGCTTGCCGGGTCCAAACCGGTCCCCGCGGAACCCGTTCCGCCGTTGTAGCCCCATCCCTGCCGGGGTGGGGCTACACTTGCTCAACACGAGTTCTCCACGAGAGGCGGCGATGTTTGGCGTGCAGCATATTAACGGCGGATTCCGCGGCACGCGGGTCGGCGTCAACGCGGGAAGTACCTCGCCACTGCAGGCGGAGAATCCGGTGGTCGTGCCCGCACCCCGGGTCAGCGTGCCCTACTGGTGCTCCCGTGGCCACGAAACAACTGCCGTGTTCGCGCTTCTCCCGCCGGAGCAGATTCCCGAGGTCTGGGACTGCCCCCGCTGCGGGACGGTGGCCACCCGCACGCCCGGGGCGGTTCCGCCCCCGGCGGCCGGGTCGGAGCTCTACAAGTCCCATCTGGAGTACGTGAAGGAACGGCGCACGGACACGGAAGCTGAGCAGCTGCTCGAAGCGGCGCTGCTGCGGCACCGGATGAACGACGGCGCACGGTCCGCGGGACCGCAGATTCCGGACCCTCCGGCCGGCCCCGGCGGACAATCCGGTTAGGAGTCCTGCCGGAGCATCAGCTGGCCGGGCACCTTGGCCGCCGCATCCTGGTCGATCAGCCAAAGGGTCTTGGTCCGCCCCCGCGGCCCCGCGGCGGGCACCTGGACCGGATTGGCGCCCGCCAGCGCCAGGCCCACCGCACCCGCCTTGTCGCTGGCCGCGGCCACCAGCCAGATCTCCTGCGCCGTATTGATCGTCGGCAGGGTCAGGGAAACCCGCGACGGCGGCGGCTTCGGTGAATCGTCGAGTCCCACCACGGCGGCGTCCTTGGTGCGGATGCCCGCCATTTCGGGAAACAGCGAGGCGATATGCGCGTCCGGCCCGATACCCAGCAGCAGCACGTCGAAGCGCGGCAGCGGGGGAGCCTGCGCGGACTCGCTCTCCGCGGCGCGGCTGAACTCGTTGAGGGCGGCCGAGGCCAGCTCCGCCGCATACGCCGCCGCGGCCTCCTGCGCCGTGCCGAAATCGTCGGTGGAGCCCATCGGGTGCACCCGGGCCGGGTCCACCCCGACCCGGTCCAGCAGGGCGCGGCCGGCCTGCACGGCGTTGCGGTCAGGATCGGCCCGGCCCACGAAGCGCTCGTCGCCCCACCAGAAATTGACCTTGGACCAGTCGACGGCGGGGCAGGCCGGCGAATCCACGATGGCGTTCAGGGTGGCAATACCCACCGTGCCGCCGGTGAGCACCACCGTGGCCTCACCCCGCTCGTTCTGCACATCCAGGAGCTTCGTGATGAGCCGCGCCGCCGTGGTGGCGGCCAGCACCTCGAAACTCGGATGCAGATTGATCCTGACGCTTGCCGTCATCGCCGGGCACCCGCCTTTCCGCCGGAGGTGGTCAACATGTCCGCTTTCAGCCGGCGCAGGCCGTCGGTGATGACTTCGCCGAAGACCTCGTCCGGATCCAGGCGCCGCAGTTCCTCGGACAGGCAGTCCTGGACGGAACGGCGGGGCAGCGCGATCCGCTGCACGGGCTGGCCGGGTTGGGTAAGGGTGGCTTCAACGGGCCCCGGCCGGACCAGTTCAACGTTGCCGGTGGCCCGCTCGAGCAGCACCCGGCGGATGCCTGTGCCTGCCGGATCCTCCACGACGGTGACGGGAACGTCCAGGGCACCGTGCAACCAGGCTCCGAGCAGCAGCGTGCTGGGGGAGTCGGAGGCGCCCTCCACGGTCAGCGCGGTGACGGGGTCGTCGTCGAGCTGGTCGAACACGGCGGCGAGCTGGATCCGCCAGTTGGTCAGCCGGGTCCAGGCCAGGTCGGTGTCCCCGGCGGCGTAGGTCTTGCTGATGTGCTCCAGCGCCTCGCGGGGGTTGGATTCGCTGGCGGAGTCGGTGATGCGGCGGTGCGCGATCCTGCCGATGGACGACAGGTGCGCGTCCGCGGGCATGCCGTGCGGCCACCACGCCACGATCGGGGCATCGGGCAGCAGCAGGGCGGAGACGAGGGACTCGCTCTGCGTGGCCAGTTCGCCGCAGCCGCGCAGCACGATGACCTCGGAGGCGCCGGCGTCGCCGCCGACCCGGATCTGGGCGTCCAGCCGGGTCGTTTCGGCGTCGGAGGCATCCGCCAGGACGATGATCCGGCACGGGTGCTCACGGCTGGCGAGGTTGGCGGCCTCGATGGCCTCCTCCTCGTAGCCGCCACGGGTGATGACCACCAGGGTCAGCACCCGGCCGAGTGTCACCACGCCGCCCTGTGCGCGCATCTGCACGATCTCCTTGGAAACCTTCGAGATCGTGGTGTTGGGGAGGTCGACTATCACGGTCTTCTCCACGTCCTTCCGTCACGGTGCAGCAGTTCGTCTGCGGAGGCCGGTCCCCAGCTTCCGGGCGCGTACGGCTCGGGCTGGGTTCCGGCGGCGGCCCAGAACTCTTCGAAGGGGTCCAGGATCTTCCAGGACAACTCAACCTCCTGGTGCCGCGGGAACAGCGGCGGCTCCCCGAGCAGGACGTCCAGGATCAGCCGCTCGTAGGCTTCCGGACTGGACTCGGTGAAGGCGTGGCCGTAGCCGAAGTCCATGGTCACGTCGCGCACTTCCATCTGCGTGCCCGGAACCTTGGAGCCGAAGCGGATGGTCACGCCCTCGTCGGGCTGGACCCGGATGACGACGGCGTTCTGGCCGAAATCCTCTTCGTTGTGGTCCCGGAAGAGCAGGTTTGGCGCCCGCTTGAAGACGACGGCGATCTCCGTCACCCGCCTGCCCAGCCGTTTACCGGTGCGCAGGTAGAAGGGCACCCCGGCCCAGCGCCGGGTATGGATGTCCAGCCTGATGGCGGCGTAGGTTTCCGTGCTGGAATCCGGCGGAATTCCGTCCTCTTCCAGATAGCCCTTGACCTGCTCGCCGCCCTGCCAGCCGCCGGTGAACTGGCCGCGCGCGGAGTGGGTTGACAGGTCCTCCGGCAGCTTGACCGCCGCCAGCACCTTTTCCTTTTCCGCCCGGAGGTCCTCCGCGTTGAAGGAGATCGGCTCCTCCATGGCCGTCAGGGCCAGGAGCTGGAGCAGGTGGTTCTGGATGACGTCGCGGGCTGCGCCGACGCCGTCGTAGTAACCCGCGCGGCCGCCGGTACCGATGTCCTCCGCCATGGTGATCTGCACGTGGTCAACGTAGTTGGCGTTCCAGAGCGGTTCGAACAGCTGGTTGGCGAAGCGCAGCGCCAGCAGGTTCTGCACCGTCTCCTTGCCCAGGTAGTGGTCGATCCGGAACACGGAGTCGGGCGGGAAGACCGACTCGACAATCGCGTTCAGGGCGCGGGCCGACGCCAGGTCATGGCCGAACGGCTTTTCAATGACCACCCGGCGCCAATGGTCGCCGGGGGCCTCGGCCAGGCCGTGGCTGGACAGCTGCCGGCAGACCAGCTCGAAGGCCTTCGGCGGGATGGACAGGTAGAAGGCATGGTTCCCGCGGGTTCCGCGCTTCTCGTCCAGCTCGGCGATCGTCTCCTTGAGCCGGACGAACGCCTCGTCGTCGTCGAACTCGCCCTGGACGAAGCGGATCCCCTCGGCCAGCTGGGACCAGACGACCTCGTCGAAGGGTGTACGGCAGTGCGCCACCACCGAGGACTTGACCTCCGCCGCGAAATCCTCATCCTCCCACTGCCGGCGGGCAAAGCCCACCAGTGCGAAGCTCGGCGGCAGCAGGCCCCGGTTTGCCAGGTCGTACACGGCGGGCATCAGCTTCTTGCGTGCCAGGTCCCCGGTGACTCCGAAGAGCACCAGAGACGACGGCCCGGCCACCCGGGAGAGCCTGCGGTCGCGCGGGTCCCGCAGCGGGTTGCTGCGCTTGGTTGTGGAAGTGTCGGGCATCGGCGGTTAGCGGCCTTTGTCTTGTGCTGCGGCCGCGGCCAGCACGGCCACCGCCTTCTCCAGTTGGGCAACCCCGGCCGCGCGGTCCGTCAGGTGCAGCCGGAGCACGGGCCGGCCGTGTTCGGCCAGCACCTGTGCGTCGCCGGCGGCCTGGGCCTCGATCAGTTCACCGAAGCTGAAGGGACGGTCAGGAATATCTAGGTCCTGCCCGGCCTCGGCGGTGATCTGCAGGAACACCCCGATGGCGGGTCCGCCCTTGTGGAACTGGCCGGTGGAGTGCAGGAACCGGGGGCCCCAGCCGAACGTTACCGGCCGGTGCGCAACATCGGCCAGCGGGCCGGCGATGTCCGCCAGGGATGCCTGGCCTACGCGGTCCAGGTAGGCCTGCACGCTCAGGTATCCGTCGGTGCCGAGCTGGCCGAGGAGCGCCTGCAGCGCGGCGCCGGTGCTGCGTGCGGATCCCAGCCATTCGGGGCCGCGGACTTCAACGGCGCCGTCAACAAAGCTGGCCGGGGTGGATTCCGGCTGGGCGTCCAGCAGGCCGCGGGCGGCCTTCTTCGCCGCCTCGACGTCCGGCTGGTCGAAGGGATTGATGCCCAGCAGCCGGCCGGCCACCGCGACGGCGAATTCCCAGGCCATCATCTGCGTGCCCAGGCCGCCGGCCATGACCACCTGGTTTCCCGCCGGCTCGGCGTCCGCGTCCGCCGCGACCAGGCGCACCACCAACTCGTCATCGGCCGGGGCGCTTGGCCCGGGAGCGGGCACCACCACGGGCAGCAGCCCGGTGCCGAGTTTGCCGGTGGACTCGGCGATGAGCTGTTCCGCCCAGTCGCCGAAACCGACGATGCCCGAGCCTTCGTCGACCAGGATGATCTTGTTCCGCAGCGGATCGGTCCCGCCGAGCGCGGCCCCGAGAGCCAGGCCGATGTTATCGGCGGCGTCCTCGCGCAGGATTTCGCCGGCTTCCTCGGCTTCGTCCAGCAGCGCCTGAATATCCACCCCGGCCAGGCCGGAGGGCACCAGCCCGAACGCTGTCAGCGCGGAATACCTGCCCCCGACATTCGGGTCGGCGTTGAACACCTGCCGGTAGCCCGCTTCCCGTGCCGAGGCATCCAGCGGGGAACCCGGATCGGTGACGATGATGATCCGGCTGCGCGCGTCGATGCCGGACTTGCCGAACTCGGCCTCGAAGATCCGCCGCTGCGAGTCGGTCTCCAGGGTGGATCCGGACTTGGAGGAGACCACGATGGCGGTCTCGGCCAGCCTGTCGGCCAGGGCGGCGCGGACCTGTTCCGGGTCCGTGCTGTCCAGGACCGTCAGCTCCACGCCGGCGGTCCGGGTGATGACCTCCGGTGCCAGGGAGGACCCGCCCATGCCGGCGAGCACGATCCGGCTGACGCCCTCGGCCCGCAGTTCATCGCGGAGCCTGATGATGCCGGCGACCAGCGGCGCGGAGACCTCTGCAGCCTCCACCCAGCCCAGCCTGATGGCGGATTCGCTCTCCGCCTCGGGTCCCCACAAGGTGGCGTCCTTGGCGAAAACGCGTGAGGCCACCTTGTCGGCCGCCAGCGCACCGACGTGCGCGTCGACGGCGTCCCGGGCGGCGCCGGACGCGCTGAAACTCAGAGCCGACATCCTCAGGCGTCCTTCGCCGCTGCTTCGAGCACGTCCTTGACGTGGTCCAGCAGTTCTTTCCAGCTGGCCACGAACTTGTCCAGTCCCTCCGTCTCGAGGACTGCGACAACGTCGTTGTAGCTGATCCCCAGCCCCTCGAGCCCGTTGAGCACGGCGTTGGACTCATCGTAGGTTCCGGTGACCGTGTCCCCGGTGACCTCCGCATGGTCGTAGGTGGCGTCCAGCGTCTTCTCCGGCATCGTGTTGACCACGCCGGGCGCCACGAGGCCGGTGACGTACAGGGTGTCCGGGTACGCCGGATCCTTCACGCCGGTGGAGGCCCAGAGCGGACGCTGGGGGAGCGCCCCGGCGTCGGCCAGCAGCTGCCAGCGTTCGGTGCTGAACTGCTCCTCAAAGACCTGGTAGGCCAGCCGGGCGTTGGCGAGTCCGGCCTTGCCCTTGAGAGCCTTGGCCTCGTCGGTGCCGATGGCGTCCAGCCGCTTGTCCACCTCGGTGTCCACGCGGGAGACGAAGAAGGAGGCGACGGAGTGGATGCCGGCGAGGTCGTGGCCGTTCGCCTTGGCCGCCTCGAGCCCGGTCTGGAAGGCGTTGATGACCGCGCGGTACCGCTCCAGGGAGAAGATCAGCGTCACGTTGACGCTGATGCCTTCGGCCAGGGTGGCGGTGATCGCTTCGAGTCCCTCGACCGTGGCGGGGATCTTGATGTACACGTTCGCGCGGTTGACCTTGGCCGAGAGCTTCTTGGCCTCGGCGATGCTGCCGGCCGTGTCCCAGGCCTTGCGGGGATCGACCTCGATGGACACACGGCCGTCAACGCCGTTGGTGGCCTTCGCGACCGGTGCGAAGAGGTCGCAGCCCTGCTGGACGTCGCGGGTGGTGATTTCGAAGACCGCGGTATCGACGTCAGCGCCCTTGGCGGCCAGCTCGTGGGTCTGCTCCGCGTAGGAGTTTCCCTTGGAAATGGCCGCCTGGAAGATGGACGGGTTCGTGGTCACGCCGACGACGTTCTTGGTCTCGATCAGGGTGGCCAGCGAGCCGGAGGTGAGGCGTTCCCGGGAAAGGTCGTCCAGCCAGATCGAGACGCCGGCGGCGGACAGCTGTGCGGTGGGGGTAGTGCTAGTCATGGTTCGTATCTCCCTGGATTGCTTAGTGGGCGGCAGAAATTGAATCGTGCGCGGCGGCGGCCACCGCTTCGGCGGTGATGCCGAACTCGGTGAACAGCGTCTTGTAGTCCGCGGAGGCGCCGAAGTGTTCCAGCGAAATGGAACGTCCCGCGTCGCCGACGAAGTCCCGCCAGCCCTGCGCGATTCCGGCCTCGACCGAGACCCGCGCCCTGACGGCGGCGGGAAGGACCCGTTCCCGGTAGGCCGCATCCTGGCGGTGGAACCACTCCACGCACGGCATGGAGACCACGCGCGCGGCAACGCCCTCCGCGGCGAGGGCTTCGCGGGCGTTGACGGCCAGCTGGACCTCGGAGCCGGTTCCGATCAGGATGACGTCGGGGGTGACAACGGCGCCGTCGCGGACCGCCTCGGCCAGCACGTAGCCGCCCTTCGCCACACCGTCGGCCGCGCCGAAGGCCTCCGCGGTGGCGTCGCCGTCGCCGCGGTCATAGGTGGGGATGTTCTGCCGGGTCAGCACAATGCCGGCCGGGTTGTGGGTGTTCTCCAGGATGGTCCGCCAGGCCGTGGCCACCTCGTTGGCGTCGCCGGGACGGACGACGTCGAGGCCCGGGATCGCGCGCAGCGCCGCAAGCTGTTCCACCGGCTGGTGGGTCGGACCGTCCTCGCCCAGGCCGATCGAGTCGTGTGTCCAGACGTAGATGGAGGGGACGCCCATCAGCGCGCCGAGGCGGACCGCCGGGCGCTGGTAGTCGCTGAAGATCAGGAAGGTGGCGGAGAACGCCCGCGTGCTGCTGTGCATCACGATGCCGTTGACAATGGCCGCGGCGGCGTGTTCACGGATGCCGAAGTGCAGGGTCCGTCCGTACGGGTTTCCCTTCCACAGGTCGGTCTGCTTGCCGGCGGGGATGAAGGACGGGTAGTCCTCGAACGCGGTGTTGGTGGACTCGGCCAGGTCGCAGGAGCCGCCCCACAGTTCCGGCAGCACCCCGGCGATGGCGTTGAGCACCTTCCCGGAAGCCTTGCGGGTGGCGACGTCCTCGCCGGCCTTGAAGCTGGGCAGGTTCTTTTCCCAGCCCGCGGGCAGTTTGCGCTCGGCGATCCGCTGGAGCTGTTCCGCCCCGTCCGGATTGGCGTCCCGCCAGGCGTCGAAGCCCGTCTGCCACTGGGCGTGCAGTTCCTTCCCGCGCTCCTTGACCTGGCGGGCGTGGGCCAGCACCTCGGGTTCGACGACGAAGGACTTCTCCGGGTCGAAGCCGAGCTCGCGCTTGACGGCGGCGACCTCGTCGCCGCCGAGTGCGGAGCCGTGGATCTTGCCGGTGTTCTGCTTGGTCGGGGCGGGCCAGCCGATGATGGTGCGCAGCGCGACGATCGACGGCCTGGACGTTTCCGCCTTTGCCGCGAGCAGGGCGGAGTACAGTTCCTGCACATCCTCCTTGTACTCGCCGGTCTTGGTCCAGTCCACACGCTGGACGTGCCAGCCGTAGGCCTCGTAGCGGGCGAGGACGTCTTCGGAGAAGGCGACGTCGGTGTCGTCCTCGATCGAGATGTGGTTCTGGTCGTACAGGACCACCATGTTGCCGAGCTCCTGGTGGCCGGCCAGCGAGGAGGCCTCGGAGGTGACGCCCTCCTCCATGTCGCCGTCGGACGCGAAGGCCCAAATCGTGTGGTCGAACGGGCTGGTGCCCGCAGCGGCGCCGTCGTCGAACATGCCGCGCATCCGGCGCTGCGCGAACGCGAACCCGACGGAGGAGGCCAGGCCCTGGCCCAGCGGACCGGTGGTGATTTCGACCCCGGCGGTGTGTTTGTACTCCGGATGCCCCGGGGTCTTCGAGCCCCAGGTCCGCAGCGATTCCAGATCCTCCAGTTCCAGTCCGTAGCCGGAAAGGAACAGCTGGATGTACAGCGTCAGCGAGGTGTGCCCGGGGGAGAGAACGAAGCGGTCACGCCCGGTCCACTGCGGATCCGAGGGATCATGGCGCAGGAGCTTCTGAAAGAGCAGGTATGCCGCGGGCGCCAGGCTCATGGCCGTCCCGGGGTGGCCGTTTCCGACCTTCTCAACTGCATCCGCTGCCAAGACGCGGATGGTATCCACCGCACGCTGGTCAAGGCTGGTCCAGGACAATTCGTTTTCTGGCACTTACCGGGCCCTCTCGCTCACTGGTTAGTTGGCTCGCGGCGGAAGGCGCGACTAGCGCACCAAACCCGTTGCCGGGCCCACCGCCGCTCACCATTGAAACTACGCATACGTTGATTCGTCTTCCAGCTTAGTCCCCTAGGCCGCCGGGCATGCCAACATGACAGTTCCGTGAACGCGGTCCGCCGCACGGATTGCCGTCCCGCCCCTACCACGGCCAGCCGCTATGATGGAAGAGCAAAAGAACCGGTGGCGCGGCGCCTGGATGGCACCCGGCCGGGTTAATCCTGCAGAGAAGAACTGAGTGAGCCTCCTTGAGCGCAACTGATACCCCGATAGCTCCTACCCCGGCGGCACCCCTGGGATTTGGGGCCAAGGCCAAGGCCTATCTGGCCCTGACGAAGCCGCGGGTCGTTGAACTCCTGTTGGTCACCACCTTGCCGACCATGATTTTCGCCCAGCGCGGCCTGCCGGGTCCCTGGCTGATGGTGGCCACCATGGTCGGCGGCGCGTTCGCGGCGGGAAGCGCCGGGGCGTTCAACTGCTACCTCGACCGGGACATTGACAAGGTCATGCACCGGACGGAGAACCGGCCGCTGGTCACTGGCGCGGTCAGCCCGCGCGAGGCGCTGATTTTCGCCTGGGTCCTCGGCCTGGCCGCCATCGCCATTTTGTGGTTCGGCGCGAATCCGCTCACCGGGGCGCTCGGCGTCGCGGCGATTCTGCTCTACGTTGTGCTGTACACCATGATCCTCAAGCGCCGGACCGCGCAGAACATCGTCTGGGGCGGAGCGGCCGGCTGCATGCCCGTGCTGATCGCCTGGGCCGCGGTGACCAACACGGTCCAGTGGCCCGCGTTCATCCTGTTCATGATCATTTTCCTGTGGACCCCGCCGCACTACTGGCCGCTGTCCATGAAGTACAGCGACGACTACAACGCCGCGCACGTTCCGATGCTCGGAGCGGTGGCCGGGGCGAAGCTGGTTTCGGTGCAGGTCGTGCTCTACACCTGGGCCATGGTCGCCTGTTCGCTGCTGATGATTCCGCTGGGACACGCCGGCATCGTGTACACCGTCGTGGCCGTTGGGGCCGGCGTGTGGTTCCTCCGCGAGGCCCACATCCTGCACCGGAACGCGGGCCGCAACGAGGTCAGCAACAAGGGCGCGATGAAGGTTTTCCACGGGTCCATCAGCTACCTGACCCTGGTCTTCCTGGCCCTGGCCGTTGACCCGTTCATCGGGTCGCCGCTGATGCGCTGACCGCGTGGACTTCCGCGGGCTGCTGGGTTATCCGATCACGCCCACCGACGACGACGGCGGCCTGGACCTCGGGTCGCTGCAGACCCTGGTGGCGCGCGGCTCCGGTGCCGGACTGAGCGCCGTCGGGGTGCTCGGCAGCAGCGGCGGATTCGCCTACCTGGACCGGCAGGAACGCCGGGACGTGGTCCGGGCGGCCGTCGAGGCCGCCGGCAGGACCCCGGTCGCCGCCGGGATCTCCGCCCCCGGGCTGCGGGAGGTGCTGCAGCACGCCGCGGACGCGGAACGGGCCGGGGCCGCCGGGCTCATCCTGTCCCCGGTGTCCTACCAGCCCCTCAGCGATGCGGAGGTTCTCGGACTGGTCACAGCAGTGGCGGCCCGGACCTCGCTGCCGATCTGCCTGTACAACAATCCGCGGACCACCCGGTACTCGTTCCCGCTGGAGGTGGTGGCCACGCTTGCGGCGCTGGACGCCGTCGTGGCGTTCAAGGACTCGGCGCCGTCGGCGGAGGAGTTCCTGACCCGCTACCGTGCCCTGGCCGCACGCCTGCCGGAGGGATTCGCGCACGGGATGAGCGGGGACCTGCTGATCGCCACCGCGGGAATCGCCGCGGACGGCTGGCACAGCGGACCGGCGGCGCTGCTGCCGGAACCGTATCTGGCGCTCCGGGCCGCCACCGGATCCGGGAACGCCGCCCTGATCCGCGGTGCCAGATCCCGCCTGGTGCCGCTGCTGGAGGTAGTGGCCCGGATGCCCAAAGGCAGCGTCCTGCACAGCCTGGCCCGGCTCACCGGCATCCGCAGCTCGCACCCGCGGCTGCCGCTGCTGCCGCTGACGGCGGGCCAGGAAGCCGAGCTGGCCGCCGCCGTCGGACGTTTCAACGGGGCCGGCTAGCGGCGCAGGGCAAGGTCCGCTTCGTTGGTGGCCGCCGCGAGCAGCAGAGCGGCCCCGGCCATGTGCATTCCCACCAGCAGCGACGGCAGCCCGGTGAAGTACTGGGTGTAGCCGATGGCGCCCTGCACCAGCACCGCGGCCAGCAGCACGATGGCCCCGTGCCGGAGCTTGTCGCCGGTTCCGCGGCGCCAGAGCACCACCACCAGGACGATGCTGGTGATCACCAGAATGTAGACCGGAAGCACATGAACCCGGGTGATCAGCTCCGGGTTGAGCTCGTTGCGCGGCGCGGTCGCGTCTCCCGCGTGCGGGCCGGACCCAGTCACCATCGTGCCAATGATGACGGCGGCGACGGTGCAGATCCAGGCCAGCACGGCGAGCTGGCGGATGGTCTTGCCGGCCGGCCGGCGGAGCGGTCCGGCGGTCAGCCCCGTCCGCCCGTAGCTGCGGTTGACCAGCAGCATCGAGAAAATAATCAGGGTGGCCGAAATCAGGAAATGCAGCCCCACCACCCACGGGTTCAGGTGCGTCAGCACGGTGATACCGCCGACGACGGCCTGCGCCGGGATGCTGGCGAGCAGTCCGAACGACAGCCAGAAGAGATCCTTGCGTTCCTTGCGCAGGTTCCACAGGAACACGAGCATCAGCGCGGCGACGATGGCCAGCAGCACTGTCAGGGTCCGGTTGCCGAACTCAATGAATCCGTGCACCCCCATCTCCGGGGTGTTCACCAGCGAACCGGCGGTGCATTTGGGCCACGTCGGGCAGCCCAGCCCCGAAGCGGTCAGCCGGACGGCGCCGCCGGTGACCACCAGCACGGACTGTCCGATCAGGGAGGCCACGGAGAGCCTGCGCACCGTGGCATTGACCTGTGTCGGCAGGCGGCGTGCGGCCGACCCGGGCCAGGACTTCAATGACTCTTTGACTACCATGCACTCAACTCCACTTGAACCAACGGACGGCGGCTGCGGTGGCCAGGACGGCCCACACCACCAGGACAATCATGGCAAAAAAGTTCGGCTGGCCGTTGATCAGGGCGTCCCGCATGGCCTGGCCGAAGGCGCCGGAGGGCAGGAAATGCACCACCTCCTGCTCGACGGCGGGCAGCCGGGTCGGCGGGATGACGATGCCGCCGAGGGCGCCGAGCAGGATCCAGAGCAGGTTCGTCAGCGCGAGCGTGGCCTCGGGCCTGGCCGTGCCGGCGATCAGCAGCCCCAGCGACGTGAACGAGGCCGCACCCAGCAGCATCACCACCGCGCCGAGGACCAGTCCGGCCGGCTGCGGCCGCCAGCCCAGCGGCAGGGCGACGGCGCTGATCACCACGACCTGCACCACCAGGACGGCCAGGACGGCCAGCAGCTTGCCGGCGATCAGCCCGCCGCGTCCCAGCGGCGTGGTGGAAAGGAACCTCAGCACCCCGTACCGGCGGTCGAAGCCGGTGGCGATTCCCTGGCCGGTCAGTGCCGTCGACATGGCGCACAGGGCCAGGATGCCGGGTGTCGCGGTGTCGATCCTGCTGCTGGGCAAGCCGTCCAGCAGGGGAAGGGAGACCAGGGCGATCAGTCCCAGCAGCGGCAGCACGATGGCAAGGGTTAGCTGTTCGCCGTTGCGCAGCATGGTCAGGGTCTCGTACCGGCCCTGCTGCAGGACGCGCCGGCGCAGGCTGGCGGGACGGCCCGGAGTTCGGGTAGCGCTCATGACTGCTCCAACTGTTCCTGCCCGGCCAGGGCCAGGAAGACGTCTTCCAGATTCTTCGATTCCATCGCCAGGGCCGCCGGCATGATGCCCGCGGCGGCCCACCACGCGCCGAGGGCCGCCAGGTCGGCGGGCCGCAGCTCCCCGGAGACGGTGTAGGAACCGGGCCTCTCCTCCAGCGCCTCGAGCTCCGGACGCAGGACCGCGGCGACGTCCAGGCCGGCCGGGGCCGAAAAGGTCAGGCTCCGCACGCTGCCGGTTCCGGCGCCGGCAATGAGCTCCGCCACCGTTCCCCGTGCCACGCTGCGTCCGTTGTCGATGATGTAGACGTAGTCCGCGAGTTTCTGCGCGTCGTCCAGCAGATGCGTGGTGAGCACGATGGCCAGGCCGTCGGTGCGCAGTTCCTCAATCAGCTCGAACACCAGCTGCCGTGACTGCGGATCGAGCCCGGCGCTGGGTTCGTCCAGGAACAGCAGCTCGGGGTTGCCGATCAGCGACGCGGCCAGTGCCACGCGCTGCTTCTGGCCGCCGGAGAGCCTGCGGATGGTGGTGGCGCCGAAGTCGTTAATGCCCAGGCGTTCCACCAGGGGTTCCAGCGGCCGGGGCGAGGCATACATGCCGGAGATGTGGCGCAGCAGGGGCAGGGGGGAGGCCGACGGCGGGAGGCCGCCTTCCTGGAGCATCACGCCGACGCGGGCGCGCAGCCCGGCGTCGGCCGTATCCGGATCCCGACCGAGCAGCGAAATGCTGCCTCCGGTGCGCTTCTGCAGCCCCTGGGCGCACTCCAGGGTGGTCGTCTTCCCCGCGCCGTTGGTGCCCAGCAGGGCTGTCACCTGGCCGTAATGGGCCGTGAGGGACACGTCGGACACCACCCGTTTCATCCGGCCGTCGAGTCCGGGCACGGGACCGACGTCCTTGATCAGGCCGTCGATTATCAAAGCGGGGGGCATCTGTGCAGGCACGGGACAATTCTACGCGACGTAGTAGGGGCAGCGACGCCGTTTGCATGCGGCGTCACACATAATGGTCGCATGGGGAAACGACAAAAATGCGCGATGGCGCTGGCAACCGTCCTGCTCGCTGCGGCTCTTTCGTCCTGCAGCCCGGCAAAATCCGGCGCCCAGGATGCGGCGAATGCGCTGGCCGGCGGACTGTCGGCCCTGGACGTGGCATCGCTGAGCTTTACCGGCAGCAAGGACGGCAAGGCCGCCACCGACGCGCTGCGGGCCCTGGCCAAGCCGCTGGAGCCGGTCAGGCCGAGCGTGAAGGTCAAATCCGTCGACGCGAAGGACAACGCCGCAACGGCCACGTTCAGCGTGGAATGGAAACTGGGCGCCGGGTCGTGGAGCTATGACACCACGGCGGCGCTGAGCAGGAAAGACGATATCTGGAGCGCCCAGTGGACCCCCGCCCTGCTGATCAAGGGGCTGGCCGACGGACAGACGATCCGGGTGGCCACCAGCTACGCCAAACGGGCCGACATCCTCGGCTCCGGCGGCGCCGTCCTCGTCACCGACAGGCCCGTCATCCATGTCGGGCTGGACAAGACGCACGTCGGCCCCGAGCAGCAGCCCGCGTCCGCGAAGGCGCTGGCCGAGCTGTCCGGCGTCGATCCCGTGGAATACGCCAAACAGGTGGCGGCCGCGGGAGCCAGCGCCTTCGTGGAGACGCTGACCATCCGCGACGACGCGTCCCGCACGATCACTGACGAACAGCTCGCGGCCATCCCGGGGGCCTCCGGGATCAAGGACACGCTGGCACTGGGGCCGACCCGGACCTTCGCCCGCGCCATCCTCGGCACTGTCGGGGCTGCCACCGCCGAACTCATCGACGCCTCCAAGGGCGCACTGCACGCGGGGGACACCGCGGGACTGTCGGGACTGGAACAGCAGTACGACGCCCAACTGCGCGGAACGGCGGGGATTTCGATCCGGGCCGTACCCGAACAGAACCCGACTCCGGAACAGCTCAGCGCCGGGCCGGTGCTCTACAGCGCCGACCCGAAGGCGGGCACGCCGCTGACCACCACGATCAGCCCGGCCCTCGAAAACCTTGCGGAATCCATCCTCGCCGGCGAGACGGACACGCCCGCCTCCATCGTCGCGATCCGGCCGTCGACCGGGGACATTCTGGCCGCGGCCAGCAGTCCCGGGAGTAACGGCTACAACACGGCCATGCTGGGACAGTACGCGCCGGGATCAACCTTCAAGGTCGCCACCTCCCTGGCCCTGCTGCGGAAGGGACAGACTCCCGATACGACCGAACACTGCACGCCCGAGGTCACGGTGGACGGAAAGGTCTTCCACAACGCCGGAACTTACCCGTCGGCGCACCTGGGCGAAATTCCGCTGCGTGAGGCGTTCGCGCATTCGTGCAACACCGCCTTCATCTCCGCCAGGGATGTCGCGTCCCAGCAGGACCTGGCCAGTGCCGCCGCGTCGCTCGGCATCGGCGTCGACTCGAATCCCGGCATGCCGGCGTTCTTCGGCTCGGTTCCGGCCAGCGCCGAAGGCACCAGCCACGCAGCGTCGATGATCGGCCAGGGGCAGGTACTGGTCTCCCCGCTGGCCATCGCCAATGTGGCGGCCTCGGTGGAACAGGGCGTCCGCGTCTCGCCCAGGATTATC
>JBIOFK010000014.1:0-26943 GCA_044447065.1 Actinomycetales bacterium | reverse complement strand
CGGCCGCGCCCCTGAACGCGGGGCGCCGGCGGGCCGACCAATTCATGCAACTCCCAACAATAAATTCCGCGGGACGCACGTGGCCGCCGCCTGCCCAACAGTCGACCACCCCAATTGAAGGAGAACCACCGATGACAGCAATACTGACCGGCACCGTTGCGCTGGTAACCGGCGCGAGCAGCGCCATCGGTGAGGCCATCGCCCGCCGCCTCGCCGAGCAGGGGGCGTCCGTCGCCGTCGTCGCCCGGCACGAGGACCGCCTCAACCAACACGCGGCCGAGATCGAAGGCGCCGGCGGCACGACACATGCCGTCGCCGCCAACATCACCGACCGCACCCAAGCCGAACAGGCCGTAGCGGAGGTTGTCGATCGCTTCGACCGCCTGGACATCCTGATCAATAACGCCGGTTTCACGCTCCTGGGCCCAATCGTTGGTGCCGGTGTTGGGGAAATGGGAGCGGATGATCTCCGTCAACCAGAACCGCCTGCTGTACATGACCCACGCGGCACTGCCGCCCCTGCTCGCGGCGGCTCACGACGGGCTGCGGGAAGTGGCCGACATCGTGAACATCTCCTCGATCGCCGGGCGGCAAGCGTGGGCGAACTTCGGCGTTTACAACATGACCAAGTTCGGAATGAACGGGTTTCACCGAGGCCGTGCGCCAGGGAGTCACGAAGAAACACGTCCGTGTCGGTGTGCTCGAGCTCTGTGCGGTCGACACCGAGCTCGTCTCGCACGACAACGAAGCGGTCCGGAACGAGCTCGCCGCCTCGGATGCCATCCCCGAGCTACCGCCGCCCGGGACATCGCCGAGAGAATCGCCTTCATGGTGACCCGCCAGCGCCGATCCTCCATTGCTGAACTGTGGGCCGTGCCCACTTCCCAGGCCTGAGAACCACACCGAAAGGAATCACAACATGAAGAACGCACGCCTCGGAGGACTGGAAGTCTCCCGCATCGGGCTCGGTGCTATGACCATGGCCGGTACCTACACGAGCGAAGGGACACTGGATAACGCTGAATCGATCCGTACCATCCACCGCTCGCTCGACCTCGGCGTCACCCACATCGACACCGCCGAGATCTACGGCCCGTTCCTCAGTGAGGAGCTCGTCGGCCGGGCCCTCAAGGGCCGCCGTGACCAAGTGAAGATCGCCACGAAATTCGGGCTCGTCTCCCACTCCGGCGGCGGACCCGGCGTGATCGACAGCAGTGCTCTTAACATCCGCACGGCCGTCGAGGGATCCCTGCAGGGCCTCGGCACTGATCACATCGACCTTTACTACCAACACCGGGTCGATCCGAACACCCCGATCGAAGAAACCGCCGGGGCACTCGCGGACCTGATCGCCGAGGGCAAGGTACTGCACTTCGGCCTGTCCGAAGCGTCGCCGGCCACGATCCGACGGGCACACGCCGTGCAGCCCCTGACCGCGCTGCAGACCGAGTACTCCCTGTGGACGCGCGACGTCGAAGAGGAGATCCTGCCGCTGCTGCGCGAACTCGGCATCGGCTTTGTCCCCTACTCACCGCTCGGACACGGATTGCTCACCGGGCAGATCCGCTCTGTCGATGACTTCGCCGACGACGACTGGCGCAAGACAAATCCCCGCTTCACGGGCGACAACTTCGTCCGGAACCTCCGCATCGTCGACGAAGTTCAGAGCATCGGCGCAGAGATCGGCGCCACCCCAGCCCAGACCGCGCTGGCCTGGCTGCTGACCCGCGGCGAGGACATCGCCCCGATCCCCGGCACCCGCCGGGTCTCCCGGGTCGAGGAGAACACCGCAGCCGACTCCATCGAGCTCACCACCGACCAGCTCGAACGCCTGAACTCACTCCAGCCCGCAGCAGGGGCACGGCACGACGACGCCAACATGGGCTCCATCGATCGCTGAGCCCGGCACCGGCATCAGTGTCTCGAACCTCGCCCTCGGCACCATGGGCTTCGGCAGCGAGACAGCTGAGGCCCAGCAGTCAGGCCCATGGTTCTGTCACTCGAGCATTGGCAAGTGACTTCGCAACCGGTCGCAAAAGCGATAGCCGCTAAGAACACGTGTTCTTAGCGGCTATCGCAAAAGGTTCAGGGAGGTCAGGACCTAAACGTTGAACCGGAACTCCACCACGTCGCCGTCGGCCATCACATAGTCCTTGCCCTCAATACGCACCTTGCCCTTGGCCTTCGCCTCATGCATGGAGCCCGCCGCGATCAGGTCGTCAAAGTGCACGACCTCCGCCTTGATGAAACCGCGCTGGAAGTCCGAGTGGATGACGCCCGCGGCCTGCGGCGCCGTGTCCCCCTGATGAATCGTCCAGGCCCGGGTTTCCTTGGGTCCCGCCGTCAGGTACGTCTGCAGGCCCAGGGTATGGAAGCCGACGCGTGCCAGCTGGTCCAGCCCGGACTCCTCCTGGCCGTTCATCTCCAGCATCTCCCTGGCTTCGTCCTCGTCCAGTTCCACCAGGTCCGATTCCAGCTTCGCATCCAGGAAAATCGAGTCAGCGGGGGCCACCAGCGCGCGCAGCTCGTCCTGGCGCTTCGGGCTGCCCAGCACGGCGTCGTCGACGTTGAACACATAGATGAACGGTTTGGCCGTGAGCAGGCTGAGCTCGCGCAGGTGCTCCATTTCCAGTTTGTCCTTGGCCACCGAAGCGAAAATGGTGTCTCCGCGTTCGAGCACGTCCTTGGCCGCGAGCACGGCGGCCAGCTCGGCAGCGTTTTTCTGCTTCAGCTTGACGGCCTTCTCCAGCCGCGGAATGGCCTTTTCGACGGTCTGCAGATCCGCGAGGATGAGCTCGGTATTGATGGTCTCCATGTCGGAACGGGGATCGACCTTGCCGTCCACATGGACCACATCGGGATCGTCAAAGACCCGGATGACCTGGGCGATGGCCTCCGCCTCGCGGATGTTGGCCAGGAACTTGTTGCCCAGCCCCTCGCCCTCCGAGGCGCCCTTGACGATGCCGGCGATATCAACGAAGGACACCGTGGCGGGCAGCAGCCGCGCGGAGCCGAAGATCCCGCCCAGCTGGGCCAGCCGCGGATCGGGCAGGCTCACCATGCCCACGTTCGGCTCGATCGTGGCGAACGGATAGTTCGCGGCGAGCACGTTGTTGCGCGTCAGCGCGTTGAACAGGGTTGATTTGCCGACATTGGGCAGTCCGACAATGCCAATAGTAAGAGCCACGGTAGTCAAGCTTACGGCAGTGTCGGTCCCCCGTGCGAAGCTGAAAGCATGAACGGAATCGCTGGAATCGTGCTCTCACTAGTGATCGGCCTCCTGCTCGGCGCGGCCATGGCCCTGGCCTATTCGCGCCGGCGCATCGCCGGGCTCGAATCGGAGGCCGACGACGCCGGTGCCCGGCTTGGGGAGCTTGGCTCCCGTTTGGCGGCGGCGGAGGCGGAGCGGCGCCTGCTCGGCGAGCAGAACCGCCAGCTGGCGGCGCAGCAGGGGGCGGACTCCGGCGTGCTGCAGGCGCTGGGGCCGGTCGCGCAGAAGCTCCAGGACGTGCAGACGCAGGTGGCCCTGTTGGAGCGGGACCGGGTGGCGCAGTACGGCCAGCTAACCCAGCAGCTCAAGGACGCCCGGGACTCCGATGCCGCCCTGCTGATGACCACCCGGTCCCTGGCCTCGGCGTTGCGGTCCAACAGCACACGCGGCACCTGGGGCGAGGTACAGCTGCGCCGGGTTGTGGAGGCCGCCGGAATGCTGGCGCACGTCGACTTCGCCGAACAGGTCCACCAGGCCGGTCCGGACGGCGCCCACCGACCGGACATGATCGTAAAACTTCCGGGAAACAAGGAGCTTGTGGTGGATTCCAAGGTCCCGCTGGCGGCCTTCCTGACCGCCCATGACGAAGGCGGCGTGCTGCCCGACGGCGCCCTGCTGCTCCAGCATGCCAAGGCGCTCAGGGCCCATGTCGACGCGCTGGCAGGGAAGAAGTACTGGCTGTCGGCCGGCAATACGCCCGAATTGGTCATCTGCTTCGTACCGGTTGAGTCGATTCTCTCCTCGGCCCTCACCGCGGACCCGTCCCTGCTGGACTATGCCGTGTCCCGGAACGTGGTGCTCGCCTCCCCCATCACCCTGCTCGCGGTGCTGAAGGCCGTGGCCTTCACCTGGCGCCAGGACGTGCTGACCGAGAGCGCCAAGGAACTGTTCGACCTGTCCACGGAGCTGTACCACCGCCTGGGCACGCTGGGCGAGAACGTCGGCAAGCTCGGCTCCTCGCTGAAATCCTCCGTGGACCGCTACAACGCCCTACTGGGCACCCTGGAAGCCCGGGTGCTTCCGACAGCGCGCAAGATCAGCTCGATGGACGCCGGGCAGCTGGTCAGCCCCGCACCGGTCGAGGTGACGCCCCGATCCATCACTGCTCCCGAGCTGGCCGAGGCATCGGAGGACAGCGCCGCCTGAGAACTACGTCGTGGGCCGGACGCCGCGTCCGCCTAGGGCCCGGCTGGAATCGCCCGCGGCCTTCAGCGTGGACCGCAGCTCCTTCGGCAGCGAGAACAGGATGTCCTCCTCTGCGGTGACGATTTCCTCGACCGTGCCGTAGCCGTAGTCGGCGGCGAGCCGCAGGACATCCTGGACCAGGACCTCGGGAACGGAAGCGCCGGAGGTCACGCCCACACAGGCGACGCCCTCAAACCAGGACTCGTCCACCTCGTTGGCGAAGTCGACCCGGTAGGCGGCCTTGGCGCCGTATTCGAGCGCCACCTCGACCAGGCGCACCGAGTTGGACGAGTTGGCCGAGCCGACAACGATCACCAGGTCCGCCTCGGGGGCGATCTTCTTGATCGCAGCCTGCCGGTTCGAGGTGGCGTAGCAGATGTCGTCACTGGGCGGGTCCTGCAGATTGGGGAAGCGCTCGCGCAGCCGCCGGACGGTCTCCATCGTTTCGTCGACCGAGAGGGTTGTCTGGGACAGCCAGATCAGCCGGTCCGGGTCCCGGACTTCAATGGTGTCCGCCTCCTCGGGTCCGTTGACGATCTGGGTGTGCTCCGGAGCCTCGCCGTAGGTGCCCTCAACCTCTTCGTGGCCCTGATGGCCGATCAGCAGAATCTCATAGTCGCTCTTGGCGAAACGCACGGCCTCGCGGTGGACCTTGGTCACGAGCGGACAGGTGGCGTCGATGGTGCGCAGGCCCCGGTCCTCCGCGGACCGGACGACGGCGGGCGAGACTCCGTGGGCGGAAAAGACCACCAGGGCGCCTTCCGGGACTTCGTCGGTTTCCTCGACGAAGACGGCGCCCCGGGCTTCGAGGGTTTCCACGACGTGCCGGTTGTGCACGATCTGCTTGCGGACATAGACCGGTGGTCCGTAGTGCTCGAGCGCCTTTTCGACGGCGATGACGGCCCGGTCCACGCCCGCGCAATAACCGCGGGGAGCCGCCAACAACACCCGGCGGGGATCGCTGACGGGGACGGCAGCGGCGATGTCCGCGGGCAGTCTCCGCCTGCGCGGAACCATGGGCATCGGTACAGAAACAGCGGCGCTCGACATGATCCTATTCTACGGGGCGGGCGGCGGCGGCCCCGTCCCTTCCCCTGGTCCCGCGGGCGACGACGAGCCGGATGACGCCCAGCAGTGCGCCGAGAACGACGAGCACCGCCCCGGTGACCAGGGCTGCGGCAATCCAGCCGTTGAAGGAGTTCGCGCCCGCGCGGATGAACTGGTGCTTGAACAGGTCAGCCACGGAGTTACCCGCAGAACTCGCCGCCGCAGCCCGCTGCGCGGCGGCCAGCAACAGTGTCCAGCCGCCGGCCAAGACCAGCACTCCGATGCCGTAGCCGAACAGCACCGCCGAGCGTCTCCTGGCCGCCAGCAGGGCCAGCAGGAACAGCAACGCCCCGGCGGCGGCCGCCGCGTACCCCAACGGCGCGTAACGGGCCGTTTTGAGGATGGCCTGCCGCTGGGACACCGTGCCTATGCTGAGGGGCACTTGGGCGGGGAGGCTGACGTCGGCCCCTGATCCGGCCAGTTGGGTGGCGAGCAGGGCCAGCATCGGCTGCACATCGAGCTGCAGCGCCTGGTTGGGATCCTGGGTGTCCGCCAGCGTCAGCCGGTGGCTGCGCCGCAGGGTCTCGGCCCACGCCGCCGGATAGCCGGGATCCTTCGCGAGAGCGCCCGTGGCGCCCTCAATGATCGGTGCCACCAGCCCGGCCAGGGGTGCGGCGAGATGCAGCTGGTTCGTCACGGCTTCCCCGGAAGCCTTCACCAGGGCGGCCTGGAAGGTCGGATCGGAGCCGATCGGAGCGGCGAGCGCGGTGAAGCCGCCCTCGCTGACGATGCTCCGGTCGGCCCAGATGGCAGGAACTGCAACGCCAATCAGCAGCAGGGACAGGATTGCAGCCGTAGCTGCGGTAACACTACGCATTCGTCTCCCGGTCGGTACCCAACGGACTTATCACTGTACTGGCCCGGATCCGGGTAATGTCCCAGGGTCGTGAAACGATGCCGTTAGGGTTGAAAGGGTCCCGGCAGTCCGGACCGGAACAATTGCCAGGAGGTTTGTGCAGTGAGCACCGAACGGCTCAGCGTGCCGTCAACGGCCGCGGAAACGAGCGCGGAAAACCCGTGGCCCCTTCATCTGCTCTCGGAAAAGCTCAAAGGCTATATTGAGCGTGCCCCGGCCGCGTGGGTCGAAGCCCAGATCATCGAGCTGACCCGGCGGGCGAGTGTCTCCTACCTGACGTTGCGCGACGTCGACGCGGAGGTTTCCCTGTCCGTGACGGTATGGGGGTCCGTCATGGACGCGATGGACGTCCCGCTGGAGAAGGGCGCGCGCGTCGTGGCCCAGCTGCGTCCGGACTTCTGGGTCAAGACCGGACGGCTGTCCATGCAGAGCCGGGATATCCGTCCCGTCGGGCTCGGTGACCTGCTGGCCCGGATCGAGCTGCTGCGCCGGACGCTGGCGGCCGAGGGTCTGTTCGCCGAGTCCCGCAAGCTCAAACTTCCCCTCCTGCCGCACCGCATCGGCCTGATCACCGGCAGAAACTCCGATGCCATGAAGGACGTCATGCGTAACGCCGCGCTGCGCTGGCCGGCGGTGGACTTCGACGTCAGGGAGGTGGCCGTCCAGGGGGTCAACGCGGTGGCCCAGTTGTGCGCCGCACTGGCGGAACTGGATGCGGACGAATCGATCGACGTCATCGTCATTGCCCGCGGCGGGGGGTCACTCGAGGACCTGCTGCCCTTCAGCCACGAGAGCCTGATCCGCGCCGTGTCGGCCGCCCGGACTCCGGTGGTCAGCGCGATCGGCCACGAGGCGGACCGGCCGCTGTTGGACGATGTGGCAGACCTGCGAGCGTCCACCCCCACCGACGCGGCGAAACGGATTGTTCCAGACGTCGGGGAGGAACTGGCCCGGGTCGCGCAGGCCCGAAAGCATCTCAACCGCCGCATTTCGGGCCTTGTCGAGCGCGAGGCGGAGAGGCTGCTCCAGCTGCGATCCCGGCCGGTGCTGGCACAGCCGCTGACGATGATCACGCACCGCGCGGAGGACATCGGGCGGCTGCGGTCCCGCGCTCACGGCGCCGCGGGCACTCTCGTGGTCCGGCACACGGACCGGCTGGCCCACCTCAAGGCACAGCTCCGCTCGCTTTCCCCGCAGCAGACGCTGGACCGCGGCTACGCCGTCGTCCAACTCGACGACGGCGCCGTGGTCCGCAGCCCCGGGCAGGCACCGGAGGGCGCAGCGCTGCGGATCCGCGTCGCCGAGGGCGGCCTGGATGCCGTCTCGACCGGTCCGCCGGAGCCCGGCGCCAGCCCCAGCCCCAGCCCCGGCGGCGATTTTGCCAGCGCTCAACCAGTCCGTCAGCAAACAAAGAGGTCAGCATGAACGCCGTTAAGGATCCGGATCCGCTCAGCTACGAGCAGGCACGGGAGGAACTCGTCGCCGTCGTCGCACGGCTGGAGGCGGGGGGCGCAAGCCTGGAGGAATCCCTGGCGCTCTGGGAACGCGGCGAGGTCCTGGCCAAACGCTGCGAGGAGTGGCTGGAGGGCGCGCGCACACGCCTGGCCGCCGCGAAGGAATCCGCGGCCCCTACCGCTCAGCAGTAGCGCCGCGGAACAGCCCGACCGGGTCGGCGCTTAGGTGCTTTCGAGCTTGTGGCGTTCGGCCTGGGCATCGAAATCACCCTTCGGCCAGGTCAGCCCGATGCCCGCGAGCGTCTCCACCAGTATTTCCTGGACAGCCAGCCGCGCGTACCACTTCTTGTCCGCCGGGACGACATACCAGGGGGCGGCCTCGGTGCTGGTCTTCTCCATCGCCAGCTGGTACGCGTCCATGTACGCGGTCCAGTAGGCCCGCTCGACCAGGTCCCCGGTGCTGTATTTCCAGTGCTTGGTGGGATCGGCCAAGCGGGCGAGCAGCCGCTTCTTCTGCTCGCCCGGGCTGATGTTCAGCATCACCTTCACCACCGTCGTGCCCCGCCCGGCCAGCGAGGCCTCGAATCCGCGGATCGCCTCGTACCGGCGCTCGAGTTCCGCTTCGTCCGCCCACCCGTGGACGCGGTGGATCAGCACGTCCTCGTAGTGGGAGCGGTCGAATACGCCGAGCATGCCGGCGCCGGGCACCGCACGCTCGATCCGCCACAGGAAGTCGTGGGTCTTCTCGGCCTTGGTCGGGGCCTTGAACGCCTTCAGCGCGATGCCCTGCGGGTCCACGGATCCGACCACGTGGCTGATGATGCCGCCCTTGCCGGCGGTATCCATGGCCTGCAGGACCAGCAGCAGAGATTTGGTGCCGCCGCCCTTGCTCTGCGCGAACAGCTTTTCCTGCCGCTCGGACAGCTTGCGGGCATGCTTCTCCAGGACCTTGACGGCGTGCTTCTTCTTGCCCTTGAAGCCCGGAGTGGCGGAGGTCGGCTGGGCGGAAAGGTCGAATCCGGCCCCTACCCTGAGCAGCGTGGCGGGACTCTTGCTGAATCCATGGGAGTGGGACACGGTGGGGACCTTCCGTTTAGGGCCGGTAGTGGCTCAGGAACTCGGCGATCCTGCCCACTGCCTCCTCGATGACATTGACGTCGGGCAGGGTGACCAGCCGGAAGTGGTCCGGGGCCACCCAGTTGAACGCCTGGCCGTGCGAGACCAGGATCTTCTGCTCCTTGAGCAGGTCCAGCACGAATTTCTCGTCGTCCGCGATGGGGTACATTTCCTGGTCCAGCTTCGGAAACAGGTAAAGCGCGCCGCGGGCCTGCTGGGTACTGACTCCGGGAATGGCATTGAGCAGATCATAGGCCTTATTGCGCTGTTCCAGCAGCCGTCCGCCGGGCAGTATCAGATCGTTGATGCTCTGGTAGCCGCCCAGCGCCGTCTGGATCGCGTGCTGGCCGGGGACGTTCGCGCACAGCCGCATGTCCGCCAGCAACCGGATGCCCTCGATGTAGTCGGAGGCCCGCTTCTTCGGTCCGGAGATTCCCATCCACCCGCTGCGGTAGCCGCATACCCGGTAGGCCTTGGACAGGCCGCTGAAGGTCAGGCAGAGGACGTCGTCGGCCGTGTATTTCGCCGTGTTGACGTGGACGGCGTCGTCATAGAGGATTTTCTCGTAGATTTCGTCCGAGAAGACCACTAGGTTGTGCTCGCGGGCCAGTTGGACCATGGCCTTGACGGTGTCCTCCGGGTAGACGGCGCCGGTGGGGTTGTTCGGGTTGATGATGACCAGGCCCTTGGTGCGGGGGGTGATCTTGGCGGCGAGGTCGGCCAGGTCCGGCTGCCAGCCGCGCTCCTCCTCGCACAGGTAGTGCACCGGCCGGCCGCCCGCGAGGGAGACGGAAGCCGTCCAGAGCGGGTAGTCCGGGGTGGGAATGAGGATCTCGTCCCCGTTGTCCAGGAAGGCGTTCAGGGACAGCGAGATCAGTTCGCTGACACCGTTGCCCAGGTACACGTCGTCCACATGGATGTTCTTGATCCCGCGGGTCTGGTAGTACTGCGAGACGGCGGTGCGGGCGGAGAAGATTCCGCGGGAGTCGCTGTAGCCCTGGGCATGCGGCAGGTGCCTGATCATGTCCACCAGGATCGCGTCCGGCGCTTCGAATCCGAACGGCGCGGGATTGCCGATATTCAGTTTCAGGATACGGTGGCCCTCCGCCTCCATCTGCTGGGCGGCGGCCAGGATCGGTCCGCGGATGTCGTACTGGACGTTATGAAGTTTCGCGGACTGCCTGAAATCTGCCATTCCCTTATCGTGGCATACGGTCCGGCCGGCATTAACGCGCTGTGGCCCGCGTCACACAGGCCAATCCGGAACAACTGGATTCCTGTGCGGCGCGGGCCACGGCGGAGATGGGCTACTTGACGATGCCCTTGTCCTTGAGCCACTGGTCTGCGGCAGCCTTCGGGCTGAGCTTCTGGTCACCGCTGACGAGCCGGTTGAGGCTGATCAGATCGTCGGTCGTGAGCTGCTTGGAGACATTGTTGAGAGCCGTCTTCGCCGTGTCGCTGACCTTGTCGGTCTTGATCACGGGCAGCACCTGCTGGGCCAGCCAGTTGTTCTTCGGATCCTGCAGGACCACGAGGTCGTTGTCCGTAATGGCCGGGGTGGTGGTGTAGATATCCGCCACCTGGACGGTGTCGTCCAGCAGGGCCTTGACCGTCAGCGGGCCGCCGCTGTCACCGATAGGGCTGAACTTGGGCACGCAGTTGTACTTGTCCTTCAGCCCGGGCAGGCCGTAGGGGCGCGTGGCGAATTCCGGCGGCGCGCCGAGCGTCAGCTTGTCGCAGACCTTGGCCAGATCCTCGATCGACTTCAGCCCGCCGTACTTCTGCGCCGTCACCTTCGTGACCACCATGGCGTCCTTGTCCTGCGCGGACGCGGCGTCCAGCACGCCCAGGCCGGCGGGGAGTTTGGAGGGCAGCGCCTTCAGGATGCCCGCCGGATCGGTCACGGTGTTGGTCTTATCGACGTAGCCGAGCAGGTTGCCGCTGTAGTCGGGAACGATGTCGATGGATCCGTCCTGGACGGCCTTGAGGTAGATTTCGCGGGCGCCGATGTTCAGTTTGGTGGTGGCGGTGACGCCTGCGGCGTTGAGGGCGCCGGCGTAGATTTCGGCGATGGTGGCGGACTCGGGGAAGTCGGCGGAACCGACGACGACGGAGCCGCCTGCTCCGCCACTGGCGGAGCCGGCGCTGTTGCTCAGCGGGTTTCCGCCGCTTCCGCAGGCGGTCAGGGCCAGCGCCACGGAAACGCCGGCGGCCAGCGACAGGGCCGCCCTGCGGCTTACCCTGCGTCCGGGACGGGGGGTTGAGCTGTTCATGTGGGATTTCCTTCGATAGCGCCGGCAGCGACTATTTCGCTGCCGGCCGGTGAGGTGCCAGCGATACTGGCGTCTTTCAGGCCTGGTGAGATGGCGAGCCGTTGCACGAAGGCCAGCACCCCATCCACCACGATGGCGAGCGCCGCGATGAGCACGGCCCCGCCGAGTACTTGGCCGTAATCCTGCTCGGCCAGACCGTCGATGATGAAACGCCCGAGCCCGCCGAGATTGATGATCGAGACCACGGCGACGGTCGCAATGACCTGCAGGACAGCGGTGCGGAATCCGCCCAGGATCACGGCGAGGCCGTTGGGCACTTCAACCCGGAAGAGGATCTGTCGTTCCGTCATGCCCATGCTCCGGGCCGCGTCGACCGTGTCACGGCTCACGGAGGAAATGCCGGCGTATGTTCCGGCCAGGATCGGCGGCACGGCCAGCAGGACCAGCGCCCAGATGGGCGGCATCAGCCCCAGGCCCGCCATCAGCACGAAAAGGATCAGCATGCCGAGCGTCGGCAGGGCCCGCAGGACGCCGGCACCGGCGATGACCGCCACCCTCCCCCTGCCCGTGTGGCCGACATACAGGCCGATGGGGACCGCGATCACCAGCGAAATCAGCAGGGTGAGCCCCGTGTAGCCCAGATGTTCCACCAGGCGCACCGGGACGCCGGCAGGGCCCTGCCAGTGCAGCGGATCCGTCAGCCACTCGATGCCCTGGACCAGCGGGTTGTCCGAGGAGTACCCGTCCAGGGTGGTGAACGATTTCATGCGCCGACCTCCAGCCCGGCGGGTTCCGGCACGGCGGGTTCCGGCCCGGCGCGCCCCGCGCCGCGGGGTGCCTTGCCGCGCAGCCAGGGAGTCAGGAGCCGCTGCAGCAGCACCAGCGCCGCGTCAAGCACCAGGGCGAGCAGCAGGGTGCCGATAATGCCGATGACAATCTCGGTGGGGAAGCCGCGTTTGAGGCCGTCGGTGAACAGCGAACCCAGGCTGGGAATGCCCAGCAGCGCGCCGACGCTGACCAGTGAGACGTTGCTGACCGAGACCACCCGCAGGCCGGTGACCAGGACCGGGACGGAGAGCGGAAGGTCCACTGTCAGGAACCGCCGGACCGGTTTGAAGCCCATCGCGACGGCGGACTGCCGCACGCCGTCGTCCACGGAGTTCAGCGCGTCCAGGCTGGTCCGCAGCAGCAGCGCTACGGCGTAGATGGTCAGCGCCACCATGACGTTGGCCAGGTCCAGGATGCGGGTGCCCAGCACGGCCGGCAGAATGACGAACAGGGCCAGCGAGGGGACCGTGTAGAGGATCGATCCGAGCGACAGCAGGACGCCGCTGAGGGCCCGGCTGGTCCTGGCCAGCTGGGCCAGCGGCACGGCGATGACCACGCTCAGCACCAGCGGCACCACCGACTGGTACAGGTGCAGGCCCAGCAGCTGGAGCACCTGCGGGAAATTGGCGGCGAGCCACGTCATCAGGTGCCGCTTCCCCGGGCGAGCCGGTCCGACTCGATGGCGGCCAGCACCTCGGGCGCCCGGACCACGCCGGCGACCCTGCCGCCGTCGTCGACGGCCACGCCCAGCCCGGACGGCGAGGACAGCGCCGCGTCCAGGGCACGCCGCAGTGAATCTCCTGTGCGGAAGAGGGATCCGCCGGCCACCAGCTCGCCGCCGTTGCCCGGCGCGAACCAGCCCACGGGCCGGGACCCGTCGTCCACGGCCAGCGTCCACGCCGTCACGGGAGAGTGCGGGCCCGGACCCGCGGTGGCGACGTCGTGGATGGCCAGTCCGCCCGCGCCGGCGAAGGACAGGTGCCGGAAACCGCGGTCCCGGCCCACGAAGGCGGCCACGAATTCGTCGACAGGCGCCCGCAGGATCTCCTCCGGGGCTGCGTACTGGGCCAGCCGGCCGCCGGTGGCGAAAACGGCCACTTTATCCCCGAGGACGGTGGCTTCGTCAATGTCGTGCGTGACGAACACGATCGTCTTGGCCAGGTCGCGCTGCAAACGGATAAGTTCGTCCTGCAGCTCCGCCCGGACCACCGGATCCACCGCGCTGAACGGCTCGTCCATCAGCAGCACGGGCGGGTCGGCCGCGAGGGCACGGGCGACGCCGACGCGCTGCTGCTGGCCGCCGGAAAGCTGGTTGGGATAGCGCTTGCCCTGCGTCTGGGAAAGTCCCACCGTCTCCAGCAGCTCGGCGGCCCGTTTGCGGGCCTGCGCCCGGGGCACCTTGTTCAGCCGCAGCACGGTCCCCACATTGTCCAGCACGGTCCGGTGCGGCAGCAGCCCGGCGGACTGCATGACGTAGCCCATGGAGCGCCGCAGGGCGGGCGCGGAGATACCGGAAATGTCCGTGCCGTCCACGGTGATGGTGCCGCTGCTCGGCTCGACCATGCGGTTGATCATCCGCAGCGACGTGGTCTTGCCGCAGCCGGAGGGACCGACGAAAACCGTGATGGCGCCGCGGGGAATGTCCATGGTCAGCTCGTTCACCGCCGGCTGGCCGCCCTGGTAACGCTTGGTGACCGCGGCGAAAGAGATCATGGAAGGGCTTCGTTGCTGCTGGTTATCCGGATGGGCCGAAACGTGCGGTATGGCCATCGGTAAATTCCTCACGGTCAGCGGCGGGTGGGCGATGTGTGCCGCGGTTGCGGTCCCACCCCGCCTGATGATCATAAGCGGGGTGATTTTCGGCTGTAAAGCCACGCCCGAAGTTAGGCCGGGCCGCCGGCCAGCCGGAGGACGCCGAAAATGGGGTCCTGGGCCAGCACCCGGACGTCGGGAAGGCCCCGGGCGGCCAGTTCCGCGCGGAACGCTTCCTGCAGCGCCGGCTGGTGCATTCCGACCCCGCCGCCGAGGACGATGGGACCGTCGGTGTCCAGCTGCCGGGCGCAGGCGGCGGCCAGCTCCGCCAGGTCGGCCCCGGCCTGCCGGATGAGCGCCAGGGACGGTTCGTGTCCGCCGGCGGCTGCGTCGAAGACCAGCGGCGACCTGGCAGCCCAGTAGCGGCGGCCCGTATCCGCCGAGTGGAAGGCGGCGATCAGCTCGGCCGGACCGCTCAGCCCGCAGGACCGAAGGAGCGCCGTGGTGAGCGTGTCCGGGTCCAGGCCGCGGTTCATCCGGCGCAGGCTGTGCCGCACGCTTTCCCGCCCCAGCCAGTACCCGCTGCCCTCGTCGCCCAGCAGGTAGCCCCAGCCCCCGGCCCGGGCGGTACGGCCGGCCGTATTGGTGCCCCAGGCCGCCGAGCCCGTTCCGGCAATGACGGCGACGCCGGTATCGGCACCGCCGGCGGCAAGCAGCAGCCGGGTGTCATGCACCACGGAGACGGCGGCTCCGGGCACCGCGGGCGCGATGAGCCCGGCGAGGGCGGCGGCGTCGTCGTCCGTGTCGATCCCGCCTGAGCCGGCGTAGACGACGCCCACCCCGCCGGGGCCCAGCCGGGCGAAGAGCTCGGCGAGGTTGGCCGCGGCCTCCGCGACGGAGACGTTCTGGACGTTGGCGCTGCCCACCTCGGCGTCGGCCAGCACCTCGCCGTTGCTCCATTTGATCCCCCGGGTCTTG
Organism: Actinomycetales bacterium; assembly: GCA_044447065.1. Classification (GTDB taxonomy): domain Bacteria; phylum Actinomycetota; class Actinomycetes; order Actinomycetales; family Micrococcaceae; genus JBIOFK01. The sequence continues at coordinate 12,123 of JBIOFK010000014.1, read as the reverse complement.
CTGCCGCCGATATCGAGGCCGACGACGGCGGTGCCCGGGTGCGCGGTGCTGGCTATAGCGGAGTTCACTTCCCTAGACTACGAGGTAGACGTCCCAGAACCGTTCCGCCGAGGCCCCGGGAGGCCGCCATGTTCGAGGTACCCCTGATCGTGGCGCCGATGGCCGGCGGGACCAGCACACCGGCCCTGGTGACCGCAGCCGGCGCCGCCGGCGCGGTGGGATTCCTGGCCGCCGGGTACAAGACGCCGCAGGCGGTGGCGGCCGAGATCGCCTCCGTGCGGCCGGCGGGCGTCGGCTTCGGCGTGAACCTCTTTGTTCCCTCCGGGGCGCCCGCAGATGCCGCTGCGCTGGCGGCCTACCGTGCGGAGCTGCAGGCCGAGGCCGAGCGCTACGGGGTGGAGCTGCCCGAACTGACGGAGGGAATCACCGATGACGCGGACTTCTTCAGCGAAAAGGTCCAGCTGCTCTGCGATGATCCGGTACCCATGGTCAGCTTCACGTTCGGGCTCCCGGCCCCGGCCCAGGTGCGGGTGCTTCAGCGGGCCGGCACGGCGGTGCTGGCCACGGTGACCTCAGTGACCGAGGCGGGCGCGGCGGCCGCCATCGGCGTGGACGCCCTGGTGCTCCAGCACGCCAGCGCCGGCGGGCACAGCGGTGCCTTCCTGGCCGGCGGTCCGGCGCCGGCCAGGAACGCCGCGGAACTGGTCGGCCAGGTCCGGCGGGCGGGCATCGTCCTGCCGTTGGCCGCCGCGGGCGGCATCAGCGATGCGGCCTCGATCGCGGCGGTACTGGCGGCCGGGGCATCCGCCGCGCAGCTGGGAACGGCCTTCATCCGGTGCGCGCAAAGCGGTGCCCGGCAGCTGTACAAGGACGCCCTGGCGGATCCGGCGTACACCCGAACCGCACTGACCCTGGCGTTCACCGGCAAGCCGGCCCGGGCGCTGGAAAACCGGTTCGTCCTCGCGCACCCGGATGCGCCGCGGGCGTACCCCGGGGTGCATTACCTGACGGCGCCGATCCGCGCCGGGGCCGCCGCGGCCGGGGATTCGGGAGGCCTGAATCTGTGGGCCGGAACCGGCTGGCGCACCGCCTCGGACGGCAGCGCGGAGGGCATTATCGGTTCCCTGCTGGGTGGCCTGTAATTCCTTCGGCGTGAGGGCGCGGCCCTGCCGGGTTAGGCCAGGACGTCCGGGCCGCCGTGCAGGCCGCTGCCGAGCGCCCTGTCCAGCAGCACCCGTCCCTCCCCCAGCACCAGATCACGGAACAGAGCCACGGGCGCGGGCTCGGCGGAGCCGTTGCGCCAGCCCAATCCGATTTCGCGCCGTGCCCCGGCATCGGCCAGCGGCAGTTCCCGCCAGCCCAGCCCGGACTGCCGCGGCGTGAGGTGGTCGACGCCGGAGGCGGGCAGGACGCTGACGCCCAGGCCGGCGGAGTCCAGCCCGCGGAGGGTGTGCGAATCCTGGCCCTCAAAGGTGATCCGGGGCCGGAATCCTGACTGCCGGGCAAGCGCGTCAAAAATGCCCCGCAGCCCGTAGCCCTCGCTGAGCACCACAAAGCCGTCTCCCTGCACCTCGGCCAGCGCCACCGATTTCCGCCGGGCCAGCCGGTGGTGCTCCGGGACCACCAGCCGCAACGGCTCGGCGTAGAGCGGCTGCGCCGCCGTTCCCCTGCCCGACGGCGGCACCGGGGCCGTGAGCACCAGATCCACCCGGTGCTCGGCGAGAGCCTCCAGGCAGACCGAACGGGCCCCCTGGAGCAGCTCGAAGCGAATGTGCGGATACCGTCCGGAAAAGAGCCGGATCAGCAGCGGCAGGGCGGCCTCGCCGAAGGTGTGCTGGAAGGCGATCCGCACCAGCCCGCGGGGCTGGCCGCCCTGCCGCCGGGCGCCGTCGACCGCGCTCTGCACCGCCTGCACCGCGGCGGCAAGCTCCGGGACGAGGGCCCGGGCGGCCGCCGTCAGCCGGATCCCCCGCCCCTGCCGGACCAGCAGGTCGACGCCGACGGCAGCGCCCGCCCGCGCCAGGGCACGGCTGACGGTGGACTGCGGCAGGCCCAGCCTGTCGGCGGTCTGGCCCACGTGCCCGGTGTCCGCGACATCGATCAGCACGGGCAGCAGCGGCAGCAGGGCCACCAGGTCCCGGTACTCGGAGCGGTCCACGCGGACTCCATTCATCGCAGAAGCGGATTGGATTGCGACAGTTCATGCATTAGACGCATGATACGCCTTCTTCTAGGCTTGAACTGTGAGTTCAACGGCATTGGCACCGGATTCCGCCTCCGGAGGCCACAGCAAGGGAAGCTCCGGATACCGCAAGGTACTGGTGGCGCTCGCCTGCGCCGGGCTGGCCACCTTCGCGCAGCTGTACTCCCCGCAGGGGCTGCTTCCCCTGCTGGCCGCGGATCTGGGCCTCTCGGCGGACCAGGCCGCCCTCACCGTCTCCGCAGCCACCTTGGGACTTGCGGTATCGGTGCTCCCATGGTCCTTCGCCGCGGACCGCTTCGGCCGCGTCCGCAGCATGCGCGCCGCACTGCTGGCGGCCTGCGTGCTGGGCCTGGCGGTTCCGTTCGCTCCCACCCTGGCCTCGCTGCTGGTCCTGCGGACCCTGGAGGGCATTGCGCTGGGCGGCATCCCCGGCATCGCCCTCGCGTACCTCAATGAGGAGATCGCCACCCGGCATGCCGCCGCGGCCGCCGGGGCCTACATCGCCGGAACCACCCTGGGCGGGCTTGCCGGCCGGCTGCTAGCCGGCCCGGTGGCGGAACTGGGCGGCTGGCGGCTGGGCGTCTTCACCGTCGCCGTCGCCTGCACCGCGGCCTCCATCGTCTTCGCCTGTTCGGCGCCGGCGCCCCGCGGATTCAAGCCGGGCCGCGGGGGCGGTCTCCGGGCGGGACTGGCCAAGCTTGGCCCGCAGCTTCGGGACCGGCGCCTGCTGGCCCTGTACGCCCAGGCGTTCCTGCTGATGGGCTGTTTCGTCAGTGTGTACAACTATCTGGGTTTCCGGTTGCAGGCGCCTCCGTTCCTGCTGCCGGTGGCGGCCGTGAGCCTGATCTTCCTGGCCTACCTGGCAGGAACCGCGTCGGCCAGGATCGGCGCCGGATTGAGCGCGCGGTGGGGCCGGCGGACGGTTCTCCTGGCCTCCACCGCGCTGATGCTCGCCGGCCTGGGCATCATGGCGGTTGACATGCTGGGCGTGCTGCTGGCGGGCCTGGTGCTGTTCACCGCCGGGTTTTTCGGCGCCCACAGCATCGCCTCCGGCTGGACCGGCAGCCTGGCCGTCACCGGCCGGGCGCAGGCAGCATCCCTGTACAACCTGAGCTATTACACCGGATCCAGCGCGCTGGGCTGGATCTCGGGAACGGTATTCGCCCAGGGAGGCTGGCCGGTACTGACCATCATGCTGGCTGCCCTCGTCGTCATGGCGGCCGCCGCGGCCGTAATTATTTTGCCCGGCCATGGCGCAGAAATTCGGTCAGTTGCTACTATGGCGTCCACCGGATCCCGGATTTCCCTGCCCCGGTAAATATTCTTACGATCGGGAGCCTGCCATGGCGTCACCATCCAAAAGCCCGCGCCGCAGCTCCGGATCGCTCCGGCCGCCGGAACCCCTGGACGCCGTCGACAGGCAGATCATTGACGCGCTGGTCGCCGACGCCAGAATGACGAACAGGGATCTTGCCGAGGCGGTCGGCATCGCCCCGTCAACCGCGCTGATGCGCACCAGGGCGCTGATGGACCGCGGCGCCATCGAAGGATTTGAGGCGAAACTGAACCTCAACGCCATCGGCCGGTCGGTGCAGGCACTGATTTCCGTCCGGCTGCGAGCCCACGACAGAGTGGAGATCGACCGTTTTACCGGAACCGTTCCGCTGCTGCCCGAGGTCCTCTCCACGTTCCATGTGGCCGGGGGTGTGGACTATCTGCTCCACATCGCCGTACCGAATACTGAGATGCTGCGGGACTGGGTGCTGGACAATCTGACAACGGACCCGGTGGTCGGGCATACCGAGACCACGCTGGTCTTCAGCCACATGCCCGGCCACACAGGTCCGCTGCCGGACTGACGGCCCCCTAGCGGAGCAGACCGTCCCGGACGGCGCTGGCCAGCCGGTCCCGGTCGTCCTCGCTCTGGGACCGGAAGCGCAGCTCCTCCACGGAGACGGTGCTGCGCCTGGTGGCCCAGTTCTGCAGCGCGACGCCGGTGTGGCTCGCCAGGGCGGCGACGACGCCGGAATGGCGGCGCGGAAAGCGCGAGGCTGCGGGATTGTTCGTTGCTGCTGAATTGCTCATCAGATGTCCTTAGCAGGTGTGGTGGGAATGAGGTGAGGGGTGCGGGCCGCTGCCGGGGTGGCTGTGGGTGCCGCGGTGAGGCTGGAAACCAGCGGGAAGGCGTTGAGGTGGATCTGCACGGGGCGGGCCCCCTCGTGTTCGCCCTCCGCGCGGAGCTCGGAAATCATGCGCCGCGCCACGGCCTCGAGTTCGGCCGACAGCTCATTGAGCTGCTCCGCCGTCAGCCGGATATTCGACGTGGTGATCGCGCCCGCATCCCGCCATTCGGGCGGCAGCCGCTGCGGATCGCAATTCATGTAGTCCGCCAGCGCGGTCGCGCGGTTGTGCTCGAATTCACGGCTGATCAGACGCTGCGCCTCGCTGCTCATCGGATCGTCGGAAAATTCCGGCGAAGCGATCTGGATGTAGCCGGCCGAGCGCTCCCACCAGCGTTCGCGCGCCGTCCCCTTGCCTTCGACCTCGTGGACGAAGTCGTGTTTGGCAAGCTGGCGCAGGTGGTAACTGGTGGAGCCGCTGGACTCGTCCAGCAATTCGGCCAGGCCGCACGCCGTCTGGGCGCCATAGCGGGACAGCGTCTCGAGGATCTGCACGCGCAGCGGATGGGCCAGCGCCTTCAGCGACGCCAGGTCCAGTTTGCGCACCGCCTGCTGCGGATCGTCGGGCAGCCGGGGTGCAACGGATACGTTCATACCGCCATTCTAGGCTTGCAAAGAAACCTTTGCAATGGTTTCTTTGCAAATAGTTCTTTGGACCCGAGGAGAGTGCGCTGCGGGGCATCCGGGCGGGTATCCAGGCGGAGCGTCCGTGCGGGTATCCGTGCGGCTGTGCGCGCCCTTTCCTGCGTCTGCCGGGCGGCTACGTTGCCGCTCTGTCCGGTGCTTCGGTCAGGCGCGGCGGGCCGCACGGAGGCCGACGGCGGCGAGCGCAAGGGCGCCGCCCGCGGCCAGGGCGGCGAAGCCCAGCACCGCGGCACCGAGCCCCCAGACAGCGGCGGCGAGGCCGATTCCCAGCACCGGGATCGCCGAACCGAGGTAGGTAATGACGTACACGGCACTGATGAGCTGGGCGAACCTGGCCGGGTCGACCTTGCCCGCGATGTCGTTGAAGACCACGCGGAAGGCCAGGCCCTGCCCGGCGCCGGCGGTGAGCGAGGCGGCCACCAGCAGGGCGGCCGAGCCCGTGGCGCCCGCGGTGGCGATCAGGGCCACCGAAAGTCCCAGGACCAGCAGGCCCGCCGGAACGAGGTACCTGCCGCGCGCCGCCACCAGCTGGCTCAGCGCCGAGGACCCCAGGGTCAGGGCCGCGAGCAGGCCGATCAGCGGGCGCGAGTCGGTGTGCACGACGTGGGCGAAATAGGCCGGCGCCAGCGACAGGCAAAAACCGAAGACTGCGAAACTCAGGAACCCCACCAGGGAGGCGAACCAGAATGCGGCCCTGGCCTCCCGAGCCACAGCGGGCTTGCGCGGGCGCAGGGTGGCCATGGCCGTGCCGCGCACGGCCGGGGAGATCGCCGGCCGGGCCTTGAGGAGGTAGAGCGGCACCAGCAGCACGGCCAGCAGCGCGGAGTGCACCAGGAACGGGGCACGGGTGGAATCGGGCAGCAGGGAGAGCAGTCCGCCGATGACCGGGCCGGCCGCCACGCCGCCGGAGGAGGCGAGCAGGGTGAACCGCGAGGCCCATTCGGGCCGGCTGGGCAGCATCTCGCGCAGGGCCGCCGAACTTGCCCCCGTGGCAAGAGCGACGCCGGCGCCCTGCAGGGCGCGCCCCGCCGACAGCTGGACCAGGTTGCCCGCGGAGGCGAAGAACAGTCCGCCCGCCAGGCCCAGCAGAACGGCCACCACCAGGATGGCCCGGCGGCCCATGTGGTCCGACCAGTGGCCCGCGACCAGCAGGCCGGCGACCAGGGCCAGCACATAGCTGGCGAAGGCAACGGAGACACCCAAGGGTCCCAGGCCCAGGCGGACCTGGAGCAGCGGATACAGCGGGGTCGCGAGGTTGGCACCAACCAGCAGGGTAAAGATGACGGTCCCGGCCAGCACGAGGCGGGTCGCGGTGGAGGCATCCCAGCCGCGGCCGGGTACACCCGCAGCGGGCCGCATCCGAAGTTCGGCAAGCACTGTCATGTCTGGGTCCTGGCTTTTCACGGGGCGGGAAGCGTCATCAATAGAATGCTGCACATGAGGCAATCAGACCCAACAAGGTGGCACTCTTTGATCATTGTGATCAAAAGATGCAGGAGCCGTTGCGGTATTCTGCATGAATGAGCAATCTGGACACTCTGGACCTGAAGCTGCTGCTTGCGCTGGTGGCCGACCCTCGGGCACAAATCGCGGAGCTCGCGGAGGAGCTGTCCATCGCCCGCAACACCGTGCTGTCCCGGATGCGGCGGCTGGAACGCAGCGGCGCGCTGCGCACGGGCGGGCGGGAGGTGGACCTCGCGGCCTTGGACTACGACGTCGTCGCCTTTGTCACCATCGAGGTCAACCACCGGGAGCTGGACGGTGTGATTGCCGCCCTGCGCAAACAGCCCCAGGTGCTTGAGGTCTATGAAATTTCCGGCCGAGGGGACATCTGGTGCCGGGTGGCCGCCACCGATGTGCACACCCTGCAGCACGCGCTGCGTGCGGTGCTGCGGATCAGGGGCGTGATCCGCACGGAAACGTCGCTGGCCCTGCACGAGCACATCCCCTACCGGGTGCGGCCGCTGCTGGGCGCCATTGAGGACGCGGAAACGCCCTGAACCGCGCCCCGGGGGAACGGGCCAGTCATAATTGTCCCCGTGACCATCATTGATAACGCGGTATACGTCCACGGCGTCCGCACCGCGGATCCGACCAGCCTCGAGCAAACCTACGAGACACTGGCCCGGCGCGGCGGCATGGCATGGATCGGCCTGTACCGGCCCACCGCCGAGGAAATGGCCTCCGTGGCACAGGAATTCGGCCTGCACCAGCTGGCGGTCGAGGATGCCATCAACGCCCACCAGCGGCCCAAGCTCGAACGGTACGACGACAACCTGTTCGCGGTGCTCCGGCCGGCCAGATACCTAGACGAGAAAGAAGAGGTGGAGTTCGGCGAACTGCACGTCTTCACGGGTCCGGACTTTGTGATCACCATCCGGCACGCAGAGATGTCGGGCGTCGCCGCCGTGCGGCACCGGCTGGAGTCACAGCCGGAACTGCTGTCCCGCGGTCCCGAGGCCGTGCTCTACGCCCTCCTCGACCAGGTCGTGGACGACTACGCGCCCGTCGTCGCCGGTCTGGAAAACGATATCGACGAGATCGAGGACCAGCTCTTCGCCGGCGACCCGCTGGTCTCCCGGCGCATCTACGAACTCTCCCGCGAGGTGATCCAGTTCCAGCGTGCCATCGATCCGCTGGGCGAGCTGATGCGCCAGCTCAAGTCGGGATTCGAAAAGTACGGCGTCGACATCGAGCTGCAGCGCTTTCTGCGCGATGTCGAGGACCACGTCCACCGGGTCACCGCGAAGGCCGATTCCTTCCGCCAGCTGCTGCAGAATGCACTGACCGTGGATGGCACCCTGACCGCGAACCGGCAGAATGCCGCCAGCGCGGCGCAGAACGAGGAGGTGAAGAAGATCTCCTCCTGGGCCGCGATCTTCTTCGCCCCGTCCTTCGTGGCGTCGCTGTACGGAATGAACTTCCACATCATGCCCGAGCTTTCGTGGGCCTACGGCTACCCCTACGCGATCGGGCTGATGGTGCTCTTCTGCGGCGGCATGTTCCTGATCTTCAAGCGGAAGAAGTGGCTGTAGCGGAGAACCGATTCCGCCCGCCGATGTTCCGGCAGCATCCCCGCGGCCGGTGATAGGGTCCGAAGAATGAGCTCCGACCTTGTGGCGGACCTGCGGGGCATCATCCCTGCGGACCGCGTCCTGACCGATCCGTCCTCGCTCCGGTCCTACAGCCACGACGACGCCGAGTGGGCCGAGTTCACGCTGCCCCTGGCCGTGGTGCGCGCCACGAGCACCGCGGAGGTGGCCGACGTCGTCCGGCTGGCGGGCGCCGCCGGCGTCCGGATTGTGCCGCGCGGCGCAGGGACCGGACTCTCCGGTGGAGCGAACGCGGTGGACAACTGCATCGTGCTGTCCCTGGAGCTGATGACCGCGATCCTGGAGATCAACGCGGACGAGCGGTTCGTCCGCACCGAGCCCGGCGTGATCAACGACCGGCTGCGCGCAGCGGTGGCGGAGCAGGGTCTGTGGTACCCGCCGGATCCGGCCAGCTACAAGATCTCCACGATCGGCGGGAACATCGCCACCAACGCCGGCGGACTGTGCTGCGTCAAGTACGGCGTGACCCGCGACTACGTGCTGGGGCTGACGGCGGTCCTGGCCGACGGCTCGGTGGTGCAGGTGGGGCGGCGTACCGCCAAGGGCGTGGCCGGCTACGACCTGACGGCCCTGCTGGTCGGCTCCGAGGGAACCCTCGCCATCGTCACCGAGGCGACGCTGAAGCTGCTCCCGCTTGCCGGCCGGGAGACCCGGGCCGTCGTCGGCTATTTCGGCGATCTGGTGGCTGCCGGCGAGGCCGTGGCCGCCGTCAGCAAGGCCGGGATCATCCCCGCCGCGCTGGAACTGGTGGACCGCCAATGCCTGCAGGCGGTGGATGACTGGAAGCAGCTGGGCCTGACCAAGGACGGCAATGTGCTCCTGCTGGCCGCCGTGGACGAACCCGGAATCCGCGGTGAGGAACTCGCCGCCCAGCTGCACGGGATCTTCACCGGCTGCGGGGCCACCAGGGCCGAGCGCTCGATCAGCGAGGCGCACGCCGAGGAGCTGTTCCTGGCCCGCCGGCTGGCCTATCCGGCGCTGGAGCGGCTGGGCCCGGTGCTCACCGAGGATGTCTGCGTCCCGCGCACTGCGGTGCCCGAGATGCTGCGCCGGATTGAGGCCACCGCCCGGGAGCACCGGACCATCATCGCCAACATCGCGCACGCCGGGGACGGCAATCTGCACCCGCTGATCATTGCCCCCGAGGGCGACGCCGCCGCCAAGGACCGGGCGAAGGCCGCCTTCGACCGGATCGTGGCGGACGCGCTGGAGCTCGGCGGGACAACGACGGGCGAACACGGAGTCGGGCTGCTGAAGATCCCTGGCCTGCGGCAGGAGTTCTCGCCCCGGGTGATCGAACTGCACCGCAGCATCAAGGATGCCCTGGACCCGCAGGGGCTGCTGAATCCGGGTAAGGCGTTCCCGAGCTGAAGCGTCGTGCGGGCGAGGTGTCCCCGCCGGGGGCCGAGGCGGGCGCGTCCGGCTGTCCGGTTCCGGCTACTCCCCCACGCTGCCGTCGATGGCCTCGCGCAGCAGGTCGGCGTGGCCGTTGTGCCGGGAGGTTTCCTCAATCAGATGCGTCAGGATCCAGCGCAGGTTCCAGCGGTGCCCCTCGCGGGAGGTCCCGGCCGAGAGGTCATCAAGGTCGACGCCGGCCGTGGTCCGGCGGGTGCGGTCGCAGGCCGCGCCGTAGAGAGCGCGGAGCCCGTCCGGGTCATCCCCGGCCGCGGTGTGGAATTCCCAGTCCGGGTCCTCGCCCCAGGGCGCGCTGGCCCACGGCTCCCGCTCGGGCAGTCCGCTGAACCTGACCTGGATCCAGTTGTCCTCCACCAGGGCCAGGTGCTTGAGCAGGCCTGCCAGGGTCAGTGTTGACGACGGTAACGGCTGGTTCAGCTGATCCCGGTTCAGGCCCTCGGCCTTCATCAGCAGCGTGGCCCGCTGGAAATCCAGAAACTGGAGCAGGGTGGTCTTCTCATCGGCGGCCGGCTGCGGGTCGATTCGTTCCATCGCCCCAGTCTGGCATACCGCCGACAGGCAAACCGCGGGTGCACACCCAGGGCCAGGACCGGTGAGCTCCGGACCCGCGGTCGCGCCCAGTGGCCGTCCCACTGGGCGACCGGGCAGCCGGGGCCCACGGGGCCGCCCAGCCGGTAACGTATTTGGCGTGACTCTTCCCGATGTAGACACCATTGTCAGTTATCCCGCCGGCAGGCTCAGCGGTGACGCCACCGTCCTGCACAGCCGGATGCTCGACGACGGCCGGCTCGCGGTGCTGCTGGATGCGACGCCGTGCCACCCGGTGGACGCCGGGTGGCCGGATCAGGGGCCGGACCGCGCCACCATCCGGATCCCCGGCGGCGAGGGACAGCCCGGCTGGCCGGTCCTGGACTGCGTCGTTGCCGCCACGGACGGCGCGGAACTGTCGATCGGTGCGGATATCCCGGTCCGGAAGGGCACCGAGGGCTGGGTCTTCGTGGTCGCGCACCTGCTGCCCGCCGAGGCCCGCCTGGCCGAGGGTACCGCCGTCGAGGTTTCCGTCGATGCGGAATACCGCGCCGCCCTCAACGCCGGGCACACCGGCTGCCACCTCGCCTCGCTGGCGCTGAACCGGGCCATGGCCCGGCGCTGGACCAAGGAGACCCGGGCCGACGCGCTCGGCCAGCCGGACTTTGATGCGGCCGCGATCGCCTCCTCCACCATCACCGAACACGGCTCCGTGGACGTATTCCGGCTGAACAAGTCGCTGCGCCGCAAGGGTTTCGGCACCGACGGGCTGGTAAAGGAGCTGCCGGCCATCACCGAGGCCATCAACGCCACGCTGGCCGGCTGGGTTGCCGGCGGCGCGCCGGTGCGGATCGACCGGGACGGCGAACACCTGACCGACCGCCGCTACTGGGTCGCCAGCCTGCCCGACGGCGAGGCCAGCATCCCCTGCGGAGGAACGCACGTTGCCTCCCTGGCCGAGCTCGACGGTCTGGCGGTGTCCTTCACCGCGGAGGACGCGGACGGCACCACGGTGCTGCGGATGCTGACGCGCACGGGAATAGCCGCGGGGACCCTGCCGTTGCCGCCTACGTAAGCCAACAACCCGAGGAGAATGCATGACTGCGAATTCCACCACGATCACGGTCCCCGATGTCACGCTGAACAACGGCGTCACCATGCCGCAGTTGGGCTTCGGCGTCTGGCAGGTCCCCAATGACGAGTCGACGACGGCGGTCACGCACGCGCTACAGGCCGGCTACCGCAGCATCGACACCGCGGCGATCTACGGCAACGAGGAAGGCGTTGGCAAGGCCATCGCGGACTTCCTGGCAAGCAGCGGCACGGACCGTTCCGAGCTGTTTATCACCACCAAACTGTGGAACTCGGAGCAGGGCTACGAAACCACGCTGACCGCCTTTGACGAGAGCCTGCGCAAGCTGGGGCTGGACTACGTGGACCTGTACCTGATCCACTGGTCCACGCCGGCCCGCGGGAAGTACCTGGACACCTGGAAGGCGTTCGAGGAGATCCTCGCCTCCGGCCGGGCCAGGGCTATCGGCGTCTCCAACTTCGAGCCGGAGCACCTGCAGCGCATCATCGACCTCGGCGGTACCGTCCCGGCCGTCAACCAGGTGGAGCTGCACCCGAACCTGCAGCAGCGCACTCTCCGCGAGTTCGATGCGGCCAACGGCATCCGAACCGAGGCCTGGAGCCCGCTGGCGCAGGGCACCCTGCTGGAGGATCCCGCCGTCGTCGCCATCGCTGCGGCCCACGGCAAGACGCCGGCCCAGGTGATCATCCGCTGGCACCTGCAGCTCGGAAACATCGTGATCCCCAAGTCCGTTACCCCGGAGCGGATCGCCGCCAACATCGACGTCTTCGACTTCGAACTGGGCGACGACGAGCTGGCGGCCATCGCGGCGCTGGACAACGGCGGGCGCGTCGGACCGCACCCGAACGAGATGAACGCGGCGTAACCCCCACCTCCGCACCCAACTGGGTCGCAGGTAATGCGCTTATGGAGCCTCCATGAGTGCGTTACCTGCGACCCAGTTGG
>JBIOFK010000013.1:0-27259 GCA_044447065.1 Actinomycetales bacterium | reverse complement strand
GTCGTCGCCCGGGCCGGCCACGACGTTGACGTGCCCGATCTTCCGGCCGGGACGGACCGACTTGCCGTAGCTGTGGACCTTGGCCGACGGTTCCGCCGCCAGCGCCTCCGGGTAGGCGCTGAACAGGTCCGTGTTCGCGCCGCCGAGGAAATTCTTCATCACCACGGTGCCGCCCAGCAGGCCGGTGGCGCCGAGGGGCAGGTCCAGGACCGCGCGCAGATGCTGTTCAAACTGGCCGGTGACAGAGCCGTCCATGGTCCAGTGGCCGGTGTTGTGCGGGCGCATGGCCAGTTCGTTGATCAGGAAGCCGGAGCCGGAGCCGGGGGTTTCAAACAGCTCGGCGGCCATCACGCCTGTCACATCGAACTCGGCAGCGATCCGCAGGGCCGCCGCCTGGGCCGCCGCGGCGACGGCGGACGGGAGCCCGGGCGCCGGGGCGATGACCTCATCGCAGACGCCCGCGACCTGGATCGATTCCGCGACCGGCCAGGGACGTGCCTCGCCGGAGGGGCTGCGCGCCACCAGGGCCGAGAGCTCGCGGCTGAAACCGACCATTTCCTCCACCAGCAGCGGGCTCATTGCCTCGAACCAGCCGGTGCAGTCCGCCGCCGCCGCGGCATCGGCGAGGATCCGCACGCCCTTGCCGTCGTAGCCGCCGCGCGGCATTTTCAGCACCACGGGCCAGCCGTGGGTGTCGCCGAAGACTACGATGTCGGCCGGCGAGGACACCGCGGCCCAGACCGGATTAGGCAGGCCCAGCTCCGCGATCGCCGCGCGCATCACCAGCTTGTCCTGGGCGTGCAGCAGGGCGGCGGGGCGCGGCTGGACGTTGACGCCTTCGCTGATCAGGGTAAGCAGGTGCCCGTTGGGGACGTGCTCATGGTCGAAGGTGAGCACATCCACGCCCGCAGCGAAGCCGCGCAGCGTCGCCAGGTCCGTGTAGTCGCCCACCGGGGCGCTGGCGACGGCGGCGACGGCGGCCACGTCCGGGCTCTCCGCCAGGACGCGCAGCTCAAAGCCGAGGGCGACGGCGGCCGGGGCCATCATGCGGGCCAGCTGGCCGCCGCCCACGACGCCGATAATTGGGAAAGTCACAGGCACAGCCTACCGAACGGGGCGGCGAAACCCGGGTCCGGCGTGCCCGGCGGAGGGACTTCCCGGCACCTTAAGGGACAGTGCCCAGCACGGCTGCGTAGAATGGCGTGTTGGCCGTCAGTATGGTCAGCCCGCGATGGCTCCTGTCGTGGCGGGCCGGTGCCGGGAGCGCTCAGCCGCCCGGCACCGCACGGAACACGGCACAGCGCGGAGGAAAAACAGTGGATTCACTCACCGAACGTATCAAAGGCCTGGTCGGCCTTTTTTGGCGCGAAGTGGCAAAATTCGGCGTCGTGGGCGGTGTGTCGTTCGTCATTGACACCGGCATCTACCTCTGGCTGCTGAACGGGCCGATGTCAGGCCACCCGACCAAGGCCAAGATCGTTTCGGCCGTTGTCGCCACAGTGTTCTCCTGGGTTGCCAACCGGTACTGGACCTTCCGGCACCGCAGGCGCGCCAATATCGTGCGCGAGATCGTCCTGTTCGCCATTATGAACGGGGTGGGCATCGCCATCGCCGCTGCCTGTGTCTATGTCTCGCACTGGATGCTCGGTTTCCACACCGCGTTCGCGGACTTTATCTCGGGCAGCGTGGTCGGACTGGTGCTCGGAACCATCTTCCGCTTCTTCGCCTACCGGTTCTGGGTCTTCACCGAGGAACTGGACGAGGACCCCGCCTTCTCCCACGACCGCGACCTGATCGATGGCCGCCGGGGCACCCACTAGGACGCGGTGATCCGCTCGCTCGACAGGAGGTCGGGGCCGGCGCCGACGTCCGGGTGCACGAGCACCACGGAGCCTCCGGCGGCCCACACACCGAGGCAGCGGGCGGCCGCGGCCTGCAGCGTCCCGGCCCGCACCAGGGTCCGTTCCGGTCCGGCCGGGACGGCGAACTCGCTCAGCAGCCCGGCATAGTCGGCGCCGCCGTCGACGGCCCGGGTGCCGGACGGTGTCTCGCCGGCAGGAAAAAACACGTCGGCGAAGGAGCGCACCTCGCCGGCATAGTCGATCGCCCCGGCCGGCAGCGGACCCCGCCAGCGCAGCTCCAGGGCGCCCAGCGCGACCGCCACGGTGAGCCCGGCGGCGGGTGCCCCGGCGGGATCGGCGGTGGCGACGACGTCGGGCTCACCGGGCGCCGCGGTCCCGGCGAACCGCGCCGTGGCACCGCATTGCCAGACCGCCAGCGCCCAGCACAGCCCGCGCCAATGGGCCGGCAGGTCCAGCAGCACCCGTGTCCCGGGGCCGGCGTCGAGCTCCTCGCTGAGGAAGTTCGCCGTCTTGGCCACCCAGTTGTCCAGTACCCGCCCGGAGAGCTCCACGCGTTCGGAGCCGGGGCCGTACCAGGTCAGCCGCGGGGAGGTGGGCTCCACGGAACGCAGCCGGTGGAGGAGGTCGTGGATGGTGTCAGGCATGGATTCATTCTCGCAGCCGTTTGGCGCCCTGTTTCGCAGCCCGGGTGCGGCCCGTCCGCACCCGGGCAGGGGCCGCTGCGGAGGGGCCCGCGGGCGGTTGGTTTCCGGGTCCACGCACGTGCGCGCCGCCGGGTGCCGACGCCACGCCGGGCAGACCTGCGGAAATTCCCGGGCGTGGCGGAAAGCCCCTTGACGACAATGCTGGATAAGATTCCCGCTGCCGCTTGACGGCACCGTATTACACGCGTGTAATTAGTACATCAAGTTCAATGTCAATGGACGGACTGCTGGGGAAGCCGCTCAGGGCAGTGCTTCTGTTTCCTTGTGACTGCGGCGGACACATATAGGAGGACACCATGGGATACACAGATAAGCCAGGACCATCGTCCTCCGGCCCGCGGACCGCGGGAACGGCCGCGCTGGCGGCGGATCCGGGCCAGTCAGCACTGGCGGCCCAGGCCTCGGCGGCGTACCGCTCCCGCGGCGTTCCGGCCGACTGGTACGTTGACCCGGCGGATCCGGACGCGGCCGAGCGCTATAGCGCCGCGAGCCGTTCCGTCGACGACGCGGCGACGGCGTTCCTTGCCGCGCACGAGGCACTCGCCGGCGGCGGCTCATCAGCGGACCTGCTGGATCGGAAGAACCTGCTGGATCCTACGGATCTGCCCGGGGCCCCGCGGGAACTCACTGTCCCGGCCAGGACCCCGCTGGCACAGCCGGTCTGGATCGGGCTGCCCGGCAACGCCGACTTTGACGGCGGCGGGGAACTGGGCTGGCAGAGCGATGCGCTCTGCGCCCAGACGGATCCCGAAGCCTTCTTCCCGGAAAAGGGCGGTTCCACCCGGGACGCCAAAAAGGTCTGCGGTGCGTGCAACGTCCGCTCGCAGTGCCTGGAATACGCGCTGTCCAATGACGAGCGGTTCGGGATCTGGGGCGGACTCTCCGAGCGCGAGCGCCGCCGGCTACGGAAGCGAGCAGTCTAATTCCTGAAGCAGTAAGGGTCACCGCCGTCCTCGTTGCCCGCGACGGCGGTGACTACCTTCCCTCCATCCTTGCGGCCGTTGCCGCCCAGACCCGCCCGGCCGATGCGGTTTTCGCAGCGGATACCGGCTCGACGGATGATTCGTTCGCGCTCCTGCAGAATTCCCTCGGCGCCGGCCGGGTGCTCTCCCGTCCCGGCCACCGGGGCGGATTCGGGGCGGCCGTAACGGCGGTGCTGGACGAGTTCGCACCGGCCCCGGGGACGGACACCCAGTGGCTGTGGCTGCTGCACGACGATGCCGAACCGGCTCCGGATGCCCTGGCCGAGCTGCTGACCGCGGCCGAACGCGCCCCCTCCGTGACGGTGGCGGGCTGCAAGCAGCTTGATTTCACCGAACGGCGCCGGCTGCTCGACGTCGGGCTCTCCGCCAGCCGCTGGGCGGAGCGGGTGACACTGATCGAAACCGACGAGCAGGACCAGGGTCAGTACAACGGCCGCAGCGACGTGCTGGCGGTCAACTCCGCGGGCATGCTGGTGCGCCGCGACGTCTGGGACCGGCTCGGCGGCATTGACCCGGCCCTGCCCGCCAGCGGCGACGACGTCGACCTGGGCTGGCGCAATTGGCTCTCGGGTAACCGGGTCGTCGTCGTTCCGACGGCGAGGATGTACCACGCGGCCGACAGGCCGCACGCGGCAGGGACGCCGCTGGCCGCGCGCCGGGCGGAGATCTACCTCCGGCTCAAGCACGCCCCGGCGTGGCAGCTGCCGTTCCTGCTGGCGGGAGCGCTGGCCGGGGGGGTGCTGCGCCTGGTCGCCGCGATCGCGCTGAAGGACCCCGGATACGGCCTGATGCAGCTGGCCGGCTCGGTCGCGGGCCTGGCGCAGCCGCTGGCCCTGCGGCACGGCCGGGCGTCCGCGGCCCGGACCAGGACCCGGCCGCGCTCGGTGGTCCGGGGCCTGCAGTCCTCCCGCCGGGACATCCGGGCGCACCGCCGGTCCGTGCTGGAGGCCCTGATGGGTGACTCCGTGGAGGATTCCGGCCTGCCGGCCGAACCGTCGGTGCTGGAGCCCAGCGGCGACTCGCTCGACGACTTCGCCGCCCTGGCCACCACCCGCAGGTTGTGGAGCGGCACCGGCGCCCTGGTGTCCTTCCTGCTGCTGACCGCCGTGGGATTCATTGTCTTTTTCCGCCTGGTCGGAGCCTCCGCTGTGACCGGCGGGGCGCTGCTGCCCCTCTCGGCCGGGCTGGGCGCCATCTTTGACCACGCCTCCGGCTGGTGGATCACCCTCGGTGCCGGCCTGCCCGGCCACGGGGATCCGTTCGGCTACGTGCTGTGGCTGCTGGCCGTGGCGGGCTTCGGCCACGGCTCCGCGGCGGTGGCCTGGCTGGTGGTGCTGGCGCTGCCGTTGTCCGGGCTGGGAGCCTGGTTTGCCAGCGGCGCGCTGACGCTGCGCCGCTGGCCCCGCTTTGCCGCGGCCTTCGTGTGGGCCGGCGCCCCGGTGCTGCAGGTCGCCCTCGGCCAGGGCCGGCTCGGCGCCATGCTGGCGCACATTCTCTTGCCCTGGGCCGTCCTGGGCCTGATCCGCGCGGTCGGTGCCGCCGTGGTGCGGACCACCTCGGTCCCCGTCCAGGGCGGCGTGCCGCAGAGCCGCCCCGGCACAGGCGGCGTGCCGTCTTGGACGGCGGCCGCCGCGGGCGGACTGGCTCTGGCCGGGGTGACGGCATCTGCTCCGCTGCTGCTGGTCCCTGCCATTGCCGCCGTCGTGCTGGCCACGATCGCCCTCCGCCGCCGTGCGCGCACCCTGTGGTGGTCCCTGCTGCCGAGCCTGGTGCTCTTCGTCCCGCTGGCCATCTCCTCCCTTGGGAATCCGCGGGCCCTGCTGGCCGACCCCGGCGTGGCGTTGCCGTCGTCCGCGGCGCCGCTCTGGCAGCAGCTGCTCGGACAGCCGGTCCGGATCCTCCCCGGCGCGGGAATCAGCGGCCTGTCCGCCTTCCAGGCCGGGCCCGCCTCCTGGGGCACCATCGCCATGGTAGCCATCGCGGCCCCGCTGCTGATCCTGGCTGTGGCCGGCGCACTCCGCCCGTCCCGAAGCGGGATGCTGGCGCGCGCGTGCTGGTTTATCGCCGCGCTGGGCCTGCTGGCGGGGTACCTGAGTTCGACCGTGGCGACCGGTGTGGCCGGCTTCGCCCTGGTCACGCCGTTCGCCGGCCCGGCGGTGTCGCTGGCGTTCCTGATGCTGCTGGCCGCCGCCGTCCTGGGCCTTGACGGCATTGCCGCCAGGGCCGCCCGCCGGCGCAGCGTGGACTCCCGCTACACCCCGCTGGCAGTCGTCGCCGGCCTGCTGGCAGCCGCCATGATCGCTGCCCCCGTCCTGAGCATCGGACTGTTCACCGCACGGGCCCTCACCGCCGGACCGGCGGCACCGGCCAACCAGCTGGCCGGTGCCGGCGCCCCGGATGCGGTTCCGGCCGCCGGCCAGTCCGCGTCATCGGGCCAGTCCGGACAGTATGGCCAGTTTGGTGTGCCGTTCACGCTGGCGGTGCCCGACTCAGGCATCCTGCCGGCCACCGCCAGCGACAGGGGAAACGGCCCGGAAAGCACCCGCACCCTGGTGCTGAACGTTGCCGGCGACTCGGCGGTGGGCGCCGCCCTCATGCGCGGGGACGGAACCACCCTGGACTCCCTCTCCACCATTGCCTCGGCCGGCCAGGTCCACGGCGCGCCGGGCTACGAAAGTGTCACCTCTGATCCGGTCGGCGCCGACATTCGCTCCGCGGTGGCCGCCATTGTGGCCGGTACCGGGGTGGACCCCCGGCCGCTGCTGACCAAACTGGGAGTGGGCTTCGTCGTGCTCAAGCACGGCGACACCGCTGCCGAGCTGCTGGCCGGGCAGATCGACGCCGTGCCCGGACTTGCCACGGTCGGCCCCACGGGTGCCGGCTGGCTCTGGCGGGTCCAACCGGCCGCCACCGTCTCCGGGAGCACCCCCGAGGTGGCTGCCCGCGTGCGCCTGGTCGACGGCTCCGGCGCGGTAATTTCCTTCCTGCCCTCGGCCGGAACCTCGGTTGACACCCGGATCGCCGCCGGCGCCGAGGGCCGCGTGCTGGTGCTTGCCGAACGGGCGGATCCCGGCTGGACCGCCACCCTGGACGGGCACCGGCTGACCAGCATCAGCTCCGGCTGGGCACAAGCCTTCACTGTTCCCGCCGGGGCCGGTCATCTGGAGGTCCGCTACGACAGGCCCTGGGCCGTGCTGTGGAACGTCGTCCAGATCGTGGTCCTCGGACTCACAGCACTGATGGCCGTCCCGCTGCCCACCCGCAGGGGCCGGCGCCGGCCCATCCGCGGTTCCGGATCCGCCGTCCGGCAGGTTCCCGCCGCGGCCCCGATCGAAAAAACGAAGGCAGGTGTCCGTGGCTGAGGACCAGTCCCGCTCCGCCGCGCCGTCAGGCGAACCGGAAGGCAACGGCGAAGGTACAGCCGCCCAGGTCCGGCGCCGCCGGAACCACGCCAGGATGGCGCCCGTGCTGGCCGCCCTCACCGGCACGGCGGCCATCGTGGTCGCCGCGGGAATCGCCGTCGCCGGATCCGCCCTGCCGGCGCCGACGGCGGCACGGACCGCCGACCCCTCGTCCGTCGCCCTACCCGCCGGGCAGAGCGTGCAGGACTGTCCCGGACCGGCACGTCTGCTGGCAGGCGCCGATGCGGGAACCGACCCGCAGTTCAGCCCGGCGTCGAAGTCATCCGCCACCGCGGTCAGCTCGCTGCTGCTCAGCAACCCCGCCGGCGTGCTGCCGGGCGCGGTGCTGAGTTCGGTGGACAAGGGCACGCCGCTGGCCACCATCGCCCCCGCACCCGCCGCGGGCACCGCCTCGGCCGCGCCCTCACCCGGTACGGTCCGCAAGGCAGCCGTCCCGGCGGCCCAGCCGGTGGACGCCGCATCCGTGCTCCGCTCCGCCCCCGTGGACGGCCAGCGCTCGGCCGTCAATTCGATGCTGACCTTCACCGCCGACGACGGTGACCTGCGCGGACTGGCAGCGGTGAACTGCCAGACGCCCGCGAACGACCTGTGGCTGATGGGCGCCAGCACGTCCGTGGGCAGGACCGGAATCCTGCTGATTTCCAACACCTCGGCCACCGCCGCCACCGTCAACCTTGAGCTGTACGGGGACTCCGGTGCGATCCAGGCGCCCGGCGCCTCGGGCCTGCTGGTCCCGCCCGGAACCGTCCGCAGCGTCGTGCTCGCCGGACTGGCGGCGGACCAGAAGAACGTGGCCGTGCACCTCAAGAGCACCGGCGGCCCCGTGGGCGCCGTGATCCAGGAATCGGTGCTCCGCGGGCTGGTTCCCGGCGGAGTGGAATTCATCGCACCCACCAACGCCCCCGCCGTCCGGCAGGTGATCGCCGGCGTGCAGGCACAGGAACCGACGCTGGCGGCCTCCCTGACCGGGCAGCAGGGCTACGCGGACGCCGCCACCGCCCTGGACGTTGCCGTCCCGGGCCCGCAGGACGCCGTCGTCCAGGTCAAGGTGTACGGCACCGGCGGGCAGGCCTCACTGCCCAACGGCGGCGTCTTCACCGCCAAGGCCGGCAGCGTCTCGGAACTGGCGCTGACGGGGCTGCCTGCCGGAAGCTACACGATCGATGTCCGCAGCGAGGCCTCCCTGGCGGCCTCCGTCCGGGTGGTGCGCGGCACCAAGGCGGGCGAGCCGACGGACCTGGCCACCGCCGTCGCGGCCCCCCAGCTCGGCGACGGCCAGCTGCTGGTCTTCCCGTCCAACGCGTCCTCCACGCTGCTGCTGGGCGTCCCGGACGGCCACGCCAAGGTCGGGCTCACCCCGGTGGGGACGGACGGGACCGTGCTGGCGGGCAAGACCGTCGACGTCGGCGCCGGAACCACCGTCTCCGTCGACCCCCGGCAGCTGGCCGGCACGGCCGTGGCGGGATTCATCGTCTCAGCCACCGGGGACCCGGTCTACGGCGCGCAGCTGCTCACGGTCAAGGACGGCCCCGGGATAGCGGTCGCCGCGGTGCCGCGCGGACTCGCCGCAGCCCAGAGCGTGACGGTCCTGCTCGGCTACTGAGCCTCAGGGCCGCCGGACTAGAGCCGGCGGGTTCGGTGGTAGATCGGGTCCACGGCCTCGGGAGCCACGTTGAGGATCTCCGCGGCCTGTTCGATGATCGCCTCATGGACCAGCTCGCGGAGCTCCTCCGTGCCCTGGACCAGGGACTCAATGGGCCGGCGGAACACCGTGATCGTGGCCGGCCCGTCCTTGCCCGCCGGATCGTGGCGGGCCAGCGGTGCCCGGTCTCCGGAGGCGACCAGCGACTCGAGCTGGCCGGGAATCTCATCGACCACGAACTGCACGTGCTCCAGCGGCGCGCCCCACAGTTCACCGAGCCGTTCCGCCGACTCCATCACCAGCGCGTCGAAGCGTTCGCTGCGCGTCTGGTAGGCGGGAACGGTGGGCAGGAACAGCCCGCCCCGAAGTCCGCGGCCGTGCCGTTTACGCCGGCGGCGGGCGAAACCGCGGCCGGGCCCGGCCGCCGGGGCGGGTCCGCGGCCCGCCTGCTGCGCGGTGTCTGTATCGGACTCCTGATCCAGTCCGCCGACCCGGAAGCCGGAGCCGGCGTCCGGTGCCGGAAATCCTGGGGTCAGGGACGGATCTGGTGCGGGGGACTGCATATCTTGACTGTAATCCTCCCGCCGGGTATTAATCGACAGGCCCGGTATGGACCGACACCGCCGCGCCGGGCGGGCTTTGGCCGCGCGGACGGGTAAGCTGATCCTCCGTGGGTACCATGCGCCAATGTTCTCGATCGGGTTGCCGGCAATCAGCCGTGGCCACACTGACGTATGTCTACTCGGATTCGACGGCGGTGCTGGGTCCGCTGGCAACCTACGCCGAACCGCACTGCTACGATCTGTGCGCCCAGCACGCCGGACGGCTGACCGTTCCACGCGGCTGGGAGGTGCTCCGCCTGGCGATGCCTGCCACCCCGCCGGGACCGGGGCCCGATGACCTGCTGGCCCTGGCCGACGCCGTGCGTGAAGCCGCCGCACCACGGCACGAGGAGGCACCGGCGCAGCGCGAAAGCCGTTCAGCGCTGGAACCGCCTGCCGGAACACCGCCGGCCGCGCGCCGTTCCCACCTGCGCGTCCTGCGCGACTGATCCCTTGACCGCAGCGCACTGCCGGGAACCCGGGTCCCGGCGGCGGCGCTAGGCTGATCCCTAGCAACACTTTCACGTCCCGTGTCCCCTAACCGAGGAGTTCCCCGGATGCCGAACATCAGTCCCGAACTACTGGCCATCCTGCGCTGCCCCGTGACGCGGTCCTCGCTGGTCCAGGACGGGGACACGCTGGTCAGCACCGTCCCCGGACCGGAAGGCACGGCGCTGCGCTACAGCATTGCGGACGGCATCGTGTTGCTGCTGCGTCCGGACCAACTGGCTGCCGCCGGCCCCGCCGGCCACCCAGCCGCCGACGCCGGCAACGGCCCCAGCTAAGAGGAACAGGAACCCCATGACGATGGACTACAAGGTCGCCGACATCACGCTGGCCGAAGCCGGCCGGCACCAGATCAGGCTTGCCGAGCACGAAATGCCCGGGCTGATGTCCCTGCGCCGGGAATTCGCGGCCGGCCAGCCGCTGGCCGGAGCCCGGATCGCCGGCTCCCTGCATATGACGGTGCAGACCGCGGTGCTGATCGAAACCCTGACGGCGCTGGGCGCCCAGGTCCGCTGGGCCTCCTGCAACATCTTCTCGACGCAGGACGAGGCGGCCGCCGCCGTCGTCGTCGGCGCCGGCACCCCCGAGGACCCGCAGGGCGTGCCCGTCTTCGCCTGGAAGGGCGAATCGCTGCAGGACTACTGGTGGACCGCCCAGCAGATCCTGAACTGGCCCGGCGCGGACACCAACCCGGAGCTGGGACCGAACATGATCCTCGACGACGGCGGAGACGCGACGCTGCTGGTCCACCGCGGCGTCGAATTCGAAGCCGCCGGCGCCGTTCCCGCCGCCACCAACGACGACCCGGAGGAGTACCGCATCGTCCTGGATGTGCTGCGCGGGACCCTGGCCCGGGACCCGCAGCACTGGACCCGCACCGCGGCGCGGATCCTGGGTGTCACCGAGGAAACCACCACCGGCGTCCACCGGCTGTACCAGCTTGCCGAACAGGGCAGGCTGCTTTTCCCGGCAATCAACGTCAACGACTCGGTCACCAAGAGCAAGTTCGACAACAAATACGGCATCCGGCATTCCCTGCCGGACGGCATCAACCGCGCCACCGACGTGCTGATGGGCGGCAAGGTCGCCGTCGTCTGCGGCTACGGCGACGTCGGCAAGGGCGCCGCCGAGGCGCTCCGCGGCCAGGGCGCCCGGGTGATTGTGACGGAAATCGATCCGATCTGCGCGCTCCAGGCGGCCATGGACGGCTACCAGGTAGCGAAGCTGGAATCCGTGCTCTCCGACGGCCACATCTTCATCACCACCACCGGCAACCGAGACGTCATCATGGCCGGGCAGATGGCCGCCATGCGCGACAAGGCCATTGTGGGCAACATCGGCCACTTCGACAACGAGATCGACATGGCCGGGCTGGCCAGGATTCCCGGCGTGAAGAAGGTCGAAATCAAACCGCAGGTGCACGAGTGGGTCTTCGATTCCGGCAGCGCGGAGGAACGGTCCATCATCGTCCTCTCCGAGGGCCGGCTGCTGAACCTGGGCAACGCCACGGGGCATCCCTCCTTCGTGATGAGCAACTCCTTCGCCAACCAGACCATCGCGCAGATCGAAATCTTCAGCAAGCGGGACCAGCCGGAGGGCCGCAAGGACTACGGCAGGCAGGTCTACGTGCTGCCGAAGATCCTGGACGAAAAAGTGGCCAGGCTGCACCTGGATGCCTTGGACGTGGAGCTGACGGAACTGTCCAAGGAGCAGGCCGAATACCTGGACATCGACGCCGCCGGCCCGTACAAACCGGACCAGTACCGCTACTGACCGGCACACAGCGACACGCCGCCGCGACACGCCCGCCGCCGCCGTTCCCGGTGCCCTCCACCCGGGGGCGGGCGGCTTCGTGCCGTAAAATGAACTGTCGCCTACCCGGGCGGACAGGTGAGTGCAACGGTATTGGGGAAGAACAGTGCGGAACACAGCAGCAGGCGCACCCGGCCGCAAGGGCTGGAAAATCGGGCTGACCGCGGCGATCTGCGCCGTCGTCGTTGCCGGCGGCATCGGTGTCGCGACCGCACCGACCTGGGCCGTGGCCTCGGTGCAATCGGACCAGCAGAGTCCCGTCCGCGCCGCTCCCGGCCTGGGCGCACCCGTGGTGAAACCGCTCGAACTCGGTGTCACCCCCACCGCGGATGCGCTCGAGGTCAACCCGGGCACTCCCGCCGTGGTGAGGGCGGCGAACGGCACCGTCGTATCCGTCAGCCTCAAGGACGACTCCGGAACCGAGGTTCCCGGAACGGTGAGTGCCGACGGCAGCACCTGGACCTCCACCGGGCAGCTCGGATTCGACACCGGCTACCGCTACGAATACACCGTCAGGGACGCCGCCGGCCGGCAGACGCACAAGACGGAGTCCTTCCATACCGTGGTGAAGGCCAACGAGGCCAACGCCTGGACCTACATCGGCAACGGTGTCCAGGTGGGCGTCGCCCAGCCTGTCCAAATCACCTTCAGCGAGCCCGTCACGAACAAGGCCGCCGTGGAGAAGGCGATCAGGATCACCACCTCCGACGGCCGCACCGGGGCGTTCCACTGGTACTCCGACACCATGGTCAGGTACCGGCCCGAGGCGTTCTGGACCGCCAACAGCACCGTCAGCGTTGACATGGAACTCTTCGGCGTGGACTTCGGCAACGGCCAGATCGGCAATTTCAACAAGAAGGTCACCATGAAGATCGGTGACAAAAAGGTAGCGGTCGCGGACGCCGTCGCGAAGACCTTTGACGTGTACGTCAACGACGTGTTGACCAAGCAGTGGCCGGTCACCATGGGCGATGAGCGGTTCCCCTCCGCCCCGGGTTATCTGGTGATGATGGACCACCAGCGCAACGCCCATTTCGTCGCGTCCACGATCGGGCTCAAGCCCGGCGATCCGGCGGACTACGGCGAGCTGGACGTCGAGTACGCCACCCGTCTGACGCCCAGCGGCGAGTTCATCCACGGCGCACCGTGGGCGGCGCAGTACTTCGGGGTCACCAACATCTCGCACGGGTGCATCGGCATGTCCCTGGACGGGGCCGGCTGGGTATTCAACAACATGGGCGTGGGGGACACGGTCCAGGTCGTGAACTCGGCGGGCGAGCCGGCGCTGCTGACCGACGGGTTCCAGGACTGGAACATTCCGTGGGCGCAGTACGCCAACTGAGCCGCCGGACCGGGTCAGTGGTCGAACGGCAGCGCGTTGATGCGCCTGCCAAGTTCCCGGGAGCGTCCGACGGCGGTTTCCAGGCGGCGTAGCTCCCGGTCCCGCCGCTCGGCGATCAGGGCTTCGAGGAAGGCCTCGGGTCCGGGTGCTGCCGGCGGCGCGGGAGCGACGAAGGGGACGGCCTCCCCGGCCAGCGACAGGGCCAGCGAAGCCCGGGACGGACCGGTCATCCTGCCGCGCTGGCGCAGGAACGCGCCGATCCGGCGGGCCAGGGCATCCGGCAGCCGGCCGATATCCACCAGCGCCGCCCACGGCGCCAGCTCCGGCGGGACCCCGACGGCGAGGGCTGTGGCGACGGGTACGCGTTCGCGCAGCGAATAGGTCCCGGCCAGCAGGTCTCCGAGCCGCTGCGACCTGGCCGTGAACAGCGAGACCAGGAACGCGACGCTGCCCAGGGTCATCAGCACCTCGAACAGTCCCAGCAGGCCACGGATCAGGGCATGGCGGAAGCGGATGGACCCGCCGTCGTCGCGCACTATCCGCAGGCCCATCACCCATTTGCCCGGCGACTTCCCGCGCGTGGCTGTCTCCACCGCCACGGGCGCGGCCACGAAGCAGCCCACGGCCAACACCAGCACGAGCGTGTTCACGGCCGCGTCGTCCAGCACCCGGGGCAGCGCCGCCAGGGCCAGGCTGGCGCCGGCGAAGACGGCGAGCTCCGCGCAGAGATCGATCAGGGCACCCAGCGAACGGGCGGCGAAGGAGGCGGGCCGCAGTTCCAGGACGACGGCCTCGCCCGTCACGATGGTTCCCACCAGGCCTCCCGGCAAAGTCATGGACCGGCGCCGCGCCGGCGCGCGCTGGCCCCAGTCTACGGCCGCCCCCGCCGGACCGGCGGCCTACCGGGATCGGCGCCGTGCCGATCCGTCCCGCTTTCGCCGCGCCGGCCGGACTTTTCCGGCGTGTCCTGCCGCGACACGCCGCATTCCGGCCTAATCCCGTGCGGAACGGCACGCGCTGCGCCGGGAACGAACCCTGCCGCCCAGTCCTAGGTGGAGATCTCCTCCAGCTCCTGCCCGGGCTTGATGTTGGGCAGGAAGAAGGTGCTGACACCTTGGGCGATGCCGAGCCCGACGGCGATGACCAGCCAGGTGATGACCAGCGTGGTGATGGAGGTCATGCCGATCCAGATGGCACTGCCGATCAGCTGGCCACCGACCATCATGGCGCCCATCCAGCCCACCGCGGTTCCGCGAACCCGGGTCGGAAAGCACTCGGACTGGTAGGAGTACCCCGCGCCCGACCAGGTGCCGTTGGTCACCTGGTAGATGCAGAAGAAGACGATCGCGACCCAGGTGTGACTCGAGACAAGCAGCAGGACCAGATTGAGCGGACCGACAAGGACTCCCGAAATGATCATGACGTTCCGCCGGCCGTACCTTTCGCCCAGCATGCCGCCGATGACGTAGAAGAAGAATCCGATGCCGCCGCTGAAGAGCAGCAGGACAGCCGCCTGGTCGGCCGTCCAGCCCTTCACCTTGGTCAGCCAGTAGGCGATATAGACGTTCGTGGCCACGAAAGAGGTGGCGTACAGAAGCCAGGTGATGGTCAGCCGAGTGAGCACCGAACGCACCGGTCCCGCCGTCGCGAAGATCTGCCTGACCGATCCCTGTTTCAGCTCGTCCACTTTCATGGGGCGCTGTGCCTGCAGCCGCCGGACCTCGTCGCCGTCGTCGTTCTTGACTGCCGCCCGAAGCGCCTTCATATGGATATAACGTTCCGATTCCCGCACCTTCCAGCGCCCGATCGCCACGAGGACGATGGGGATCACGCCGAAAAGGTACACGACCCGCCAGCCCAGGTTTCCCACGAGCAGATAGAGCCCGGAGGCCAGGAACACGCCGATCGGCCAGCCGCCCTGGACAATCGAGTAGAGGAATCCGCGGCGCCTGGCGGGAACCTGCTCATTGACCAGGGTGACGGACACGGCCAGCTCGGCGAAGGCGAACGCGGAGGCGATGGCACGGACCAGCGCCAGCTGCCAGAAGTTCTGGACGAAGAAGGTCAGGCCTGTGAAAACGCCCGCTGTCCCCAGGCAGAACATCCACATCCGTTTGCGGCCCACGTGGTCCATGCCCCAGCCGACGAACAGCGCGACAACCACCTCGGCGCCGAAGACAATGAACTCCAGCACGCCGAGCGCCGTGGCGGACAGGTGCAGGTCGGTGGCGATGGCCGGCATGGTCAGGGTGAGGAGGTTCGAATCGTACGAGGCCAGGGACCAGCCGAGCAGGGCGATGATGATCAGGTAGACAATGTACTTGCTGTCCTTGGATTCGGTGGTGGCAATGGTGCTGGCAGACATGGTTCTGGGTCCTTAGTGGTCGTCCTCCGGGAGCCAGGCGAAGGCCCGGCCCGGCGCACCCGTTCCCCGTGCGATTTTCAGTGGTGCGAAGCAGAAAAGCGCGCCCCTGACGGGCAGCCGGTCCAGGTGGGAGAGCGCCTCAATGAACGCCACCCGGGCCTCCAGTCCCGCGTAATGGACTCCGGCGCCGTCGTGGCTGGAGCCCATGCTGACGCCGTCGGTTCCCACGCACCGCACGCCCCGGTCGATGAGGTGCAGCATGGTGTCCGCGTCCGGGGCCGGCCAGCCGGGGGTCTCGCGGGTGATCAGCGGCCGGTAGCAGTAGTCCAGGCCGGCGTCGCCCGGGAGGTAAAACCTGTCCCAGAGCGTGCGGAACAGGACGATGTCCCCGCTGTCTAGCCGTCCGTTGGCGCCTTCCCAGTCATTGACAAAGTCCCTGGTGATGGTCGGCGAGACACCGGGGGCCGAGCCCGGAAGATCCGCCGGAATGTCGATGACCACGGCCGGCCCGATGAGCTGGTCCAGCGGTATCTGTTCGGCGGTAACCGACCCCACCTCCGCGGCGTGGCTCAGCCCCGTCGCCGGTTCCGGGATGAAATGCGCGGGCGCGTCCACGTGGGTTCCGGTGTGCTCATCAATGAGCAGCCACCGGGTCTGGTAGGCGCCCGTCGCGCTCTTCAGCGGCGAGGCCTGGCTGTCCACATTGGTGAAGTAATTGAAGGTCTTCTGCTGGTAGGGCATGTGCGTTGCCCACGCGGCCGGAAGTTCCTCAGCAAGCAGGAGCGTCAGATCGACGATCGTCCTGTCCGGAATTGAAGGATTCATGGGTCTAATCGGTTGTCGGGCTGTGGCGTGTCAACGGCCAGCCTCAGCCAGCCATGACTATAGGATCTACGATTTGATTATCCTCCGCCGTGCAGACCGCGTCAATGATGCCAGGGGACCGCGCCGGACTCCCGCCCCGACGTCTTGACATCGCGGCGCGGAACAGAAATCCTATAGGAAAGAGGGTTTGATGCGGTGAGCGCAGCTGGACTGCCAGGAGCGACCCGCGGCCTGCCACCGCCGACAAAGGAGCACCACTGATGAGCGCCGACACTGTAGGGCACGAGACCGTTTTCCCTTCGGACCGCACGGCGGTCGTGACCGGTGCGGCGTCGGAGCGGGGGATCGGACGGGCGACGGCGCGCCGGCTCGCCGCTGCGGGCTGGGCCATCGCGGTGCTGGACATTGACGGCGACGCCGCCCGTGCGGCGGCCGGGGAAATCGCCGCCGAGTTTGGTGTCAAGGCGCTCGGGGTGACGGCCGATGTGTCCCAGCCGGCGTCCGTCAACGAGGCCATTGACCAGGTGGAGGCGCAGTTGCCGCCCATCGCCGGGCTTGCCAACATCGCCGGAATCAGCTCGCCGACGGAGTTCATGGACGTGACGCCGCAGGAATGGGACCAGGTGTTTGCCATCAACATGCGGGGCACCTACTTGGTCACCCAGCGCGTGCTGCGTGGCATGATCGACAGGCGGTTCGGACGGATTGTCAGCATTTCCTCGATCTCCGCCCAGCGCGGCGGCGGAACCTACTCCAAGGTGGCGTACAGCGCGTCCAAGGCGGGCATCATCGGGTTCACCCGCGCGCTCGCCCGGGAGATGGGCCAGCACGGGATCACCGTCAATTGCATCGCGCCGGGACCCATCGACACGGACATCATGGGAGGAACGCTCACGCCGGAGCGGAAGCGGCAATTGGCCGAGGGCATTCTGGTGGAAAGGGTGGGGAGCCGGGACGAGGTGGCAGCGCTGCTCACCTTCCTCCTGGGCCCCGACGCCGGCTTTATCACGGCCGCCACCTATGACATCAACGGCGGGCTGCAGGTTTCCTGAGATGTCCGACGGAGCCGGCGCCGCACCAGGGCGACGGCTTCCGGCGTCGGCGGCTGGTCCGCGGGCGCGCGGCGCTGGAGCCGCGGTCTGACGACCCGGGCCGGCAATCCCGCGTCGCCGGTCCCGGGCGCCTAGGCTGATGCTGTGGATCTCGATGCCTTTGCCGCCGTGCACCGGCCGCAGTGGGAGCGGCTGCGCCTGCTCTCGCGCCGCCGCCGCCTCAGCGGGGAGCAGGCCGACGAACTGCTGCGCCTGTACCAGGGTGCCTCCGCGCACCTGTCGCTGATCCGGTCCGTCGCTCCCGAAGGTCCGCTGTCCGCGTCGCTGTCGAACACGCTCGCCCGGGCGCGGACGCGGTTCACCGGGGCGCCGTCCAATGCGATGGAGGACCTCGGGGTCTTTTTCGCCGTCGCCCTTCCCCTGGCGTTCTACCGGCTGCGCTGGCTGACCCTGGCCATCGGCGCGGCGACGGCCCTCGTTGCCCTCCTGGTGGGAGCGTGGGTGTCCGGCAACCCGGCGGTCCTCCATGCCCTGGCGGGGGACGCCGCGCTTCGGACGCTGGTGGACCACGACTTCGTCGGCTACTACTCCGCCAACCCCGCGGCCTCCTTCACCGGCCAGGTCTGGACCAACAACGCCTGGGTCGCGGCCCAATGTGTCGCCTTCGGTATCACCGGGGTGTGGGTGCCCTATGTGCTGCTGCAGAACGCGCTCAACCTGGGACTGGTGGGCGGGGTGATGGTCGCCTACGGCCGCGGCGACGTCTTCTTCAGCTATATCGCCCCGCACGGCATGCTGGAGCTGACGGCCGTGTTCGTCGCGGCGGCGGCCGGGCTGCGGATCTTCTGGTCCTGGATCAGCCCCGCCCCCCGGCCACGGCTGAGCGCCCTGGCCCGGGAGGGCCGCTCGCTGGTGACCGTCGCCCTGGGACTGGTTCCGGTGCTGTTCGTTTCCGGCCTGGTGGAGGGCTTTGTCACCCCCAGCTCCCTGCCCGTCCCGGCCAAGCTCGGCATCGGCGCGCTGGCGCTCGCGGCGTTCTGGGCCTACGCGCTGATTCCGGGGCGGCGCGCGGCGGCCGCGGGCCTCAGTGCGGACCTGCCGGACCGCGACGCCGGGGACACGGTAATCTCCGCCTGACGGGCTGCCCCGCCGCCGCCGGGGCGGGGCGGGATTGCCCTGCCCACCGGGGTGGCTCCACCGCGGCGGCGGCTGCGGAGGCTACCCTCAAAGGGTGAGTGAGAACAAGAATTCCGACGACGACGCAGCTTTCGAATGGATGCGCCCGCAGCGCGAGCCGGCGGCGCCGGTGAAGATCGTTCCGGCCACGGACGCGGATGCGGCCGGAGACACAACCGCGGTTCCGGCCACCGCCGGTGACACGGCCGCGGTCCCGGCGACGGACCGGACCGGGACCCCCGGCCGGGCGGAGGAGCCCGACCGCGGCGGCGGCCGCGGCAATGCCGCCCCCGCCACGCGCAGGACCGACCCGATGCGGCCCGCAGCCAAACTGCCGGCCATTCCGGGCCCGGAGCAGGACCGCTCCGCGGACGAGGCCCCCGCGCCCTCCGGCGAGGCCGCGGACGGTGATGAGGTCTTCAACGAGCCGCTCCCCACCACCATGCTGCAGGTCCGGCCCCCGCAGGAGGAGGTGGACCGCCGCGCCGCGGGCCGGGAGGAGGCCGCGGGCATCCGGCCGGCGCTGCCCAGGGTGTTCCAGGTGATCCTGGCCGTCTGCTATCCGATAGTGCTGCTGGTGCTGTCCATCCGGGTTGTCGCCACCCCGCTGTTCCTGTGGGTCGAGTACTACCGCCCCGGCTTCCCCTCGGACATGTTTGGATTCAGCCCCGACGACCGCACCACCTACGGCTCCTACACGCTGGACTACGTGCTCAACTTCGCCGGCCCGCGCTTCCTCGGGGACCTGGTCGGCGCCGACCACCAACCGCTTTTCGCCGCGGGCGAGGTCAGCCATATGGCCGACGTCAAGGGCGTCTTCCAGATGGCGTTCATCGTCGGATCCGTGCTGGGCCTGCTGGCCCTGATCAGCATCATCTACCTGGGACGGCGCCGCACCGGCGCACTCAGGCGCGGCCTGTTCGCCGGCTCCATCGCGTCCCTGGTGATTATCATCGGCCTCGGGGTGCTGGGCTTCATGGGCTGGGACACGTTCTTCACCGACTTCCACGGACTGTTCTTCAAGGCCGGAACCTGGACCTTCCACGTTGATGACACCCTGATCAGGCTGTTCCCCGATCAGTTCTGGATGGACGCGGGGGCAACCATCGGCGTCCTGGTGCTGGTGGTTTCCTCGCTCACCCTGGCGCTGACCTGGCCGACCCGGAACCGCCGCGAGGCCGCGTCCCGGGCGTTGAATCCCGGCCAGGGCCGCCGCGTCGCGCAGTAACACGGCTCGGCGCACAAGTAGTCGGGCGGATCCGGCCAGCCCCGTTGGGTTAGCTCCGGCCCCAGCGGTCTGACTCCGCCAGCCCGGCCGGCGGAGTCAGACCCAGCTGGGCATCCACATGTGGTTCTGCCAGTCCTGCCGGGAGATCAGTTCATCCGTCCAGAGCGGGTAGAAGTACGCCGAGACCAGGACCGCCACGACCAGGAAGATCCCGACCATCAGCATGCCCTGCTGCCGGCGCCAGGGCGGATCCGCCGGCCGGCCCAGGATCAGCCCGAGCACCATGACCAGGCCCAGGATCAGGTACGGTTCGTAGGCGATCGCGTAGAAGAAGAAGATGGTGCGGTCCGGGTAGAGCAGCCACGGCAGGAAACCGGAGGCCATGCCGGCCAGGATGCCGCCGGCGCGCCAGTCCCGCTTCGCCGCCCAATAGACGATCAGGAACACGGCAGCCAGCGTGGCCGACCACCAGATCGCCGGATTTCCCAGCGAGGTGACGACGGAGGCGCATTCGCTGACGCTGCAGCCCTTGTGGCCCTGCGTCGGATAGTCCGCGTAGAACGACGTCGGCCGTCCCATCACCAGCCAGGACCAGGCGTTGGCCTTATAGGGGTGGTCGGAGTCCAGCCCTGTGTGGAAGGCGTAGGCCGTGGTGTGGTAATGCCAGAGGGAACGCAGCGGTGCGGGGATCCAGCCCCACGGCCCGGCCGGGTTCCTGTCGGCCCAGTGCCGGTCATAGGCGTTGGAGCTGAGGAACCAGCCGGTCCAGCTGGCCAGGTACGTCGCCGCCGCAACGGGGACGACGGTCACCAGTGCTGGCAGGCCGTCCTTGAATACTCCTGCCGAGAACCAGTACCGGATCCCGGCGGCGCGCCGAGCGCCCAGATCCCAGAACACGCTCATCAGTCCGAAACCGGCCAGGAAAAACAGTCCCGACCACTTGGTGCCGGTGCACAGCCCCAGGCTCACCGCCGCGGCCAGCCGCCACCAGCGCATGCCGAGCCAGGGCCCGTACCCCAGCGCGCCGCCGTCGTGCCCCGGATTGCGGGACCGGGCCTTGGCGAGCCGGGCCGCGAGCCGGCGCCGGCCGTCGTCGCGGTCCAGCAGCAGGGCGCCGAAGGCCAGCAGCGCGAAAAACATCACGAAAATGTCCAGCACCGACGTCCTGGACATGACGATGGCGTGCCCGTCGACGGCAAAGAGCAGGCCCGCGATGCCGCCCAGCAGCGTCGAGCGGAACATCCGCTGCGCAATCAGGGCCAGCACAAAAATGGACACGGTGCCCACCACCGCGGCGGTGAAGCGCCAGCCGAAGGTGTTGGACGGGCCGAAAAGCCACATCCCGAACGCGATCATCCACTTGCCGACAGGCGGATGCACCACATACTCCGGCGTATTCTGCAGCACCGAAAAGTCGCCGACGTTGAAATGGTCATTGGCTTTGTCCGGCCACGCGCGCTCGTAGCCGCTCTGCAGCAGGGAGTAGGCGTCCTTGACGTAGTAGGTCTCGTCGAAGACCAGGCTGTCGGGCTGTCCGAGCCGGACGAACCGCAGCACCCCGCCGATGGCGGCGGTCAGCGCCGGCAGCAGCCAGAACCAGATCCGCAGCGACGCCGGGGTAGTGGCCCAGCTCCAGCGCGGACCGAGCAGCCGGGCCCGCAGTGCGGCTTCGGAGAAGGCGGTGGCGGGGTCGGCCAGCCAGCGCACGGGTGCCTTGGCCGTTACCACGTCAGGCAGCGACGCATCCGCAGGGCCGCCGGTCCTGGCGAGAGTGTCGGTCACGAGGCCATGTTACCGGCAGCGGCTGCGGGATCCGCGGCGGCTAGGCTGGGGGCATGGCAATCACCGGGAACTCACAGGCGGACGGCGGCGCACCGGCGACGGCGGGGGCGGCGCCGGGCACCGGGTATGTGGTGCTCGCCGGTACCCCGATCGGGAACATGGGTGACGCCTCCGCGCGGCTGCGCGAGTGGCTGGGCTCCGCCGACCTGATCGCGGCCGAGGACACCCGCAGACTGCACCGGCTGGTCCAGTCTCTCGGGGTGCAGGTCACCGGCCGGATTGTCAGCTACCACGAGCACAACGAGGCCGCCCGCACCGGCGAACTGCTGTCCCAGGTGGCCGCCGGCAGCACCCTGCTGCTGGTCACGGACGCGGGGATGCCCGCTGTCAGCGACCCGGGGTTCCGCCTGGTGGAGGCCGCCGCCGCCGCCGGGATCCGGGTGACGGCGGCCCCGGGTCCCTCGGCTGTCCTGACGGCACTTGCCCTCTCGGGGCTGCCCACCGACAGGTTCTGTTTCGAGGGATTCCTGCCGCGGAAGGCCGGCGAGCGGGCCGGCCGGCTCGCGGACCTGGCCGCCGAGCGGCGGACCATGGTGTTTTTCGAGGCGCCGCACCGGCTTGAGCCCATGCTGCGCGCCCTCAGGGAGGCCTTCGGCGCGGACCGGCGCGCCGCCGTCGCCCGCGAACTGACCAAAACCTATGAGGAGGTGCTCCGCGGGCCGCTGTCCGAGCTCCTGCGCTGGGCGGAGGAGAGCGAGGTCCGGGGCGAGATTGCCGTGGTGGTCGCCGGCGCCGGTGACGAGGACGCCGGCAGCGCCGAGGACCACGTCGCGGAGGTCAACCGGCTGATCGGGCAGGGACTGCGCCTCAAGGACGCGGTCGCCGCCGTCGCCGAGACGGCGCGGATCAGCAAGCGCGAGCTGTACGCCGCCGTCCTCGCCTCCCGCTGACCCTGCTGGCCTCCCGCTCCCGGACGGGCATGCCCGTCGGCGGACACGTACGGTGGGTAGAGAGCGACCATGCCCGGTGTCCGGGACTTCCGGTGGGCATGTTCCCCGGGACGTACGGACATGCCCGGTGACGGCACTCACGGGTGGACATGCCCGACCGGACGCTCATCTCCGGCCGGACTCGGCGCCGGTGGCGGGCATCGGTATCCGCGCCAGTACCCGAAGCGAAGCGCAATGCAGCCGGTAACTGTGCAACCGCACAGCAGATCCGAATGTCCATAGTGCGCTGTGGCCTAGACGGTGCAAAGCCGCGGGTACTAGCGTGAGCGCTAAGCATCCAGCACCGGCCGGCTTTCCCCCGTTACGGCCGCAGACAAGGGAGTCACCCATGGCAGCCACCACCATCACGACCGAACGCGAGCAGGAACTGCTCGCCTCTGTCCCCACCGGACTGCTCATCGGCGGCACGTGGCGTGCCGCGAAGAGCGGCAAGACGTTTGCTGTGGAGGACCCGTCCACCGGTGAGACGCTGCTGGAGATCGCGGATGCCGGCGCCGCGGATGCCGCTGATGCCCTCGACGCCGCCGTGGCGGCGCAGCAGGGCTGGGCCGGGACGGCTCCCCGGGAGCGCGGGGAGATCCTGCGCCGGGCCTTCGAACTCGTCACAGCCAGGGCGGATGATTTTGCCCTGCTGATGACCCTGGAAATGGGCAAGCCGCTGGCGGAGGCCCGCGGCGAGGTGACCTACGGTGCGGAGTTCCTGCGCTGGTTCTCCGAGGAGGCCGTGCGCGCGTTCGGCAGGTACTCCACCTCGCCGGACGGCAAGTCCCGGCTGCTGGTGAGCAAAAAGGCCGTGGGCCCGTGCCTGCTGATCACGCCCTGGAACTTCCCGCTGGCGATGGCCACCCGCAAGATCGCCCCCGCCGTGGCGGCCGGCTGCACCATGGTCCTCAAGCCCGCCGCGCTCACCCCGCTGACCTCGGCCCTGTTCGCCCAGGTGATGCAGGAGGCAGGGCTGCCCGCGGGCGTGCTCAACGTCGTCCAGACCACCACCGCCGGGGAGACCACCGGTGCGCTGATCAAGGATTCCCGGCTGCGTAAGCTCTCCTTCACCGGGTCCACCGAGGTCGGCCGCCGGCTGCTCAGCGACGCGGCGGAGAATGTACTGCGCACCTCGATGGAGCTCGGCGGCAACGCGCCGTTCCTGGTCTTCGAGGACGCCGACATCGACGCGGCCGTCACCGGGGCCATGGCCGCCAAGCTGCGGAACATGGGCGAGGCCTGCACGGCGGCGAACCGGTTCATTGTGCACGAGGATGTCGCGGCGGAGTTCGCGCAGAAGTTCGCCGCGGCGATGGCGGGGATGCCCACCGGCCGGGGCACCGAGCCGGATTCGAAGGTCGGTCCGCTGATCGATGCCAAGAGCCGGGACAAGGTCCAGAGCCTGGTCAAGGACGCCCTCGACGCCGGCGCCTCGGCGGTGACCGGCGGAGCGCCCGCCGACGGGCCGGGCTATTTCTACCAGCCCACCGTGCTTACCGGCGTCCCGGCGTCGGCGCGGATCCTCAAGGAGGAGATCTTCGGCCCGGTGGCCCCGATCATCACGTTCGGCAGCGAAGCCGAAGCCGTCAGGCTGGCCAACGACACCGAATTCGGCCTGGTGGCCTATGTTTTCACCCGCGACCTGAACCGCGGCCTGCGGATGGGCGAGTTGCTGGAAACCGGGATGCTCGGCCTCAACGCCGGCGTCATCTCCAACGCGGCGGCGCCGTTCGGCGGCGTCAAGCAGTCCGGCCTGGGCCGCGAGGGCGGGCTGGAGGGCATCGAGGAGTACCTGTACACGCAGTACATCGGCATCGCCGACCCGTACGCGGGTTAGTGGTTCCGGCGGCGCGGCGGCTTTCCGCCGCGCCGCGCCCGGCTCAGGATCGGCGGCGGGGCCGGGACGGCGCGCCGGGCGCCGGTGAGCAGGCGCAGCCAGGCGTCGTTCCAGCGGTGCAGGGTCGACGGCGGGAGCACGGCTACGCGCAGCCGCCGCGCCAGCCCGGCGCTGGCCCGCAGTCCGTTGCGGACCGAACGCAGCGCCCGGTCCAGCTCGGGCGCCGACCCGGACCCGGGCGGGCCGTACGCGTTTCGCTCATAGGCAGCTGCCAGCCGGGAAACCTCCGCGGTGGTCGGAACCTGCCGGCGCACCCTGGCGGCGAACGTCCGCGGAGTATCGGCCGCCGCGGCCGGGTACCCGTAGTCGTCGGCCAGATCCCGCAGCTCCGCCCACGCGGCCGCCGCGGGCACGGCAGCCGGGGGCCCGGTCGCCGGGGGTCCGGCAGCACCGGCCCCCGTGCCCGCTCCCGCGGCACCGCCCGCGGCATCGCGCTGCAGCACCCGTTCCCGACGTCGGCGCAGTCCCGCCCGGCTCAGCGCCGGCGAGGCAAGCAGCAGGATCAGCAGCAGCGCCGCCGTCGTCTGCCATGCGGTCCGCCACACGCCGGCAGTTGCGGACGCGCCGGAATGTCCGGGCAGCGGCGCCGCCGCCGCCGACGCCGCGGGTGCGGGCTTCGCCGAGGCCGCGCCGCCGGGGTTGAGCGCATCGTTGGGAATACTCGGATTCGTCCCGGCGGCGTTAGGGTCCTGCGCATAGGCAGGCACCTGCCCGCGTCCGGGCGTCGGCTCGAAGGGGACCCAACCAAGGCCCTCGAAGTACAGTTCGGGCCAGGCATGGGCGTTGTGGCCGTCGACCGCGTACTCCGTCAGCTGCTGGCCGCTGACCGTCACCAGGTTCCCGGTCAGCCGACCCGGCGCGTACCCCACGGCGATTCTGCTCGGGATGCCGGCCTCACGGGCCATCACCGCCATGGCGGCGGCGAAGTGGATGCAGTAGCCGCTCTTGACCTGCAGGAACTTGGCCACCACGTCCATTCCCGTTCCGTCGTAGCCCTCCTTCAGCGGGGTCTGCTCGGAATAGGTGAAGGCGGTTCCGCGCAGGTAGTCCTGCAGCGCCAGGGCCTTGCCGTACGCGCCCTGGATGTTAGCGGTCAGGTCCCGGCTGGTCGTCTTGATGATCGCCGGAGTGTCGGAGGGGAGCGCCAGGAACACCGGATCCAGCCGGGGCGAGGGCGGCTCGGAGGCGTTGGCGAGCGAGGTTCGGCTGAGAATGGGCATCACGGAGTTGACGAGGTAGCTCTGGTGCAGCGTCGTGGCGTTCTGGCTGTGGATGGTCAGGGTGTTCGGGTCCCACGACCAGTTCCCGCGCAGGCCGTTCACGCTCAGCGGGGCGTAGGGGACCGGAAGCCACGGGCCGGAGGTGCTCTGGGTGCTGATCAGGGTCGTCGCAAACACCCCGTTGATCACCGCCGCCGTCGAGGCCGGGTCGGTGATGCGGGTCGGGTCCTCGCGGAACCCAGTGTCGGTGCTGCCCGGGCCCCAGGTACCGCCGCTGAAGTCCTGGACCGTCGTCGACCGGAGGTAGACGGGGGTGGTGGAGCTGGTGGCGTAGGTGATGGTGCCGTTTCCGGCGGGCCCGCGCAGGTCGCTGCCCAGGCTGATGAACGGGTTGACGCCGGAGCCCAGGCCGAAGAGGTTGAAACGGGTACCCTGCGGGAAACTGCCGGAATCGAATCCGGGCACGACCGCGGAGACCAGCACGGCGGCGGCGAGCGTCGCCGACCCGATCGCCACGGCACGGCTCCACTGTCCGGGCGGGTGGCCGGGGGAGGTGCGTTCTCGCCCGTCAGGCTGATACCACTGGCTGAAACCCAGGACGAGGAAGTAGCCGACCGTTCCGCCCACAAAGCCCCAGGGCCCGACGCTGTCGTACTTGACCAGGGCGGGGACCAGCATCACCGCCAGCAGGCCCAGGCCGCTGCTGGCCGGCATGGCCAGGCCCACGGCCATGGCATCCACCAGCAGGGCCACCAGTCCCAGCCCGGTGCAGATCAGCAGCAAGATGCCCGGATCGGCCTGGACCGGCGCCAGCCCGCCGACGATGGTCTCGCGGGTCAGCTCGGTCACCGGCGTCAGGGCGTCCAGCGTCGCCGGCGTCGGGACCACCCCCAGCAGCGCGGTGGCGCCGAAGAACCGGGCGGTCAGCACCAGCACCAGGGCAAGCAGTCCGCCAAGCGGGACCAGGACGGCCGGGGCGCGCAGGGAACGCAGCACGGCCAGCACGGCCAGCACCGTCGCCACGACCAGTACCGCACTGCCCAGCCAGCCCCAGCCGCGCACGGTGCCGGTGATGCCCAGCGACGAGCCGATCACGGCAACGAACACGGCGAGGGCCATCAGCCACGATTCCGCGGCCGAGACGGTGCCGGGACCGTCCTGCCGTGGCTGGCGGGCTGCCCGGGACGGAGCGGGGGCGAGGGTGCGGCTCACCGCCGCCTCCCGGACAGGGGCTGCGGGCCGGCGGCATCCGCGTCCCTGCCTGCCATGGCCGGCAGCGACGCATCATCAAAGTAGCTCCACGCCGCGGGCAGGCCGGTCCTGCGGTCAACGGCCAGCGCACGCCAGCCGCCCAGGCGGAGCTGTTCCAGCACCGCTCCGGCGTTGCGGGGATGGTCGCACACGACCAGGGCCAGCGCCCCGGCACCGTGTTCGGCTAGCGCGGCGAGCGCTTTCGCCTCGGCCCGGGACAGGCTTCCGACGACGGCGACGAGCGGCCCGCGCTGTCGGTGCCCGGCGAGCTTGTCATCGAGCGCCTCGCCGAAGGGCTGCGCGGTCTCGCGGCCGCCGTCGGGCCCGTCCGGCTCCCGGTGCGCGGCGGCGGACAGCTCCAGCGCGGCCAGCGAATCGGCGACGGCGGCAATCCCGGCGGCGCCCGCGTACAGCTCCTCCTGCGGCGAGGGGGCGGAGGAGGAGGACGCGAAGCCCGGGCCGCCGAACACATCCAGCACGCGCAGCGGAAAGTTCCGTTCCACCAGATGGGCGGCGATGGACATGACGGCCACCACGGTCCACTCGAAATTGTCGGTGGTCAGCAGCTCGGGATGCACCCCGTCCCCGCCCGGAC
>JBIOFK010000012.1:0-27464 GCA_044447065.1 Actinomycetales bacterium | reverse complement strand
GACGTCGGTCAGGCCGAGCTGGGCAACGATGGTCCCCGCCGTCAGCTGCGGGACCGACTGCCCCACCATCGTGGCCAGGGTGAACATGGAGTTCATCAGGCGGGCGCCGAAGGGTTGCGTGGCGCTCCACGCGGCGTCCAGGTGCAGGGCCTGGGTGTTCATCGTCATCGTGGTGAACAGGACGTTGTCGGTTTCCGTCACCGTCCGGCCCGGTCGGTGGGCGTACACCACCCCGGTTTCGAGTTCGTCGAAATAAAGTCCGCGCTGTTCAATCACGCGCGCGCCGCCGGCCTCCGCTGACCCGCCGGCCTCCTCGGGCGCGCTCACACGTCGTCCTCGTTGTGCCATTCAACCTTCAGGTCCGCGCCCGTAGCGGCCATGACCTCGTCGGCGCTGACCCCCGGCGCCACCTCCCGCAGCACCAGCCCGCCGTCCGTGACGTCGATGACTGCCAGGTCGGTGATGATTCTGTCCACACAGCCCTTGCCGGTCAGCGGCAGGGTGCAGCTGCTGAGGATCTTGGGATTTCCGTTGCGGTCGGTGTGTTCCATCATCACGATCAGCCGCTTGGCGCCGAACACCAGGTCCATGGCCCCGCCCATGCCCTTGACCATTTTGCCGGGGATCATCCAGTTCGCCAGGTCGCCGTTCTCGGCGACCTCCATCGCGCCCAGCACGGCCAGGTCCACGTGTCCCCCGCGGACCATGCCGAAGGAGGTGGCGGAGTCGAAGAACGCCGCGCCCTTGTTCACCGTGACGGTTTCCTTGCCGGCGTTGATCAGGTCAGGGTCGACGGCGCTGTCGGCAGGATACGGGCCGGTGCCGAGGATCCCATTTTCCGAGTGCAGCACCACTTCCACCCCGTCCGGGATGTAGTTCGGAATCAGGGTCGGCATGCCGATGCCCAGGTTCACGTACTGGCCGTTCTTCAGTTCCTTGGCGACCCGCGCCGCAAGTTCGTTTCGTGTCAGTGCCACCGCTATGCTCCCTCGGGTCGGACGGTGCGCTTTTCGATGCGCTTTTCGCTGTGCGGCGAACCGGCGGGAACGTGCACAATCCGCTGGACAAAGATGCCGGGCAGGTGGATCTGCTCGGGATCCAGCTCGCCGGGTTCCACCAGTTCCTCCACCTCCGCGATGGTGATCCGGCCGGCCATGGCGCACAGCGGGTTGAAATTCATCGCGGTGGCGTGGAAGACGAGGTTGCCGTGCCGGTCCCCCTTGGCCGCGTGGACCAGGGCGAAGTCGGGCTGCACGCTCTCCTCCAGCACGTAGTCCGCGCCGCCGAAGCTGCGCACCTCCTTGGGCTCGGAGGCGATCGCGACGTTGCCCTCGGCGTCGTACCTGCGCGGCAGGCCGCCCTCGCTCACCTGCGTGCCCACCCCGGCGGTGGTGTAGAAGGCGGGGATTCCGGCGCCGCCGGCACGGAGCTTCTCGGCCAGGGTCCCTTGGGGCGTCAGTTCCACCTCCAGCTCACCGGAGAGGAACTGGCGCGCGAACTCCTTGTTCTCGCCGACGTAGGAGGAAATGGTGCGCCGGATGCGCCCGTCCATCAGCAGGATGCCCAGGCCCCAGTCGTCGACCCCGCAGTTGTTGCTGATGGTCTCCAGGTCCTTGGTGCCCTGGGCGTGCACGGCATCGATCAGCGCGACCGGAATGCCGCAGAGCCCGAACCCGCCGACGGCGAGGGAGGCGCCGTCGTGGATGTCCCGGACAGCCTCCTGCGCGCTGGCAACAACTTTGTCAATCATCCTTGATCCTTTCGTATCCGCCCGCTGGCTCCGCGCGGCCGGCGGCTGGCTAAAGTCCCAGTTCCCTGGCAATCAGCATGAGCTGGACCTCTGTGGTCCCCTCGCCGACTTCGAGGATCTTCGAATCCCGGTAGTGCCTGGAAACGGTGAACTCGTTGATGAAACCGTAGCCGCCAAAGACCTGCGTGGCGTCCCGGGCATTGTCCATCGCCGCTTCGCCTGCGACCATCTTAGCGATGGCGGCCTGCGTCTTGAACGGTTTGCCGGCCAGCATGCGGGCGGCCGCGTCGTAGTACGCCAGCCGTGCGGTGTGGGCACGGGCCTGCATCCGGGCGATCTTGAAGGACATGCCCTGGTAGCTGCCGATCGACTTGCCGAAGGCCTGCCGCTCCTTGGCATATTTGACCGATTCATCCACGCAGCCCTGGGCGGCACCGGTGGCCAGGGCGGCAATGGCGATCCTGCCCTCGTCCAGGATGGACAGGAAGTTCGCGTAGCCGCGGCCCTCCACTCCAAGGAGGTTCTCCTCCGGAACGCGGACATCGGCCAGCGTCAGCGGATGCGTGTCCGAGGCGTTCCAGCCCACCTTGTTGTACGCCTTCTCCACGGTGAATCCGGGGGTGCCGCTGGGCACCAGCAGGGTGGAGATCTCCTTCTTGGTGGAACCGTCCGCGCGCACGGACGTTCCGGTGACGGCCGTGACGGTGACCAGCGTGGTGATGTCGGTGCCGGAGTTGGTAATGAACTGCTTGCTGCCGTTGATCACCCACTGCCCGTCAGCGCGCCGCGCGGTGGTCTTGGTGCCGCCGGCATCGGAGCCCGCTTCGGGCTCGGTCAGGCCGAAGCCGGCCAGGGCCTTGCCGGAGACCAACTGCGGCAGCCACTGCTGCTTCTGCGCCTCGCTGCCGAACCGGTACACGGGCATGGCCCCGAGCGAAACGCCCGCCTCCAGCGTGATGGCGACCGACTGGTCCACCCGGCCCAGCTGCTCCAGCGCCAAGGCCAGGGCGAAGTAGTCTCCGCCCATTCCGCCGTATTCCTCCGGGAAGGGCAGGCCGAACAGTCCCATGTCGGCCATCTGTGCGACGATCTCGTACGGGAAGCTGTGTTCCTCGTCGTGCTTGGCGGAGACGGGTGCGACCACCTCGTCGGCGAACTCCCGGACGGTGTCCGAGAGGTCCTGGTAGTCCTCGCTCAATTCGAAATCAGGCATGCTGTGTATCTCCTTCGGTGCCGGCAGGTTCTCCTGCTGTGGGGTCGGTGGCGGATCCGCCGGTGGCTGCTTCCGCCGGAGCCTGGACGCGGATGGTGGCCAGGACCTGGTCGGCCTTGACGATGTCCCCCGTCCTGACGCTGATGTGCACCACACCGGCCAGGGCGGCCACCAGCTGGTGTTCCATTTTCATCGCCTCAACGGCCAGCAGCGTCTGCCCTGCCTCCACGGTGTCGCCGGAGGCGGTCAGCACGGCGACGACGGTGCCGGGCATCGGCGAGCGGACCTCGGGGTCGGCGTGGCCGGACTCCTTTTCCAGCGCGGCCAGTTCGATGGCGAGGGCCTGCTCCCGGTCCAGCACGGCCAGCCGCGCGGACCAGCCGCCGTCGGCCAGGTAGAGCTCGTGGCCGTCACCGGTCCATGCCTCCACCGCGGTATAGCTGTGCCGGGTGCCGGCGTAGTCGACGCCGAGCTGGTTCCCCTCGAGCGTCATGGCCGCGGGCTGTTCCGCGGCGGCGCCGACGGCGACGGCCGTTTCGCCGATCCGGACCCGGACCACGGAGCCGGGTCCGGCGCCGAGATTGACCCGGCGCGGGGCGGGGCCGGCCAGCCGCCAGCCGTCGCGGCGCTGCCAGGGCCGCGCCCCGCCGTCGTCGTCCAGTCCGTCGAAGTCCGCGAACAGCGCGGCCGCGGCCAGCTCCGGATCGCCGAGCTGGCGGAACCGGATGCCGGGCATCTTCCGTTCAATCATGGTGGTGTCGAGCCGGCCTGCGCGCACGTCCTCGTCGTTGATCAGCGCCCGCAGGTACTCGACGTTGGTGTCCACGCCCAGCACGATGTACTCGCTCAGCGCGGCGTCGAGCTTCGCCAGCGCGGAGCTCCTGTCCTGTCCCCAGGCGATGACCTTGGCGATCATCGGGTCGTAATGGGCGGAGATCTCGGTGCCCGCCAGCAGGGAGCTGTCCACGCGCACGCCCTCCCGCTCCGCGACGGATTCGTCCAGGTAGACGATCGTCCCGGTGGAGGGCAGGAAGCCGCGTTCGGGCGTTTCCGCGTATACCCGCGCCTCCACCGCGTGGCCGCGCAGCACGACGTCGTCCTGGCCGATGGTGAGCGGCTCGCCGGCGGCGACGCGCACCTGCCATTCGACCAGGTCGATGCCGGTGACCATTTCGGTGACCGGGTGCTCGACCTGCAGCCGGGTGTTCATCTCCATGAAGAAGAACTCGTCGGGAGCGGCGTCGGAGACCAGGAACTCCACGGTTCCGGCCCCGGTGTAGGCCACGGAGCGGGCGGCGTTGACGGCAGCCTCGCCAATCCTGGCCCGCGTCGGCTCGTCCAGCAGGGAGGACGGCGCCTCCTCGATGACCTTCTGGTGGCGGCGCTGCAGCGAGCACTCGCGCTCCCCCAGGTGGATGACGTTGCCGTAGTTGTCGGCCAGCACCTGGACCTCGATGTGCCGGGGGGTGCGGATCAGCCGCTCCAGGAACAGCGTGTCGTCGCCGAAGGCGGACGCCGCCACGCGCCGGGCCGTGGCCAGGGTGGCCGGGAGGTCCTCGGCCCGTTCGACGACGTGCATTCCCTTCCCGCCGCCGCCGGCGGAGGGCTTGATCAGCAGCGGGTATCCCACGGATTCCGCGGCCGCAATCAGCTGCCCGTCGCTGAGTCCGGGTTCGGCAATGCCCGGGACCACGGGAACCTCCGCCTTGGCCACATGGTTCTTGGACCGGATCTTGTCGCCCATGATGTTCAGCGCCTCGACGCCGGGGCCGATGAAGGTGATCCCGGCCGCCTCAAGGGCCCGGGCGAACGCGAGGTTCTCGCTCAGGAATCCGTAGCCGGGATGGACGGCCTGCGCCCCGGATTCCCGGCAGGCGGCAATGACGGCGTCGATATCCAGATAG
This sequence comes from Actinomycetales bacterium, assembly GCA_044447065.1. GTDB lineage: Bacteria > Actinomycetota > Actinomycetes > Actinomycetales > Micrococcaceae > JBIOFK01. The sequence goes on along the minus strand of JBIOFK010000012.1, from coordinate 22,597 downwards.
CTGGCGGCCGCGGCCGCCGGGCCGATGCAGATGGCCTCGTCGGCCTCCTGCACGTGGCGGGCGTCGGCGTCGGCCTCGCTGTAGACGGCCACGGACCGGATGCCGAGCGCGCGCAGCGTGCGGATCACCCGGCAGGCGATTTCGCCGCGGTTGGCGACCAGGACAGTATCAAAAAGTGTACTCATGTCTCACATCCTGAAGAGGCCGAAGGAGGTTTCGGGCAGCGGAGCCTGGGCGCAGACGTCCAGCGCCATGCCGAGCACCCGGCGCGTGTCCGCGGGGTCGATCACGCCGTCGTCCCACAGCCTGGCGGTGGAGTAGTAGGGGCTGCCCTGTTCCTCGTATTGGGCCTTGATCGGGTCCTTGAAGGCGTCCTCCTCGTCGGCGGACCATTCCCCGCCCCGGCCCTCGATCTGGTCCCGTTTGACGGTGGCGAGCACGGCGGAGGCCTGGTTGCCGCCCATCACGGAGATCCGGCTGGCGGGCCACATCCACAGGAAGCGCGGGCTGTAGGCGCGTCCGCACATCGAGTAGTTGCCGGCACCGAAGGAGCCGCCGACGACGACGGTCAGCTTGGGGACGCGCGCGGTGGCGACGGCGGTGACCATCTTGGCGCCGTTCTTGGCGATGCCGCCCTGTTCGTAGTCCTTGCCCACCATGAAGCCGGAGAGGTTCTGCAGGAAGATCAGCGGGATCCCGCGCTGGTCGCACAGCTCGATGAAGTGCGCGCCCTTGAGCGCGGACTCGCTGAACAGCACGCCGTTGTTGGCCACGATCCCGACGGGGTGGCCGTGCAGCTTCGCGAAGCCGGTGACCAGCGTGGTGCCGTAGTTCTTCTTGAACTCGTGGAAGCGGCTGCCGTCGACCAGCCGGGCAATGATCTCCCGGACGTCGTACGGGGTGTTCAGGTCGGTGGGCACGGCGCCGTAGAGTTCCGCCGGATCCGCCTCCGGTTCGATGCTGGTGTCGATATCCCAGGCCGGTGCGGCCGGGGCCGGCAGCGTCTCCACGATGTCCCGGACGATCTGCAGTGCGTGCGTATCGTTTTCGGCCAGGTGGTCGGTGACCCCGGAGATCCGCGAGTGCACGTCGCCGCCGCCGAGCTCTTCGGCGGTGACAATCTCGCCGATCGCGGCCTTCACCAGCGGCGGGCCGCCGAGGAAAATCGTGCCCTGGTTGCGCACGATGATGGTCTCATCGCTCATGGCCGGAACATACGCGCCGCCGGCCGTGCAGGATCCCATGACGGAGGCGATCTGCGGGATTTTTGCCGCGGACAGCCGTGCCTGGTTGTAAAAGATCCGGCCGAAATGGTCGCGGTCCGGGAAGACCTCGTCCTGTTTGGGCAGGTAGGCCCCGCCCGAGTCGACGAGGTAGATGCAGGGCAGCCGGTTTTCCCAGGCGATCTCCTGGGCCCGGAGATGCTTCTTGACGGTCATCGGGTAGTAGGTTCCGCCCTTGACCGTGGCGTCGTTGGAAATGACCAGCACCTGGCGGCCGTGCACCAGGCCGATACCGGCGATGACCCCCGCCCCCGGGCTGTCCCCGTGATACAGACCCTCGGCTGCCAGCGGCGCGATCTCCAGGAAGGGGCTGCCGTTGTCCAGCAGCGCGTCGATGCGCTCCCGCGGCAGCAGTTTGCCGCGGGCCAGATGGCGCTCCCGCGATTTTTCCGGGCCGCCCCGCGCCACGCGGTCCAGCTTTTCCCGCAGTTCCGCGGCCAAAGCGCTCTGCGCGGCCTCGTTGGCCGTGAACGCGGCCGAGGCCGGATCCACAGTGCTGTGAAGTATCTCCATTGATCTTTTTCCGCTCCCGCCGCCGCGCCGAAAACACGCTTGGGTTAGTGCCCATTAACTGAATTCAGGTTAGTCTGTCTCATCTGTGATGTCCAACACCGGGGAACCCATGCCTGCCGAAGAAGACGCCGTACCCACCCCGCGCAGCCGCGCCAAGGCCGACCGCCGCCGGGCCATCCTGCGCTCCGCCGCTCAGCTGTTCGCCCAGCGCGGCTTCGCCCGCGTCTCCATCGAGGATCTCGGCGCGGCGGCGGGGGTCAGCGGACCGGCCGTCTACCGGCACTTCAGCTCCAAGCAGTCCGTCCTGGCCGCGCTGCTCACCGACGTCAGCGAGGAGCTGCTCACCGGCGGCCGCGCCGTGGTGGCCCGCGCCGCGGCGGACGAGGACGCGCTGCGCGGACTGGTCGCCTTCCAGGTGGACTTCGCCCTCAGCAACGCCGATGTGATCACCGTCCAGGACAGGGACATGTCCAGCCTGACGCCGGAGGACCAGCTGCGGGTCCGGACCCTGCAGCGGGCCTACATCGGCGTCTGGGTGGAGCTGCTGGAACGGCTGCAGCCCGGAGTGGACCGGTCCACGCTCCGGCTCAAGGTCCAGGCCACCTTCGGGCTGATCAACTCCACCCCGCACAGCGTGCGCAGCCACGGCCGGCCCCGGGAGCTGCGGGCCGCCCGGCCGGTGCTCGAAGGCATGGCCCTGGCCGGGCTGCTCACAGGCCACGGCTGAGCCCCGCGCCCCGGCACGGTTTTGCCCGGTGCCGGGACATGGCCGGTCCTAGACCATCGTCAGGACCATCGCCGGGTCGGAGAGGACCGCCCCGATGTCCGCCAGGAAACGCGAGCCCTGTTCTCCGTCGACCAGCCGGTGGTCGAAGGAGAGGCTGAGCGTCATCACCTGGCGCAGCGCGACCTCCCCGTTGTGCTCCCACGGCTGGCGGCGGACGGCCCCCATCGCCACGATGGCTGCCTCGCCCGGATTCAGGATCGGGGTACCCGCGTCGATCCCGAACACGCCGATGTTGGTGATCGAGATGGTGCCGCCGGCCAGCGCCGCGGGGGTGGTTTTCCCGGCCCTGGCGGTGTCGGTCAGCTCGGTCAGCGCGGTGGACAGCTCCAGCATGCTCAGGGACTGTGCGTCCTTGATGTTCGGCACCAGCAGTCCGCGCGGCGTGGCGGCGGCGATCCCCAGGTTCACGTAGTTCATCGTGACGATCTCGCCGTTGGCCTCGTCCCAGCGGGAGTTCACCGAGGGCTGGCGCCCGGCGGCGATGCACAGCGCCTTGGCCACCACCGTCAGGGGCCCGAGCTTGTAGCCGGCGAAGTTCCGGTTGGCCTTCAGCCGTGCCAGCAGCTCCATCGTGGGGGTGACGTCCACGGTGAGGAATTCGCTGACGTGCGGCGCGGTGAAGGCGCTGGCGACCATGGCGGCGGCCGTGTGCTTGCGGACGCCTTTGATAGGGGTCCGCACCTCGCGTGCCTCCGCACCGCGGTCACGGCCGACGGCGGCACCCGCCGCGCCTGCCGGTGCGGCGTTGGCGGGCTGGCCGTCAGTCCTGCCGGCGCCCTGGCCCGCGGCGGCCAGGACATCCTCGCGGACGATCAGCCCCTGCGGGCCGGTCCCGGTGACCGTGGCCAGTCCGATCCCCAGGTCCTTGGCCAGTTTGCGGACCGGCGGCGTGGACCGCGGCCGGATCAGCGGCTCGGACGTGCCGGGGGCGCCGGCGGCGCCGGCGGTCGCGACGGCCTCCTGCGGGGAAGGCTGCGTGGACGACTGGGACGGCTGCGGGGCGGCCTGTTGGGCCGCCTGCGGTGACGCATGGGGGGAGTCCGTGCGCCGCGCCCGGCGTGCCGGGCGTCCGCCCTTCTCCACCTCGGCCCCGTAGCCGACCAGGGTCGGAACCCGCTTGGCGGCGGCATCGTCGGGCGCCGGCGACACCGCACCGGCGGAGGCGGCCGCGCCCCGGGAGGGAACGCCCTGCCCGTCGGCTTCGGTTCCGCCGATGTCGAAGGAGATGATCGGCGAGCCGACCTCGACCGTGGTGCCGGACTGTTCATGGATGGCCGTGACCACGCCGTCGTACGGGCTGGGAAGCTCGACGACGGCCTTGGCGGTCTCCACCTCGGCGATCACCTGGTTCAGGGACACGGAGTCCCCGACGGCCACCTTCCAGTCCACGATTTCGGATTCGGTGAGACCCTCTCCCAGGTCGGGGAGACGAAATTCCTTGATCATGTCAGCCTTCCAGGGCACTGAGGGAGTTCGGCCGGCCGAGCGAGCGGTCCACGCCATCCAGGATCCTGTCCAGGTCCGGCAGGTGGTGCGACTCGAACTTTGAGGCGGGGTACGGGATGTCGAAACCGGTGACACGCACGGGAGCGGCCTCCAGGTAGTGGAAGCACCGCTCGGTGATGCTGGCGGCGATTTCCGCGCCGAGGCCGCCGGACTGGGCAGCCTCGTGCGTCACGACGAGCCGACCGGTCTTGCGCACGGAGGCCTCGATCGGGGCGAAGTCGATGGGAGCCAGCGACCGCAGGTCGATCACCTCGATGCTGACGCCGTCGTCGGACGCCGCGATGGCGGCATCCCGGGCGGTGGGCACCAAGGGGCCATAAGTGACCAAGGTGACGTCCGAGCCCTCGGTGACCACGCGGGCGCGGTCCATCGGCAGCGCGGCGGCCAGATCGGCGCTCTCGTCGACCTCGCCCTTGGTGTGGTAGCGGCGCTTGGGCTCGAAGTACAGCACCGGGTCGTCGCTGGCGATGGCCTGCTGGATCATCGTGTAGGCATCCTGCGGGTTGGAGACGCTGATGACGCGCAGTCCCGAGGTGTGGGTGAAGTACGCCTCCGGGGATTCGGAGTGGTGCTCGGGCGAGCCGATACCGCCGCCGAACGGGACGCGGATGGTGATGGGCATCGTGACCTTGCCCTGCGTACGGTAATGCAGCTTGGCCACCTGGCACACAATCTGGTCGAAGGCCGGGTAGATGAAGCCGTCGAACTGGATCTCCACCACCGGGCGGTATCCGCGGTAGGCCAGGCCGACGGCGGTGCCCATGATCCCCGCTTCCGCGAGCGGCGTGTCGATGACGCGGTGCCCGCCGAAGTCCTTCTGCAGGCCGTCGGTGATGCGGAAGACGCCGCCGAGCTTGCCGATGTCCTCCCCCATCAGGACCACCTTGGGGTCGTTATCCATTGCCTTGCGCAGGCCCGCGTTGATCGCGCGGCCGAAAGTCATGGTGGACATTACTTGTTCCCTTCCGAGCCGGCGCCGCCGAAGCTTTCGAGATAGCGGGCATAGTGATCGCGCTGGCGGCTGAGCCAGGAGTTTTCGGTTGCGTAGACGTTGTTGAAGACGTCCATTGGTTCAGGGTCCGGCAAATTGATGCAGCCGGCGCGCATTTCGCGGGCGACGGCGTCCGCCTTGGCCGTGACGGAGTCCCGGAGCGCGGGGGTCAGCAGACCCCTGGATTCCAGCCACGCGGCGAGCCGGCTGATCGGATCCCGCTGCTTCCAGTCCTCCAGCTCGTTGGGATCCTGGTAGCGGGTGGGGTCGTCCGCCGTCGTATGCGGTCCCATCCGGTAGGTGACGGCCTCGATGAAGGTCGGCCCGCCCCCGGTGCGTGCCCGGTCCAGGGCGATCCGGGTGGCGGCCAGCACGGCCAGCACGTCGTTGCCGTCTACGCGCAGGGAGGGAATACCGAAGCCGGGGGCGCGGGCGGCCAGCGGCACGTGGGACTGCAGGCCCACGGGCTCCGAGATGGCCCAGTGGTTGTTCTGGCAGAAGAAGATGACCGGAAGCTGGAAACTGGCGGCGAAGACCAGGGCCTCGTTGACGTCGCCCTGGCTGGTGGCGCCGTCGCCGAAGTACGTGATGGCGGCCGAATCCGCGCCGTCGTTGGCGATACCCATCGCATAGCCGGTGGCGTGCAGGGTCTGGGCGCCGATGATGACCTGTGGGGTGGCCATGTTGATGCCGTAGGGATCCCAGCCGGAGGAGGCGTTGCCTCGCCAGACGCGGATGAGGTCCGTCAGGTCCACGCCGCGGCAGTAGGCGACGCCGTTTTCGCGGTAGCTGGAGAAGACGAAGTCGTCGGCACGCAGGGCCCTGGCGGAACCGATCTGGGACGCTTCCTGGCCCAGCAGCGGCGGCCACAGTGCCAGCTCGCCCTGGCGCTGCAGGTGCGTGGCCTCGGTGTCGATGCGGCGGATAACGACCATGTCTTCGTAAAGGGAACACAGCTGCGCGTCGCTGACGTCCTCGACCCAGGGATCCAGGATGTCGTTACCCACCCGCTGTCCGTCAGGGGTCATCAGGGTCAGCGGCTCAAACGCCGAGGACCCCCCGGCCTGCAGCATTCCTTCCGGAATCGAATGTTGATCTAGCACCGTTGCACGCACCCTTTACTATCGGTCGTTCACCACCGGGGCCTCGTGGGCTCCGCTGCTGTCCGGGCGGTGCCGGGAGGGAAATCCGGTGGGATTTCCGGACGGCGCCGTCCGCGGGCACCATTGCCCAGATGTAATGTGACCCTACTCACTTGGGTCATCCGGCACAACCGGATCCCCGCAGACTGAGCATTATGCTCTATCTGCGCCGGTGCTACCGTGCTAACGTTGCGCACTATGCAGCTCTTGGATGGCACCGATGTGCGCCTGCTCCTGGCCCTTGCCAAAGACCCGCGGCGGACGGTGGTGGCGCTGGCCCAGAAGCTGGGCCTGTCCCGCAATACCGTGCAGGCCAGGATGGCCTCGCTGGAGAAACGGAACGTCTTCCTCAGCTTCGAGCGGCGCATCAACCCCACGACGCTGGGCTACCCGCTGATGGCCTTCATCTCGGTCCATGTCCAGCAGCAGAAACTCGCCGCCATCGCGGCGCACCTGCAGTCCATCCCGGAGGTGCTCGAAGCCTACGGGCTGACGGGCAGCGCGGACATGCTGGTACGGGTTGTCGGCCTGGACGCGGAGGACCTGTTCCGGATCAACGGCAAGATCCTGGCCTGCGACGGCGTTGAACGCACGGACACCTCCCTGGCCATGGGCGAGCTGGTGCCGTTCCGCCTGGAACCCCTGCTGCTCAAGCGGGCCACAGAAGCCGGCTGAGAAAATCCTGTGCCAATACCCATCCAGAGGGTGCGGTGCCGCGAATTATGCATGAGAGCTCCGCCCGGAGCTCCTCGATTACGAGGTCGGCTTCCATTTCGAAGGCCAGCACCTCGCATTGGAAGGAACAAATGTCATGCGCACATCACCCAATAGGCTCCTCGCCACCGTCTTCGGCGTTGTCTATCTGCTTGTAGGCCTCCTGGGGTTCTTTGTCACCTCCGGCGTTGGCTTCTTCGCCACCGAAGGCCACAACCTGATCGTCTTCGCCGTCAATCCCCTGCACAACGTGATCCACCTGCTCATCGGTGCGGCACTGCTGGCCGGCGGCCTGAACTCGGTTCCCGCGGCCAAGGGCCTGAACACCACTGTCGGTGCCGTCTACCTGCTCGTCGGCATCCTGGGGCTGTTCCTGCTCAATAGCTCGCTGAACATCCTCGCCCTCAACGGCGCCGACAACGTGCTGCACCTGGCCAGCGCCATCGTGCTCCTCGGTGTCGGTCTCTCGCAGGACAAGTCCATGACCGCTGTGCGCGCAGGGCACACGGCTTAAGCAGATGCTTTCCGCACACGAGGTACCGGTCCGGCGGCTACAGCCGTCCGGGCCGGCACCTGGATCCTCGGGATCCCCCCGGTCCGTCCGGTCGGCAACCCTGGTCGAGGCCGTGGGAATGTTCACCGGGCTGGCAGCATTCGGTGCCGCCGCCGTCGTCTTCGGCATGAGCTCAACGCTCCTGGCGGCAACGACGACGGCGGGGCCGGCGCTGGCCTTTCCCCTGGCCGGGGCCGTAGTGGCGGGCCTGTGGGCTCTCGCCCTGGTCTGGGCCGGCATCAGCAGCCTGCGCGGCGGCTGGCAGTCATGGCCGCGGTGGACCAAGGCACTGCTGCCCGTGGCCACGGCGGTGCAACTGGCGGCCCTGGTCATCGAACTCTGGCAGCTCCCCCTGGCGCACCGGGTGTTTGACCTGGCGGACGCCTGCGCCATCGTACTTCAGCTGGCCATCCTGGGCTCGCTGGGATGGCTGCGCAGGAGCGCGGCAGTCACTGCGGAATCAACTTCTTCCGGCGCGGTGCCGGCCAAGGCGGTCCGTCCGGGACTGCTGCTGCTGGGAGCCTTCGCGGCAGCCGTCGCCGTCGCCGCCGTCGCGACTCCCGGCATGGCCGCCAGCACTGCCGGCCAGCACGCCGTCCCGCACGGTGAACACGGCAGCCACACGCAGATCAGCGACCCGGCCCAGCACAACCACTAGCCCCTCCCGCCTCCCGGTCGCGTAACCGCCAGGCTCCCGCTCCGGCGTTGCGGCGGGCCCCCGGCCGCATCCCAGACGGCAACGCGGACAGCCCGTGTCACGGCCTTCCGCTCCGTTCTGCGCAGGCAGCCATAACAAACTCAGCGCAGGACACTGTCCTGCGCCAGGTTCGCGGCAAACGTTGCGCAGGACGGACCAGGCCTTGCTTGGCTGGCCGTGGCGCCCGCGACCGTGGAATTCCGCTCCGTCATCCTGTACAAATCGCCTCCCCGGAGAGGACGATACCTACCATGAACGCTCATCCGATAGGGACCCGGCTGGCATACAGCGCGGCAACGGCAATGATTGCTGCTGCCGTGCTGACCGGGCTTACCTCTTGTTCGAATGCCCCGCCCGCCACAGCTGGTCCGAATAACGCCGCGGCGCCGGCCGGGGCCGTAGGCGGCGGCATCGGTGCCAGCTGGGCGGTCGGGTACCACAGCCTGCACGAGCTCAAGGCCCACAGTGCGGTCGCTGTACAGGGAAGATTCACCGGCATTGTCGTCCAAAACTCGCTGAAAACGCTCCCGATCACCGATTTCGAATTCACTGTCGACAGGGTCCTCCACGACCCGGGAAATCTCGTGGCGGCCGGCGACAAACTGACGGTGCGCCAGACCGGCGGCACCGTGGACGGGGTCGTCCAACAGACCTCGGACGACCCGCTGTTCACGATCGGCGAGAACAATGTGCTGTTCCTCACCCAGCCCTCACCCGGACTCTTCTACGTGATCGGCGGCCCGACCGGCCGTTTCGAGATCACCAACGGCCTGGTCAGCCCCCTCGCCCCCGACGGCGCAACGTTCTCCGGCACTCCGGCCGACTTTGCCGCGGCTGTGGAGGCCTCCTGAGGCGTGACGCTCCGCCGGCGCGGGCCGGGCCAGGCCACGCCACGCCACGCCACGCCAGGTCAGTCAGTCAGTCAGTCAGTCAGTCAGTCAATGGTCGCCATCAGCTCGACAACGCGGTCCATGAAGGCATCGACTTGGCTTTCCTCGTAGCCGTCCCTGCCCCGGGCCGGGGCGAAAACCGCACGCCGGACGACGTCGACGCTCAGCGCCTGGTCCTGTTCGAAATAGCCGAGCAGTTTGCGGCAGAGCCCGTCCACGTCGGCGGTGGCGTAACTGGGCACCTTGCGTTTGGGCCGCCGGAACCGCTCATTGTCCGGCCGGTGCAGGCGGCCACGGAGCACGGCGGAAATCTTGCCGATCTGCATCAGCCACGCGTCCTCACCCTTGCTGGCGATCAGCTGCTCTCGTTCGCGCTGGGCAAACACATCCTCCAGCCGGTCAAGGGCGGCATCGACGGCTTCCGGCCGGTACCCGCCCTTGGCCGCATCGAACGCCTGGGAGCGGACCTCCGAGCTGGTCAGCGGTTTCCCCGCAGCTTCCTCGCTCGTGTAGTAGGCCCGGGCCCGGGCCAGGAAAATATCAACCTGCTTGTCGTTATAGCCAAGCTCGCCGCGGCCCACCCGGGCGAACGGTGCCGCGAGCCGTTTCTGATCTTCTACACTCACAGTTGTTCCCTATTCCGTCCGTGCAGCCAGGCTGCCGAATATCTCCACCGTCCGCGGCGCAGGCACCGGCGGAAGTCCTTGTCCATCCTACGTTGCGCTCGTTCTGGCCGGCTCAGGCCGGCAATGCCCCGAGCAGCGAAAACAGGATAAACGCCATCGGCGCGGCAAAGAGGATGGAATCCAGCCTGTCCATCACCCCGCCGTGCCCCGGCAAAATGCTGCTCATATCCTTGATGCCCAGTTCCCGCTTCACCATGGATTCGGCCAGGTCCCCGGCGGTCGACGCAGTCACGAGGCCAACGGCCAGCACGATCCCGGCCCACCACGGCAGGTGCAACAGCAGCGTGGCGCACAGGATGGCCACGATCATGGCGCCGCCGATCGATCCGGCGAACCCTTCCCAGGACTTTTTCGGGCTGATCTTCGGCGCCATCGGATGCTTGCCGAAGAAGGCGCCGAGCAGGTAGCCGAAGGTGTCGTTGGCCACCACCAGCAGCAGCGTCACGGCCACCAGCATGGCGCCGGAGCCGATGGCGGTGACGTCGGCCGTGAGTCCGGTGGTCGGTCCCGTCGAACCGCGCAGGATGACCAGGGCGAAGCTGATCAGGAACGGAATCCACGCAAGCACAAAAATACCGGCAAAGATGCTTTTCGCGCTCCCCTCGGCCGGGTCCAGGCAGCGGTAGACCAGCAACGCCGCCGCGGTGACCACGAACGCAAAGAGGAGGCCCTCGGCGCCCGAGAAGTAGGCCGAGGCGGGCAGCGCCACGGAGCCCATGAGGACCGGGAGCCAGGGCAGTGTGATACCCCGGATTTGCAGGGCACGCCCCACCTCCCAGACGCCGACCACGGTGAAAGCGGTGACGATGACCACGAACGCGACGGGGTAGACCAGCAGGCCCACCAGGACCAGGACGAGCATCGCCACGCCGACGGCTATGGCCGCCGGAAGGTCACGGCCGGCCCGGGACTTCCTCGGCACCACGATGACCGGCTCGCCGGTCGCGGCCGAGGCCTGGACGGGCGCCGGGATGCCGTCAGGGCCGACGACGACGGCGGGAGCCTCGTCGTCCGCCGTCGAACGGAACGCCGGCAACGCCGCGCCGGCAGGGATCCGGACCTCCGCCGGTATCTCAACCGGCACTTCGTGCTGTGGTTCGGGTTCGGCGGCCAGTTCCGGCGCCGTCCGATCCGCTGACGGACCGGCAGGCTCCAGCGATGCGCCCGCGGGCTCCAGTGACGGCGGGTCGGAGGCCTCGGCCCGCTCCGCGTCACGCCGGGCGCGGCGGCTCGTGTAGGAAACGGGGGGCGGCCCCGCCGGCGGATCTGCGGATGGGACGCCGGGAGTCGGCTCCTCGGTCCCGGGAGGGTGCGGGGGGTTCATCAGACCTCGAGCAGTTCGGCTTCTTTGCGCTTGAGCAGTTCGTCGATGAGGTCGGTGTGGGCCTTGGTCAGGGCATCCAGTTCCTTCTCGGCCCTGGATCCTTCGTCCTCGCCGGCGTCCCCGTCCTTGACGAGCTTGTCCAGGTTTTCCTTGGCCTTGCGCCGGACGTTGCGGATGGACACCTTGGCGTCCTCACCCTTGCTGCGCACGATCTTGACGTAGTCGCGGCGGCGTTCCTCGGTCAGCTCCGGAATGACCACGCGGATCACTGTGCCGTCGTTGGAGGGGTTCGCGCCGACCTCGGAGTCGCTCAGGGCGCGCTCGATGTCCCTGAGGGACGCCTTGTCGAAGGGGGTGATCAGCAGCGTGCGCGCCTCGGGGACGGCGAAGGACGCCAGCTGCTGCAGCGGGGTGGGGGCGCCGTAGTACTCGACCATCACCTTGGCGTACAGGCCCGGGTTGGCGCGGCCTGTACGGATTGCGGAGAAATCGTCCTTGGCAACGTCGACGGCCTTATCCATCTTTTCCTCGGCCTCAAGCAACGTTTCGTCGATCACTGTTTCTCCCTCAAAAGATTTGCCGGACACATTCGTTCTGCTCTGGTTTTATCCTAACGTGCCCCCGGAGCGCGCCGTCGCAGGGCCGTGGGGCCGGACCGCGGCCCCGGCCGCCCGCCGGATTCCTGCTCCGCCGGTTCCTCTCCCCTAGCGGGTTACGAGAGTTCCCAGTGCCTCGCCGAGGATGGCCCGCGAGACGTTGCCTTCACCCTGCATGCCGAACACACGCATGGTGACATTGTTGTCCCGGCACAGGGCCATCGCCGTCTGATCCATGACCCGCAGATCCCGCTGCAGCGCCTCCTCGTAGGTGAGGGTATGCAGCAGCCGCGCTGACGGGTCCTTCTTCGGGTCCGCCGTGTAGACACCGTCAACACCGTTCTTGGCCATCAGGACCTCATCGGCATGGACCTCCAGGGCCCGCTGGGCGGCCACGGTGTCCGTGGAAAAATACGGCAGGCCGGCGCCGGCGCCAAAGATGACCACCCGGCCCTTTTCCAGGTGCCTGATGGCACGCCGCGGAATGTAGGCCTCGGCCACCTGCCCCATGGCGATGGCACTTTGCACGCGCGTTTCGACGCCGGCCTGTTCCAGGAAGTCCTGCAGCGCCAGGCAGTTCATCACGGTTCCGAGCATGCCCATGTAGTCCGCACGGGAACGGTCCATTCCACTCTGGGAAAGCTCGGCGCCGCGGAAGAAGTTTCCGCCGCCCACCACGATGGCGACCTCCACGGTGCCCACGGTCTTGGCGATCTGCCCGGCCACCGCGCGCACGATGACGGGGTCCACGCCAAGGTTGCCGCCGCCGAAGACCTCGCCGGAAAGTTTGAGCAGGACCCGGCGGCGGTGCGCCGCCACAGCGGGGATCGGTTCGGCCTTGGTAGTGGTCTCAGTAGTCATGTCGCCTTCCCGCTGGCCAACCGGCCGTTCGTATTTACCACCGCGGCTGTCCCGGCGCGTGGAAAAGGGGGCGGCCACGTGGTGGCCACCCCCTTCACAGTACCCCAGCCCGCGAACGCGGAATGGAGCGGATACAGCTCTTAGGCTCCGACGCGGAAGCGCGCGAAGGCGGTAGCCGAAACGCCGGCTTCCTGCAGGACCTGGGCGACGCTCTTCTTGGCATCCTTGGCGAACGCCTGGTCTACCAGCACGCCCTCCTTGAAGAAGCCTGTCAGGCGGCCCTCCACGATCTTCGTGAGCGCGGCCTCGGGCTTGCCCTCGGCGCGCGCTGTCTCGTCCGCGATCCGGCGCTCGTTCTCCACCAGGTCCGCCGGAACTTCGTCGCGGGTCAGGTAGGTCGGAGCGTACGCGGCGATGTGGACGGCGATGTCGTGTGCGGCGGTCGACGCGGCGTCGCCCTCGCCGTCAACGGCAAAGAGGACGCCGACCTGGGCCGGAAGGTCCTTGGACGTCTTGTGCAGGTACGCGTCGACGGTCTTGCCCTCGACCCGGGCCAGGCGGCGGACGGCCACCTTTTCGCCCAGCAGCGCGCCGGCTTCGATGACCAGTTCGGACAGCGGCTTGCCGTCCACCTGGTGGGCCAGCAGGCCCTCGACGTCGGTCGCTTTGGATTCCACGGCGGCAGCCAGGACCTTGGCGGAGAAGTCGATGAAGGGCCCGGCCTTGGCCACGAAGTCGGTCTCGCAGTTGACCTCGACCATGACGCCGGCACCATCGGTGACAACGGCGGCGACGAGGCCCTCGGCGGTGGAGCGGCCCTCACGCTTGGTGGCGCCCTTGAGGCCCTTAATACGGATCAGCTCAAGTGCCTTGTCGGCGTTGCCGTCCGCCTCGTCCAGGGCCTTCTTGACGTCCATCATGCCAGCGCCGGTGCGCTCGCGGAGAGCCTTGATATCTGTAGCGGTGTAGTTCGCCATGGGAACCCCTCAGTTCGGTTTGTCAGTTGTCGGCCCTGCCCCGGACACCTGACAGGACGGCAGCCTATAAGGCGGCCGTCCCGTCAGGTGCGTGGCCTCCACGCGGTGGCCGGGGCAAAGCCCAGTGGATTTACTTGTCGGTGGACTCGGCGGCCGGAGTGGCGGCTTCCTCAGCAGCAACCGGAGCCGCAGCTTCCTCAGCCGCGGCTTCCTCGGCAACCGGAGCAGCTTCCACGGCAACCGGAGCGGCGGCTTCCTCGGCGGCAACCGGAGCAGCCTCCTCGGCGGCGACCGGAGCGGCAGCTTCTTCGTTCTTGCTTTCCAGCAGCTCGCGCTCCCATTCGGCCAGCGGCTCGACCGGGGTTTCCTCGTTGCCGCTTGCCTTGTTGTTGCGGGCGATCAGGCCCTCGGCAACGGCGTCGGCAACGACGCGGGTCAGCAGGTTCACGGAGCGGATGGCGTCGTCGTTGCCCGGAATCGGGAAGTCGACCTCATCGGGATCGCAGTTGGTGTCCAGGATCGCGACCACCGGGATGTTCAGCTTCTTGGCCTCGTCAATGGCGAGGTGTTCCTTCTTCGTGTCAACGATCCACACGAGGGAGGGAGCCTTGGTCAGGTTCCGGATACCGCCCAAGTTGGTCTGCAGCTTGGTGAGCTCGCGGCGCAGCAGCAGCAGTTCCTTCTTGGTGTATGCGGAACCGGCGACGTCGTCGAAGTCGAGTTCTTCGAGTTCCTTCATGCGCTGGATCCGCTTGGCGACGGTCTGGAAGTTGGTGAGCATGCCGCCCAACCAGCGTTGGTTCACGAACGGCTGGCCCACGCGGGTGGCCTGCTCGGAGATTGCTTCCTGGGCCTGCTTCTTGGTGCCGACGAACAAGACGGTGCCGCCGTGCGCCACTGTGGCCTTCACGAACTCGTAGGCACGGTCGATGTAGGACAGCGACTGCTGCAGGTCAATGATGTAGATGCCGTTGCGCTCGGTGAAGATGAAACGCTTCATCTTCGGGTTCCAACGGCGGGTCTGGTGTCCAAAGTGGACGCCGCTGTCAAGCAGCTGGCGCATGGTTACGACGGGCATGCCGGCGCTCCTTCTAGATAATTTGCGGTTGATTAGCATGGTGCCGTCCCGTTTCCGGTCCGGCGGTGCTCCTGGTGCCCGATATTTCCCTCCACCGCGGCGGTTGATGACTCAACTGCCTGCGGACCGAAAGGGCATAACCCACCGATTGCCGGCGGATTCCTCCGCGACGCACGTGATGGTTTGGACACGCGTAGTCAGCCTGCAAACAGCAGACTGCTCCCATCATGGTACTACAGCCCCGGCGCTTCCCGGGCCTGTCCTCCACCGCACCTGCGGGTGCCCGGCGTCCGCACATACGGCCCGACACGGCTGGCGGCCGTCCAGCCACGGGCCCATGCTGGGTCCATGGAACACACCAGGGAATGGCAGCGGCGGCGCGTGGCGGGACGACGGCGGGACCTGGCGTGCGCCCTGATCCTGGCCTTGGCCCCGGCCTGGCTGCCCGTCGGCGCGGTGCAGGCCACCCCCTCGGCCCACCAACGCCTCTCCGCTGCCGGCTGGAGCTGGCCGGTCGAGCCGAGGCCCGCCGTCGTCCGCGGATTCGACCTGCCGGCCGAACCGTGGCTGGCCGGGCACCGCGGAGTGGACCTCGCGGCCGCCGCCGGTCAGCGCATCCGCGCACCGTCGGCGGGCATCGTGGGCTTCGCCGGCTGGGTGGTGGACCGGCCGCTGCTGACCGTGGTGCATCCGGACGGCTTGACCAGCAGTTTCGAACCGGTACAGAGCACCCTGAGGGCCGGCGACCGGGTGGCAAAGGGCCAGGACCTGGGGACGCTGGCCCCCGGCGGCCATTGCGGTGCGCCGTGCCTGCATTGGGGACTGCGCAACGCCGCGGATACCTATCTTGACCCGCTGCAGTTCATCCTCGACCGGCGGCCGTCGGTGCTGCTGCCCCTGCCGCAGGAGCCCTGAACCGCGTCCGGCGGGTCGGATCCGGCGGCCGGAGCTCAGACGATCGCGGAGATGCCGGTGATGGCGCGCCCGGTCACCAGCGTGTTGATCTCGTGGGTGCCTTCGTAGGAGTAGATGGCTTCGGCGTCGGAGAAGATCTTAGCCATCTCGTAGTCGGTCACGATCCCGTTGCCGCCGAGGATGCTCCGGCCCAGGGCCACGCTCTCGCGCATCCGCGCGGTGGTGAAGGCCTTGGCCAGGGTGGACTGCTCATCCTTGGCGACTCCCTCGTCCTCCAACTGGGCCAGCCTGACCATCATGCCGACGGATGCGACGGTGTTGCCGAGAATCTGGACAAGCTGGTCCTGCACCAGCTGGAACGACGCCAGCGGGCGGCCGAACTGCTGGCGTTCCACAGCGTACCGGCGGGCCACATCAAAGGCGGCCATCTGCTGTCCGACGGCCTGCCAGGCCACCCCCAGCCGGGTGACCTTAAGGACCTTGTTCGTGTCGCGGAAACTGTTCCCCCCGGCCAGCTTGAATTCGTCGGGGACCACCACGTTATCCAGCACGATGTCGGCGTTCTGCACCGTGCGCAGGGCGATCTTGTTCTCGATCTTGGTGGCCGAGTACCCTTCCGTGGAGGTATCCACCATGAAGGCCTTGACCTGGTTGTCGGCAACGTCCCGGGCAAAGATGACGACCCAGTCCGAGAACGTGGCGTTCCCGATCCAGCGCTTGGCGCCGTTGAGGATCCACCGGTTCCCGTCCTTGCGGGCGGTCGTGCGGGTTCCGCCGGCAACGTCCGATCCGCCCAGCGGCTCGGTCAGGCCGAAGGCGCCGATCTTCTTCATCGCGTAGATATCCGGCAGCCAGGCGGCCTTTTGCTCCTCGGATGCCAGCACCTCGATCGAGCCGGTAAACAGGCCGTCGTGGACGCCCATGAAGGTCGCGATGGACGTGTCCGCACGGGTGAACTCGGCATGCATCAGGCCGGCAAAAACGCTGGAGTAGCCCTGGCGCCGGATCGGGCTCATCACGTCGAGCTCGGCCAGTTTCGGGATCAGGTCCATCGGGAATTCCGCGCGGTTCCAGCAGTCCACCGCGATCGGCTTGACCTCCTTGGCCAGGAAGTCCCGGATGACCTGCAGGCGCTCACGTTCCGCGTCATTGAGCAGACCCTCGAAGTCGTAAAAGTCCCCGTTGGCGTACGGGAGATTGTTCGGGTCAACAGCAGCCTTGGGCATCAGGGTTCCTTCAATAGATGGTCGGCCACGGGCCGCCGAAGCCGTGCCTCGGGCACCGGCTCGGGAAAACGATGTTACTGACCAGTAACTTTACCGCACGGCCCCCGGCTTCGCAACGGAGCGGGGCCCGTGCCTTGTCTGGGCCAAGCACAGCGCCTACCATGAGCCACCATGATCACCACCAGGGCCGGGGAGGTCTTCACCGTCGAGCTGGAAGCCACTCCGACGTCCGGGCACCGCTGGCAGCCGGGTCCGGTGCCCGCGGAGATCGAGTTTCTCGACGGCGGCTTTGCCGCCGGAGCGCAGGTCCCCGGGGCGGCCGGTACGCAGTCGTTCCGTTTCCGCGCGGGCCGGCGGGGATCCTATGCCCTGACCTTCGTCCTGAAGCGCTCATGGGAGGCGGATCCGGCCGAGACCAGGGTGCTGGACATCAGGGTGGATTGACCCGGCGGCCGGCGGGATACCTTCCGGCCCTTGGTTCGACCTGGCGATCCGCCGCCATCGTCAGTCGGCTGCGTCCTGCCGGGCCTCAATAGCTACGGTGATCCGCTTCAAGTACCCCACGATCACCAGCAACAGGCCACCGATAGTCAGGGACAAGGTCAGGCCGATTGACACCGCGCTACCGGCGGTCATCAGTGCCAAAAACATGCCGAGAATACCGGCGATGGCGCCGAAGCCGACAAGTGAATCTCCTGGTTTCCTGCTTGTCCTTGTTTTCAGTTTCTGAATCATGGCTCATTGAATCACGGGCACAGGCAGCAAGCCTTTTGATCGCCCAAATCTTCTGCACCCGTAGGGCTGAAAGGACCAGTACGGGATACTGTCGCGTCCGGCTCCTGATCGCTCAGTGGGGACGGTGGGCCCCGGCGCGGGGGCTAATGTCCAGCACGATGACCGCATGCTTGTGGTCGTCGATCTCGTATAATATGCGCCAGTTCCGACCGAGCCGCGCACTGTATATTCCGGCGAGCTCGCCGGTCAGGGCCTTGCCGACCCGCTGTGGGATTTCCAACAAAGGTCCGGCGATGAACTCAACTGCAGCGGCGACCTCATGAGGTAGCCGGTCGGCGATGGCTCGGCGGGCTGGGGGTGCGGTCCCGAGCTCGTATGGCCCTGTCACGAAGCGCGGTTGCCCTTGATGAGGGCCCGGGCGGCTTCGGATCCGTAGACGACATCACCGGTACGGACAGACTCGCGTGCCTCGGCAAGAGCACGCAGAGTTTCGGGATCAGATTTGATCTCCTCGGTTTCCCGCAGTGCAAGGTAGGTCTCGACCGCGTGGGCGATCTCCTGTTGCACGCTTCGGTGGTCCTCTGAGGCGGCCGCGCGCAGGGCTGCGTCGAGGTCGGCCGGAAGTCGCAAGGTCATAGCCATACCGTTATGGTACCAATGCGCATCATTATGGTGCTAGCTGCTCGATTGATAACACTAGCGCGTTGAAAGGCGGCCCCGAACAATGGCTCAGGCCGGTCAGGGTTCTCCCAACGGAAACCCGCCGTTTACCCCTGACAGAACTGCGCCAAATCCCGCTGCAACAAAGCCGAAGAGCCCCTGACCCGCGTTTCCGCAGCTCAGGGGCTCGTTTCGGGTAGGGCTACTCGGACTTGAACCGAGGACCTAAGGATTATGAGTCCCGCGCTCTAACCAGCTGAGCTATAGCCCCGTGCGGCCACACCGGGCGGCCTGCGCCCGGTACGACCCTGCCATCCTAGACGCTGACCGCTACCCGGACGAAAACGCCTAGGACGCGAAGTCCGCGTAGCCGGCCCCCCGGTACAGACTCTCGAAGGTGTCCAGCGTTGTGGCGATGCCGTGCCTGTCCACCATGGCACGGCTGGCCTTGCCCATCAGGGTCCGCTCCTCCGCGGGGAGGGTGAGGATGCGGGTCATCTTCTCGGCGAGGTCCGTGCTGTCATTCGGGGTGAAGAGGTAGCCGTTCCGGCCGTCCTCCACCAGGTGCGGCAGGGCCATGGCGTCGGCCAGGATCACCGGGGTCGAGGCGCTCATGGCCTCCAGCGACACCAACGACTGCAGTTCGGCGGTACCCGGCATCACAAACAGATCGGCCCGCAGGTACGCCCTGCGCAGGTCTGCGTCGCTGACCAGCCCCAGGAACTCGACACGGTCCGCCAGCCCCAACCGTACGGCCTGCGCACGCAGTGCGTCCTTCACCTCTCCGCCGCCGACAATCTCCAGGTGCACGTCCAAACCCGCCTCGGTCTTGGCCACCGCATCGATGAGGACGTCGATGTGCTTTTCCTCGGCCAGGCGTCCTGCAAAAAGGACCGTCGGGTAGTCCCGGTGTTCCATGGCTTCGCCCTCCGCAGCCTCGTACGCTGCGGAGTCAACCCCGTTGGAGAGCGGCAGGACCTGGTGCAGGAATGCATGCTGGCGCATGGCCTTGGCCGCCAGCGGCGTCGGGGTGGTCACCACGTCCGCCCGGCCCATCACCTTGCCCATATCCCGCCAGGAGACCCTGCCGATGATGTCCTTCATCCATTGCGGGAACGGCAGGAAGGGGTTCAGGTTTTCCGGCATGAAGTGGTTCGTCGCGACAACGCGGATGCCGCGCTTTTTCGCCTCATACAGGACGTGCTCGCCGATCATGTAATGGCTTTGGACATGCACCACGTCCGGGTTGACCCGGTCGAACAGCATGGCGATTTCCTTCTTGATTTCCCAGGGGAAGCAGATCCGGAAGTATTCGTTGGTTGGCATGAGGTGGGAGCGCAGGCGGTGCACGGTTGCCTCGGCGCGGAACTCGGTGAAGCTCTTGCCCTTGCCGGGCCGGGCCGCCAGCACATGCACCTGGTGTCCGCGCGCGCTCATACCCTTGGCCAGGCGGTAGCCGAATTGGGCCGCGCCGTTGATATGGGGCGGATAGGTGTCGGCGGCAATCAGGATGGTCAGCGGTCTAGTGCTGTCCTGGCCGGGAACGCTGTGCTGCGGGGCTGCCACTGAAAAACTCCTGGAGATCGTGAGCGCTGCCGGTGCTCCGGCTCGCGGGCGCCGGTTCCGGTGCCGTTGGTTCGTCGGTCAGTGCGCTACCGGGCGGTCCTCCGCGCGGCTTCCCGCTTGGCTTCGGCCTTCTTTTTCACCACATCCGGATGGTGGCGGGACAGCGCAATGACACCCACGATAGCAAGCAATGCCGCTCCGGCCATGGAAATCGCGACGACGGCGGGCACGTCGGGCCGCAGCTCGCCAAGGATGGTGATTCCTATTCCGATCCCCACTATCGGATCGATCACCGTCAGGCCGGCGATGACCAGGTCCGGCGGCCCGGTGGCGTAGGCGTTCTGCACGAACCAGGATCCCAGGCCGCCCGCCGCGGCGATGCCCAGCACCGAATACCACTGGACGTTGAGCAGGAATTCCCCGTTGGGGTCGAAGAGCTGGTGCGAAATGATCCTGGTCATTACCGCCACGAAGCCGAACAGGACGCCGGCGCCGAGGATGTAGAAGAAGGCCTTGAGGTGGTGGCGCCAGAGCACCGCGCAGCCGCCGAGGATCCCGACCACCACGGCCAGCAGGAGGGCCACCGTGAGCTCCTCGGGCACCGTCACATGGGTGCTCTCGCGCACCACGTTGACGGCCAGCAGGACAAACAGCGCGCTGCCCGTGACGCAGCAGGTGATGGCCACGACCGTGCCCCGGTTCAGCCGGATTCCCTGGTCCTTGGAGTTCACGATGGTGGTGATGACCAATGCGATGGCGCCGATGGGCTGGATCACCGTTAGCGCCCCGAGGGTCAGGGCCACCACGTTCAGCGCCATGCCCGCGCCGAGCAGCAGCAGTCCCAGCACCCAGCGGGGGTTGCGCAGCAGCCGCACGATCCCGCTGCCGTGCAGTGCCAGTCCGCCGGTGTTGGCCTGCACGGCGGTGCCCTGGCGCTGCGCCCCGAAGGCCAGGAAGAAGGCCCCGGCCACCGCACAGGCGACGGCCACCCAAATCATGGGCGCCCGCCGTCGTCGTCGCCGGCCCCGATAGGTCCGGCCCTGCCTCGGCGCGCGGCCATGATGGCCCGGAAGTAGTTGACGGCGGCCACAAGGTGCCCCGCGATCGCGGCGGCCAGCAGCACCCAGGCCGCCACATACAGCGGGTTCGGTTCGGCGGAGACGACCCGGGCCAGCAGCAGCAGCGGCGTGCCCGCCAGCAGCAGTGCCGTGCGGACCTTGCCGATCCGGCTGACGGGCAGATTGGGGCGCCAGTTGAAGACGGTCAGGGCGACGGCCAGCAGGAGTGCGTCCGGAACGATGAGCACCGCCACCAGCCACCACGGGGCGATGCCCGCCACCACCAGCGAAATGGCAACCACAAACAGCGCTACCCGGTCGGCGACGGGATCCATGATCGTGCCGAGCTTGGAGGCCTGGTCGAAGCGCCGGGCGACATAGCCGTCCACCCAGTCGGTGCCGCCGATCAGGATCAGGACGATCACGGCCCAGCCGTACTCCTGGCGGCCCAGCAGCAGCCAGACAAAAAGCGGCACACCGAGGAACCGCACCACGGTGATGATGTTCGGGACGGTCAGCACCGCGTCGTGCACGGTTTGCTTTCCCTCGCGGGTTCCAGCGCCGATCAGCCGCAAGCGCTTCCCCTTTCCCGAATATGCCGTTCCACCGGCAGGAGCCTACACGGTGCCGGCTCCCTGCAGAACCGGTTTAGGACCGGAGCAGCCTGCGCAGCAGCACCAGCGCCGCCGTCGCCGAAACTGCCAGCACGCTCAGCGGCAGCCAGCGCTCCCTGGCCGTGTCAAGGACCTCGCCCGAGGCTTCCGAGGCCGAACCGCCGACGTGCGAGGCCGTGTCCTGCGCCTTTCCCAGCAACGATCGTACCCGGGAGCGCATATCCGCCTTGGCTAGCAGCTGGCTGCGCAGGTTAAGCAGGTGGTGGCGCCGGTCGGCCGTGCGCTGGCGGAGCTCGGCTTCGCTCGGTGCCGGGCCCTTCTGTGCGGCCTTCGCCTCGCGCTCCGCCTTGGCCTTCTCTGCCGCCGCCTTCTTCGCCGCCTGGCGCGCTTTGATCTCGGCTTCGGAGGGCCGCTCCGCGGAGAGGGCGCCGGGGGCCAGTGCGTGCCCGGTCTTGGCGACCTCCAGATCGTGGCGCAGGCCGGTGAGCGCCAGCTCCGGCTTCAGCGGCATGACCTTCTTGATCTTCAGATAGCCGATCAGGCCGATGATGGCCATCAGGACCAGGAACGCGGCGGCAACAATCAGGGCCGCCAGCCAGGCCGGCATGATCGTGGCCAGCCCCATCACGGCCGCGACGATCAGGGCCGTGAGCAGGAAGAAGAAGAACACCAGGGCAACCACCAGGAAGGCCGCCGCGATGCCGGCCGCGATGCCCTTGCGCTTGAGTTCCGACTTCGCCAGCGCCAGCTCGTCGTTGAGCTGCTTCGGGGCCAGCCTCGAGATGGTCCTGATGACCGCCATCAGCGATGTTCCGTTGCCCTGCGGGCGGTTCTGTCCAGCTGCGTGCCTGGCACTGCTCATATCAAACGCCTCCATCACCTAGCGCGCCTACGGCACGTCCTTGCCCTGCTGGAACTGCTGTCATCAGGTACTGCGCAACGATACTAAACAGGGAGAGCCAACGCGCTGGTGCGCGCCCCCGGTCCAAAATTACCATTGCACGTCCTGCCGGCCCGTGTCCCTGCCGCAGACATGGCCGGAGCCCGCCGCACCGGACGCCGGAGCCAGGCGCGCAGGACCCCTGAGCCAGAACGCCACCCGCCCTACTTTCGGACAAGTTTGTCCCTGTCCTCCAGTTCGCGGCCGCTCACGTCGGGCATTTTTGCCTTGACGAACCAGAACGAGATCAGGGCGAAGACGGCGAAACCGCCGTAGACGTAGCCG
>JBIOFK010000011.1:0-27573 GCA_044447065.1 Actinomycetales bacterium | reverse complement strand
CCCCTCCGCGCACACGAAGAGAAAACCCCCGGAATCCAAGGATTCCGGGGGTTTTCTTCTTTCTGTGTGCACGCGGAAACAGCTCGCTGCGGGCGTTAGTGCTCGGCGCCTTCCGCAGCAGCCTTCTTGGCATTCTTTTCGGCGTCCTTCTCGGCGCGCAAGGTCTCCGTCTCGTGCTGTTCCTCGGCCTTTTCCTGGTGGATGACCTCTGCGAAGAGCTTCTCCATCTCCTTTGCCACACCGGCGGCTGATGCCGGGTTCTGGCCGGTCACCAGCCGCTCGTCAACCACTACCTTTTCCTCAAAGACATCAGCGGAGAGGTGGGTTGCACCGAGCTCCTCAAGTCGGTCTGCCAAAAAGAACGGGATGACCTTGTCCTTTCCTGCGGCAACCTCCTCGTCGTTGGTGAAGGCCGCCACATTCCGACCCTCGACGAGGCGGAATCCGTTCTCCAATTCCACGTTCAGCAGACCGGCCGGGCCGTGGCAGACCGCGCCCACCAAGCCGCCGGCGTTGTAGACGCTGGCCACAAGTTTCTGCAGGCCTTCGCTGTCCGGGAAATCCCACATGGTGCCGTGGCCGCCTACGAGGTAGACGGCGTCGTACTGGCCGGGATCAACGACGTCGACGCGGGCCGTGTTGTAGAGACCGGCGCGTGTGGCCTCGTCCTCCGTGAAGGCAACCTGGATGGGATCTGCTGAGTCCACCTCGTCTCGCGGTGGCTGGCCGCCCCGGATCGACGCGAAGTCGACGAAATGGCCGGAGTCCTTGAAGACCTTCCAGGGATGTGCGGCCTCGGCCACGTTGTAGCCGGTCTTCTCTCCCGTATCGCCGATCTCAGAAACGCTGGTCAATACCATGAGAATTTTCTTCATGAAGTGCTCCTTCCGTCTACCTTCCACCCTACGCCCAGGCCAAGTTCTGGTCGTCCCACCTCGTCCGGGACAGTCGTCGTCTGCGTCGCGAATTGCCCGTTCGAGGCCTCCTCGGCCCGGTCACCGCTGACGACGGCGGTAGCCCCGGCACACCGCCCGTCAACGCAGTGGCATGCGGTCCAGCAGCGGGCCAACCCCCATCAGGAGCAGTGCCGCTGCGGCGCAGGCCGCAATCACCATGGCGAATCCTGCCAGCCAGACGCCGGAGGGAATACCTGTCCTGCGGTACAGGATGAAGGCGTCGGAGCTTTGCAGTTCAGCCCTGCGGCGCGTGTGGACGCGGAGGACGTTGAACCAGTCCCGGACCGCGCCTGCAAGCAGGGCCAGCCCGATGCTGAGGGAGAACCAGCCCACGAAGGCCGGCGGTGCGAACCAGACCAGCAGCTCCGAGGCCCCGGCACACGCAACAGCGATAACGGCTCCCTGCGCGTTGCGGATGAAGAGCAAGGTGGCCAGCAGGAGCAGCGCGCTCATCGACAGGGCCAGCGAAGCCCATCCGGAATACGTGGCCCACACCAGTGCCGCGCCGACGACGGCGGGCGCCGGGTAGCCCCAGAATCCCGACCAGATGACGCGGCCGCGTCCGCGGCTGAGGCTATGCGTCGCCCCGGAGTGGTTGAAGCTCAGGTGGATACCCTTGAGCCGCTGGCCCGTCATCAGGGCTGCGAAGGCATGACCCAATTCGTGGATCACCGTGACAAAGAGACCGAAGTACCTCCACGTTGCCCGCGGAACGGAGAGGATCACCGCCGCGGCCACGATCGCGGCGAGGACAGCACCGGATGGGTGCAGCGGCTCGCCGCGGGCGAACCCCGCCAGAATCCTGTCCCACCACTGGAGTGCGAAATTCCCGGTGGCAGCCGCTGCGCCCGTCATCTGTACCGCTTTCCGTCGAAGTGCCGTTACCGGCGTCCGAGGCTAGCAGTAAAGCCTGATTCCGGGCCGACCGCCGGAGGGGCCTTGGGTGCGCACTTCTACCCAAAGGCCCAAAAGCCTGGAGGCCCGCGGCCCAAAGGCCCTTAAGCCCGCGGGCCAGGGCCCTTAGGCGGCGCGGGCCTCCGCCTTCAACGGGTGGGGATCGATGACGGCCCAATCTTCGTCGTCGCGGCAGCGGAGGGCGGCGAACCGTTCCGCTGACGCCGCATCGTCGAAGTCCTCGTGGCGGACTCTGCCCTGAACACTGTCCCGGTAGGTGACCCGATAACCATATTCCTGTTGCTCATCCATGGTTCCAGTGTGGCCGCGTCCACCGACACTATTGCGCTGTGCCTTCGGCGTGTCCGGATCATCTGAGAGATCGCCGGCCTAGACCGGCCGTGCCGGCTGCCCTGGACCGGTCGCCCTGGGCAGTACACCTAGACCAGCGGAATCTCGATCTGGTAGCCGCACTGGCAGTGCACCACGCGGGTCCGGAGATAGACGTCGAGGACGTCCTGCTCGGGAGATTCGGTGCCGATTGAACCATGGATGCCGCTCCCGGGCTCCCGCCCGAGGGTCATCGGCTCTCCGCAATGGCTGTACATTCCGGATTCGGCGACGCACGTCGCACAGGTGCCGCCGACCTCCTGCGAGCCATTGCCCCCGTCGGCGAGGGTCCCCATTCCCATCCGGCCGCCGGTTCCGCACACCGCACAACCGGGCTGGAGGGACCCGCTCCGCTCGCCCTCCGGCGCGGAGTACGTCCGGGGTTCAGACGACATTGTCTTACCTCCTCAGTCCGAACAAATAGTCCATAAGTGTACTTAGTATAAGCTGTAGCCAGCTGACACTAAGACCAACTTCCAAAGCCTGCGCGCGCCCATGCGCTCAGGCTAGAGTCAAGGGAGATTGAGGCACGATGGATCTGTGGCATGGAGAAAGGCACAGCATGGGCACCACCAACCATGGCTCGGACCGGCGGCCCGGCATTGAACCACCGGTCTCCCTGGGAGCCGAGCGCGTGCGCCACCCTGGCGGCATCCAGGACCACCTCGCGCGCAAGGTGGCCGAGTGCGGCGGTCGCACGGGAGCGGCCCTGGAGCTCGCCGTCGAACTCGGCAACGCGCTGCCCCGGCCCATGGAGGGCCGGACCTTGGAGCTGTGGGACTGCCTCGCCACCATCGGCGCCGGCAATCTCACGGTCGCCCGCGTGGTGGAGCCGCACCTCGATGCCGTGGCCATCCTGGCCCAATCCCCCGCCACCGGCACCGCACACTCCGGCGCGGTTCCCGACGGGTCCACCTGGGGCGTTTTCGCGGCCGAGGCCCGGGAACACAATCTGGTGGCCCGCCGTGGCGGGAATGCCTGGACGTTACACGGGCGGAAGCCGTGGTGCTCACTGGCAGGCCGGCTCAGCCATGCCGTGGTCACCGCGCACACGGACAGCGGACGGCGGGCGTTCCTCGTGGAGCTCGGCTCGCCCGGCGTGGTGGTCAGCGCGGGCCAATGGGGGGCGCTGGGGCTGGCCGACGTCGACAGCAGCCCCGTGCAATTCGACTCGGTGCCGGCGGTCCCGCTGGGACCGGCGGGCTGGTACTTTTCGCGGCCGGGATTCGCGTGGGGAGGCGTCGGCGTGGCCGCCATCTGGTTCGGCGCTGCCACCGCGATCGCACGGCGGATTTACGCGCACAGCCTGTCCCGGGACCCGGACCAGATCGCCTTGATGCATCTGGGCCAAACCGATGTCGCGCTGGCCTCGGCACGCAATGCCCTGGTGCTGGCGGCGGACATTGCAGACGGGGCAGGGGGCGGATCCGGGCAGGTCCTCGCGGCGGCCAGGGCACGGGCCGCCGTCGTCCGGGCCGCGGAGGAAATCCAGACCATTGCCGCGCACGCCATGGGCCCGGCGCCGCTCGCCTTCGATAAGGAGTACGCCACGCGCACCGCCGACCTTCAGCTGTACCTGCGCCAGGACCACGCCGAACGGTCGTTGGCGGACATCGGCCGGCGCCTCATCCAGGACGGTGCCCGGTGGTGACGTTCACGCACCGGGACGCCGGCACCGCGGAGTCCGGATGGCTCGCCTCCCCCCGGTTGGCGGCGGTGGCGCCCCTGCCGGCGCGAACCTGGGCCGGGTTGTCGCGCGTAGTGGTGGTCTCGGCCCATCCCGACGATGAGACGCTGGCGGCGGCGGGGCTGATCCAACACGCCGTCGCTGCCGGGCTGGAGGTCCACCTCATCGTGGCGACGCTGGGCGAGGCCTCCCACCCGGAGTCGCGCACGCACACGCCCGCACAGCTGGCCCGGATCCGCCGCGAGGAACTGCGGCACGCGGTCGGACGGTTGGCCCCCGATGCCGTGATCGACTTTTTAGGGCTCGACGACGGCGACCTGGCCGCCGGTGCGGACGCGGTGCGCACCGCCGTCGCCGCCGATGTAGCGCCCGGCCCGGCCCACACCCTCATCGTGGCCCCGTGGCGCTCGGACGCGCACACCGACCACGATGCCGCGGGCCACGCGGCCGCCGAGGCCGCCCGTGAGACGGGCAACAAGCTGCTGGAATACCCCGTATGGCTGTGGCACTGGGCCCCGGTGGACAGCCCGGAGGTGCCGTGGGCCGCCATGCGCCGCCTCCGGCTCTCCGCTGCCCAGCAACGCGCCAAGGAAAGCGCCATCAGCTGCCATTTCAGCCAGGTGGCCGCCCTCTCCGAGGAACCGGGCGACGAAGCCCTGCTCGATGACGCCGTCCTGGAACATTTCCGCCGCCCGTTCGAAATCTACCTGGACACGGCGGGCGGCCTCGCACCGGACGGCGACCACGGTCGGGCGTGGGCCGCCTCGGAATTCGATGCCATCCACCGCGAGGGCGCCGAGCCGTGGGATGCCCCAGAGTCCTGGTACGAGGAACGCAAGCGCGCCCTCACCCTGGCCGCCCTACCCCGGCGCCGGTTCGGCTCCGCGCTGGAGATCGGCTGCTCCACCGGAGTGCTGACGGAACAGCTTGCGGCGAGGGCAGACTCGGTGCTCGGTGTGGATTTGAGCCGACAGGCGGTCCGTACGGCCACGGAGCGCACGCGTGCACTGACTTCGGTGGACATCCGTACGCTGGCGATCCCTGAGGAATGGCCCGCAGGCCGTTTTGACCTGGTGGTCCTCTCGGAGGTGGGGTACTACCTCCATGCCGCGGCGCTGGAACGGACCCTGGAGCGGGTCCTGGCCTCCATGACGGAGGACGGCGTCCTGGTCGCCTGCCACTGGCGGCACCCCATCAGCGGCTGGCCGCTGGACGGGGAGGACGTCCACCGGGCGTTCGGGGAGCACCCGCGGCTGCACCGGGTCGGCCGCTACGAGGAGGAGGACTTCCTGCTTGAGGTGTTCGAGCGGACGGACGCCGTCCGTCCCGGTGACGGACCGGCCGGCGCGCCATGACAGCGGGCGTACCGATCCGCCATGTCGGCGTCGTAGTTCCGTCCCGGAACGAGGACCGGCTCCTGCCGGCGTGCCTGGCGGCCCTGCGCGGCGCCGCCGACCACGCCCTGGCCCGCCACCCGCAGCTGAGGATCTCCACGACGATCGTGCTGGATTCCACGACCGATTCTTCGTTCGAGGTGCTGGCCGGCTTCCCCTGGGCGGCTTCCCTGCGGACCGAGGCGGCCAATGTCGGCGTGGCGCGCAACCTGGGCGTGCGTGCGCTGCTGGGGAGCGCCACCTGCAGCCCCGCCTCCGTGTGGGTCGCGAACACTGACGCGGACAGTGAAGTCCCCCGGAACTGGCTGACCGGCCAGGTGGAGTTGGCGGCGGAAGGCTGGGATGTCGTGGTGGGGACCGTGGAGCCGCAGTCCAGGGACCTGAGCGCCGCCGAACTGCGCCGCTGGTTTGCCGCCCATCCGCTGGCCGAGGGCCACGACCACATCCACGGCGCCAACCTGGGCTTCCGCGGCTCTGCGTTCACCAGGCTGCACGGATTCGAGCCTGCGCCGCTGCATGAGGACCGCACCTTCGTCCAGGCCGCACGTACGGCCGGCCTGCGCGTCCTGGCCACCGACCGGGGCCGGGTCACCACCTCGGGGCGGCGGAGCAGCAGGGTCGACGGCGGATTCGCCGCCTACCTTGCCGCGGCCGCCTCCGGGCCGGACGGATCCGGATGGGCCACCGGCCGGGCCGAGGCCGGCTGAGCTGGCCCCCGGGCGGAAGCTACCCGGCGGGCGCCGGGTTTCCCTCCACCACCCGCAGGGTCCTGGCCAGGCTCATCGTGATGCTGGCCGCTGCCGTCACCGGCATGTCCGGGGAGGCGATGCGGTGATAGTCGGCACTGGCCCGTGCCACGGATTCGTTAGCCTTCTCCAGGGTCTCCGCAGCCGCGCGGCCGCCCCATTCGCGCAGCACGGCGCCGGTGCCGGCCAGCGCCTCGGCCAGGGGCCCGCAGAGTTCGGCGGGCACCGGCGTCGTGTCCGGGAAATCCCAAATGGCCGCGGTCAGCACATCGGCCACGTCCTGGACATAGAAGGTCACGCGCTCCAGGGCAGCGACATGATGATAGTCCGCGCCGATGTTCCGGCGGTAGAGGCGCCGGCGCGGATTCGCCTGCCGGCTCTGGTCGGCGGTGACCACCGCGGACCGCACGCCGCGGACCGCCTCGGAGAGGGACCCTGCCCGGCGGGACCAGTCCTCGTGGTCCGGCGGCCAGCTTTCCACCATGGCCGATCCCATCTCTTCGAGCTGCGTGGCCAGTGACAACCGGAACCGTTCCAGGCTCACGGCGGCGGCGTTGAAATGCAGCGGGGGAAACACCAGCAGATTTACCAGCAGCCCGACCGCAACGCCGACGGTGGTCTGCAGCAGATAACCGACCGAGAACGACTCCGCGTTGGCGCCGCCCACTACCAGCACGAACAGCGCCGCCATCGGGATCCAGTCCTTGCCCCCTCCGATCCCGGGAATGCCGGAGAGCACCACCCCGACGGCGATGACGAGGCCCACCGCCAGCGGTCCGGGCTGTCCCAGGGTCACCAGCGTGAAGGCCAGCCCCACACCGGCCAGCAGTCCGACCAGGCTCTGCAGGCCCTGCCGGGCGGAGCCGGCCACCGTCGGGTACATGCTGATCAGCGCGCCGAACGGCGCGTAGTAGGCATAATGCGCGGCCGGGCCCGGAATGAGCGGGGCCACCCACCAGGCGACGCCCGCGGCCAGTCCGGCCTTGGCTGCGAGCTGGAGTCGGGCCGGCGAAAAGACGGAGCGCGCCAAGGCCCGGGACTGGCGCCGGATCGTGCGTGCCTGCAGGAAGGAACTCATCGGCCCAGTCTTGCAGCGTCAGCGCTCAGGATCTGATTCCGCATCGGTAGTGCCCCCGGCCCAGCTGGCCTTGATGCTCACGGAACCGTCGTCATGGCGGTCGACGGCGGACACGATCGCCCGGGGCGCCGCGCCCATCTCCACCAGCCGCTGCACATACGACTCCAGCAGGAAGGACAGGCTCTCCTCGTCCCACTCCCCCGGACGCAGATGGGTGGAGATTTCGACCGGATCCGTCCCCTCCGGGCTCATCGGTCCGACTCGGGGGCGTCGTCCGAATAGGCCCGCCGCAGGTCCGCGTCGTCGTCAGGATCTCCGCTGAGCTCCTTCCCGGCCGCGGGACCGGTTTCGGCCGCCCGTTCGGTCAGCGCCTCGGAGCTGTCGTCCCCGCTGGACGGACCGGCGTCGTCGTCCAGCCGGCCCTGGAGATCCTCGTCGGAGTCCGGCTGGTTGCCGAGCAGGTCCGCCATATCGTCGTCCAGATCGGGGGCCTCGGGGGTTCCCGGAGGCACCCCCGGATCCGCGCTGAGCGCGGCCGAATTCTCCTCTAGCGGATCCGGCGTATTCTCGCCCATGGTGTCCCTCCGGTTGGTGATGCCCGATGCGCCCAGTCAGGGGCACTCCTCGACGGTATCCGCAACGGCCAGCGGAATTCAATGGCGCGGCCGAAAAAACTAAGCAACCTGATGAAACCGGCCGCGGGCGCCCCGGCGGCACACCGGACTCCCCCGGATCCGGTCGCGGACGGCCGCGGGCGCCCGCGGATCCGGCTCAATCGGCAACGGCGGGTACTTCGCGGCGGACGTCCGCGGGGGCCTTGTCCGGCCGCCAGCCGCGCCAGGACGGATGGCGCAGCTTGCCCGTGCGGGTCCAATCGCTGTACCTGACTTCGCCGACGAGCTTCGGGGTGATCCACTGCGCATCGCCGCTGTCGGCGGCCGGCACATCCTTTGCAGGCGCCGTCTTGCGGGGCATGGCGGCGAACCGCGCGGCCATCGCCGAGAGCTGATCATCGGTGAATCCCGTGCCCACCCTGCCGGCATAGTGCAGGTCACCGTCCGGCCCCGGTATTCCGAGCAGGAGCGAGCCGGGCAGTCCGGCGCGGCTGCCCCTGCCGGGCCGCCAGCCCAGCACGATAACCTCCTGCATGCGTTCGTGCTTGACCTTGAGCCAGCTGGCGCTGCGCCGTCCTTGCCGGTAGCGTCCCGCCGCTTCCTTGGCCATGATTCCCTCCAGCCCGAGTTCCGCGCTGGTGGCGAGGGCATCGGCCGCCGGCCCCGGGATGTCCGGCGAGAATTGCAGGGCTCCGCGCTGGCCAGGGGGAACGAGTTCGGCCAGCCGTGACCGGCGTTCCCGCAGGGGTGTTGCGGCCAGATCCCGGCCTGAATCCTCCAGGAGGTCAAAAACCATATAGCGGACCGTGACGGTCTTCCGCGCCGCCGCCACCTCGCGGGGCTTCGTCAGCTTCATCCGTTCTTGGAGCAGCCCGAAGTCCGGCCGCCCCCGCGCCCCGATGGCGATGATCTCGCCGTCGAGGACACACTCCCCTAGGCCCTGCTGCGCGGCCAGGACTTCGACGATGTCCGGATAGGTGGCGGTGATGTCGCGGCCGTTGCGGCTGTACAGGGAGGCGGTGCCGTCCGCGACGACGGCGAGCGCACGGATGCCGTCCCATTTCAGTTCGAAACTCCAGCCCGTACCTCCAGGGTCCACGGCGTCGGCAGCGGCGGCCTCGGCGAGCATGGGCCGCGGCGGACGCGGGCCCGGCGCTGTCCCGGGCGGGCCTGAACCGGCCGTGGCGGTCGCGGTCGCGGCGGTCGCGGCGGTCGCGCGTGCCGTGGTCCGCGGTCGCGCCGCCGGTGCCCTGCCGGACGGCGACGCGTGGCCCGGCTGGTCCTTCATCAGGTGGATCAGCCAGTTCTTCGCGGCGCTGCCCTCGCCTCCGGTGTGGATCAGGGCGAACCTGCGGGCCGCGCCCAGCCCGGCAGCCTGGGTTCCGTGCAGCACCGCGATGACCTCTTTGTCCGGCCGCCACTTTTCGAGTTCGAACGTGCCCGTGTCCCAGATCTCCACCGTCCCGGCGCCGTACTGGCCCTTCGGAATGGTCCCGGCAAAGGTGGCGTAGTCCATCGGGTGGTCCTCCGTCTGCACCGCCAGATGGTTCTTGCCGGTGTCCGTCGGCACGCCCCTCGGCAGCGCCCAGGATACGAGCACTCCCTCATGTTCCAGCCGGAAGTCATAGTGCAGGCGCCGGGCGTCGTGGCGCTGGATCACGAAGATCGGTTCGCCGCCGCTGTCCGCCGGTGCGGCGGCGGGCGCCGGCCCGTCGCCCTCCGGCACCGGCTCCGGGGTCGCGCCGGCCGTGCGTTTCTGCCGGTACCGGCGCAGCTTTCCTGCCGGACCGCCCCCGTCCTCCGCCCGGCCGGTCACGTCCTCCGCCTGGCCTGCACCATGTCCGGCGTCCTGGCCGGCGCCCAGGGCGGCGACGACGGCGAACGGATCCTTCCGTCGTCGGATCCTGCGCAGCGCCTCCTCGTAGCCGACCTGGGCAAGGCCGGGCCCGGCGAGCTCGCGCCAGGTCCTCGGAAACGCGACGGTGGGTGTTGGACGGCCCCGCAGGGAGTACGGAACGATGGTGGTCTTGTTCGGATTGTTCTGGCTCCAGTCCAGCAGGACCTTGCCGTCGCGCAGCGATTTCTTCATGTCGCTCACCACCAGGTCCGGGTGGTCGGCCTCCAGGGCCCGCGCCAGTTCATGGGCCACCTCGGAGACGGCGGCCGAGCTCTGTTTCCCGTCCAGGCCGGCGTACAGGTGCAGTCCCTTGCTTCCGCTGCTGACCGGGACGGGGTCCAGCCCCATATCGGCCAGGATGGCCCGGCACCAGCGGGCCACCTGCGCGCATTCGGCAAGGCCTGCGCCGGGGCCCGGGTCCAGGTCCAGGACCAGCCGGTCGGGATGGTGCGGCGTCCCGTCGGGGCCGAACCGCCATTGCGGGACGTGCAGTTCGAGGGCGGCGATCTGGCCCAGCCAGGCCAGGGTGGCCGCGTCGTTGACCAGCGGATAGTCGTTGTCGTGATTCTTGTGGTGGATGGTTCCGCGGGGCACCCAGTCCGGGGCGGAGTCTTCCAGGTTCTTCTGGAAAAACATCGTTCCGGGATGCTCGGCGGTTCCCACCCCGTGGACCCAGCGCTTACGGGTCGCCGGCCTGTCCCGGGCCGCAGCGATGAGCAGCGGCGCCACCTCGGCGTAATAGCGCAGCACATCCCCCTTGGTGGTCCCGGTTTCCGGGTAGATCACCTTGTCCAGGTTGCTGATGGTCAGCGTCCGGCCCGCGACCGCGACGGTCTGCTTCTTGGCTCCTGCCGCTTCAGCCACCCTGCGTACCGTCCGTCATCCTTACAGTGTGCTGCGTCCGCGGTGCAGGATCTAGCCCTGCACCGGCGGAAAGGTGTTGACTGTTGCCATGAGGTCCATCTGGAAGGGCGCCGTCACGTTCGGCCTGGTCAACGTCCCCGTCAAGCTCTACAGCGCCACCGAGGACCACGACATCGGCCTGCACCAGGTCCACGACGCGGACGGCGGCCGGATCCGCTATCAGCGCCGCTGCGAGGTCTGCGGCGAGGTGGTGGCCTATGAGCACATCGACAAGGCGTACGACGACGGCGAGCGCACCGTGGTGCTGACGGAGCAGGACCTGGCGTCCCTGCCGATCGAGCGCAGCAGGGAAATCGAGGTCGTCCAGTTCGTGCCGGACGCGCAGCTGGACCCGATCATGTTTGACCGGAGCTACTTCCTGGAGCCGGACTCCAGCTCCCCCAAGGCATACGCCCTGCTGCACCGGACCCTGACGGACACGGACCGGACAGCCATCGTCACGTTTTCGCTCCGGCAGAAAACACGCCTCGGTGCGCTGCGGGTCCGGGGAAAGGTGCTGCTGCTGCAGTCGCTGCTGTGGGACGACGAGGTCCGGGAGGCCGATTTTCCCGCCCTGGCGGAGGCCACACGGATCAGTTCCAAGGAACGTGAGATGTCCGCCGCCCTGGTGGAGCAGTATTCCGGCGACTTCGAACCGGCCACTTTCACCGACGACTACCAGCAGCAGCTGCGCACACTGATCGATGAGAAGCTCGTGCACGGGGACGCCGTGGATACCGGGGCGACCTTTGGCGCCGCGGACGGAAAAACCGAGGGCGGCGGCGAGGTGGTGGACCTGATGGACGCGCTCAGGAAGAGCCTGGAGCGCAAGAAAAAGGCACCGGCGGCCGGCGGCGCCAGGAAATCCGGCACGGCCAAGGCCACCTAGCCCATCTGCGGATCCCGGGGCCGCAGCTACTGCGTGCGGGCCAGCTCGGCCCGGATGGCCTCCACTCCCAGCCAGACTTCCGTGAAGCTGGTGGACAGCGGCGAGAGGCCAAGCCGGATGCCGTCGGGATTGCGGTAATCCGGGATGACACCCTGGCCCCACAGGATTGCGGTGACCTCGCGGCACCGCGGGTGGTCCACCGTGATGTGTCCGCCGCGGCGTTCGGCACTGCGCGGGGACGCGAGGGACACGCCCAGGGGCGCCAGCACGCCGTCGTACAGGGAAATGGCGTACTCGGTCAGCGCCACGGACTTCGCCCGCACGGCGTCGAGCCCGACGGCGGCAATCAGGTCCACCATGTCCGTCATGGCCAGCATGCCCACCACCGGCGGGGTGCCGGAGGTGAAGGCACGGATTCCCGCCGCCGGCCGGTAGGCCTCGCCCATGCCGAAGGGGTCTGCGCTGCCGATCCAGCCCTGGATCGGCTGCGCCAGCTCCGGCTGGATCCGGGCGTTGACGTAGCCGAAGGCCGGGGCGCCCGGACCGCCGTTGAGGTACTTGTAGGTGCATCCCACGGCCAGGTCGGCGTCCCAGCCGTCCAGGTCGGTGGGCACCACACCCGCCGAATGGCACAGGTCCCACAGCATCAGCGCGCCGGCGGCGTGCGCGATCCGGGTCAGCTCCGGGCCGTCGGCCAGGTAACCGGAACGGTAGGCCACCAGGCTCAGGACCACCAGCGCGGTCCGTTCGCCGACGGCGTCCGCCAGTTCCGCGGCCGTGACGCCCGCATCCGCGGCGGGCGAAATCCAGCGCAGCAGCAGTCCGCATTCGGCGGCAATTCCCTCCAGGATGAACCTGTCGGTGGGGAAATTGTCCCGGTCGAGCACGATCTCCGTCCGCCCGGGGCGGGCGGCGACGGCAGCACGGCAGAGTTTGTACAGCATCACCGTGGTGGAATCGCCCACGGTGACCTGTCCGGCGGCGGCTCCGAGCAGACCGGCGCCGATCGCGTCGCCCAGGGTCTGCGGCATGGCCAGCCAGCCCTCGTCCCAGCCGCGGATCAGTCGTGCGCCCCACTGGCCGCTGATGAACTCCGCCACCCGTTCGGCCGAGGCCTTCAGCGGCCGGCCCAGCGAATTGCCGTCCAGGTAGGACCTAACGGACCCGTCGTCGGTTCCCAAGAAGCTGCTGCGGTGCCCCGCCAGCGGGTCCGCCGCGTCCAGCGCCCGGGCGTGCTCAACGGTCAGGGTGTCATCCAGCGGTTGCGTCGTCGAACTCATTCCCTCAGCCTAAGCCAGCCGCTGCCGGCTTCGGCGCGGACGGCCGCGGGACCGTCCGGGATGCCGGACGGTCCCGCCGGTTTCCGGCCGGTGCGCGCGTCAGAGGGCGGCCATGGTGCCGTGGAAGTGCCGGCGCCCGGTGCGCTGATTCCAGCCGGTGAACGCCGAACCCGACCAGGCGCCGTCGTCCCCGCTGGTGTCCGCGATGGTGACGGCCACCCGGGCAGGCAGAAAGACCGGCGCCTCGAAGACGATGTCCCAGCCGAACGCGTCCGGCTTCGGCGAGCCGACGTCGTGCAGGATCCTGGCCGCCAGGTACATGCCGTGTGCCAGGGACCGCCGCATGCCCAGCACCTTCGCGCTCAGCACGGAGAGGTGGATCGGGTTGAAATCACCGGACACGGCAGCGTAGGCCCGACCGGTGTCCACGCCGAGCGTCCAGATCCCGGTCGGCACCGGCGGATCGAAGCTCTCCCGCGGACCCGAGGGCTGCGGATGACTCGAGGGCTGCGGACGGCCCGAGGGCTGCGGATGGTCCAGCCCGGGCAGGAACACGCCCTTGGCGAGGTAGCTGGAGCGGCCGCGCCAGAGCACCTCGCCGCCACCGTCCGGGCGCACCTCGGCGACGATCTCCACCTGGGTGCCCGCGCGGTGCCCCTGCAGGCCCCGGGCCCACGCCGTGATGGTCAGCGGCGTCGTGTACAGCACCGGGGAAAAGTGCTCCACCTGGTTGCGCAGATGCACCATGCCCAGCAGCGGCAGCGGGAAGTCGGGCCGGACCATGACGCTCATCGCCACCGGAAAGGCCAGCGCGTGCAGGTAGCCCGAGGGCAGCACATCGCGGGCCGATTCGGAGAGCAGGTGCTGGTATTCGGTCAGCTTCGCGACATCCGCCCGCACTCCGTGCACCACGTGGCCGGCGGCAGGGAGCAGCGAAGGCCCGGTGCCGCCGAGCAGCCGGCTCTTGGCGGCCGTTCCCGCGGCGGTCAGGTAGAGCTTGGACAGTGACGGGACCTCCGGGAGCACCTCCGCCGGGTGGCCGTTCATTGCCCCACCAGATTCTGGCCGCAGACGCGCAGCATCGTTCCGTTGATCCCGCCGGCCGCGCCGCCGGCGAAGAAGGCGATCGCCTGGGCGACGTCCTCTGGCCGGCCGCCCTGCTGCAGGCTGTTCAGCCGCCGGGCGACCTCCCGGGTGGCCAGCGGGATCCTGGCTGTCATGTCCGTTTCGATGAAGCCGGGGGCGACGGCGTTGATGGTGCCGCCGGAGCCGGACAGCAGCGGTGCGGTTGCCCGGACCATGCCGATCACGCCGGCCTTGGAGGCGGCGTAGTTGGTCTGGCCGCGGTTTCCGGCGATCCCGGAGGTCGATGCGACCGAGACGATCCGGGGCTGGTTCCGGAACGCGCCGCTGGCCAGGAAGGCCTCGTTCATGCGCAGCTGGGCGGCGATATTGACAGCAATCACGGAGTCCCAGCGGGCGGCATCCATGTTGGCCAGCAGCTTGTCCCGGGTGATGCCCGCGTTGTGCACCACGATGTCCAGGCCGCCGTGGCGGCCGGTGGCGTGTTCCAGGATCCGCCGTCCGGCGTCCGGGGCCGTGATATCCAGCTGCAGTGCCGTGCCGCGCACCGCGTTGGCCACGGCGGCCAGCTGTTCACCGGCGGCCGGCACATCGACGGCGATGACCGTTGCGCCGTCCGCCGCCAGCGTCCCGGCGATGGCCGCACCGATCCCGCGGGCCGCCCCGGTCACCACGGCCGTCCGCCCGGCCAGGGGCTGCGCCCAGTCGTCCGGCAGTTGCCCCGATTCGGAGCCGACCGTGAGGAACTGGCCGTCCACGAAGGCGGAGCGGGCGGAGAGCAGGAACCGCAGTGCGCCCAGCGCACCGGGCGCGGTGGCGGGGATCCCGTCGGCCAGGACGATGCCGTTGCCGGTAGAGCCGCCGCGCAGCTCCTTGGCGAGGGAACGCAGCAGCCCGTCGACGGCGTGGCGGGCCGCGGCCTGGGCCGGTGAGCCGGCCCCGGACGCCGGCCTGGACACCGTGACCACGCGGCCGTTGCCGGCCAGCGTGCGCAGCACCGCCCCGAGGGAACGGGCAGGGCCGGAGAGCCCGTCCGGATGGTCCAGTTCGTCGAGCACCAGGATGACGGCGCCAAACCTGATCTTCGGGCCGGAGTTCCGGCGGACGTCCAGGTGCCAGTCCAGGAGGGCCGTGGCGATCCCGTCGGCGCCCGGCCCCGAGCCAAGGACCAGCACGGGGCCGGGCAGCAGCGGCGCGGCCGGGGAGTAGCGCCGCAGCACGGCGGGCCGCGGGAGGCCGAGACGGCGGGCCAGCGACTTCCCGACCCCGCCGTTGACAAATGTCGTGTAAGCATCCGCCATCGCGGTTACCGGGCTTCCAGGATCGCCACGACGCCCTGGCCGCCGGCGGCGCAGACGGAAATGAGGCCGCGGGCAGGCCGGCCGTTCACGGTGCCTTTTTCGTGCAGCATCTTGGCCAGCGAGGCCACGATGCGTCCGCCGGTCGCGGCAAAGGGGTGCCCGGCGGCTAGGGACGAGCCGTTGACGTTGAGTTTGCCGCGGTCGACGGTCCCGAACGCGCCGGAGAGGCCGAGCCGCTCCCGGCCGAAGTCCTCGGACTCCCAGGCGGCCAGGGCGCTCAGCACGGTGCCGGCGAAGGCCTCGTGGATTTCAAAGAAATCGAAATCGTCGAGCGTCAGCGAGTTCCGGGCGAGTAGCCGGGGAACCGCGAAGGCCGGTGCCATCAGCAGGCCGTCCTTGCCATGGACAAAGTCCACGGCGGCCGCTTCCCCGTCCACGACGTCGGCCAGGATGGGCAGCTCGTGGCTGCGGGCCCACTCCTCGGAACCGAGCAGCACGGTGGAAGCGCCGTCGGTCAGGGGCGTGGAGTTTCCGGCAGTCATGGTTGCCTCGGCGTCCAGCGACTTACCGAAGACCGGGCTGAGTTTTGCCAGCTTTTCCGGTGAGGTATCCGCGCGCAGGTTCGAATCCTTCGCCAGTCCCCGGTAGGGGGTGAGCAGGTCGTCGAAGAACCCGCGCTCGTAGGCGGCGGCGAGATTCCGGTGGCTGGCCAGCGCGAGTTCGTCCTGCGCCGCGCGGCTGATTTTCCACTGGGCGGTGGTCAGCGCCTGGTGTTCCCCCATGGACAGTCCCGTCCGCGGTTCGGAGGTGGAGGGCGCGTCCGGAGCCAGGTCCTTGGGCCGAAGGCGGGAGAGGACACCGAGCTTCTGCGGTACGGTCTTGGCCCTGCTGAAGTCCAGCAGAATGGAGCGCAGGCCCTCCGACACGGCTATCGGAGCGTCCGAGGCGGAGTCCACGCCGCCGGCAATCGCCGAGTCGATCTGGCCCAGCTTGATCTTGTTGGCCAGGCCCAGCACGGTTTCCAGCCCGGTTGCGCAGGCCTGCTGCAGGTCATAGGCGGGGGTTTCGGCCGAGAGCGCCGAGCCGAGCACGGCCTCGCGGGTGAGGTTGAAATCCCGGGAATGCTTGAGCACGGCCCCGGCCGCGACCTCGCCGATCCGCTCGTCCTGCAGCCCGAAGCGCGCGACGAGGCCGTCCAGCGCAGCGGTCAGCATGTCCTGGTTGGAGGATTTGGCGTAGGCGCCGCCCGCGCGGGCAAAGGGAATGCGGTTACCGCCGACGACGACAGCCTTGCGCAGCGGGCGGATGGTGGACAGGTTTTCGGCCATGGTGCGGTCTCCCTTGTAGTGGGGGTTGTTACTGATACCAAGCGTACCTGATACGCTGGGTATCGTGAACCTGACAGTCAACTCCGCCCACCCTGCCGAATCCGCCGACCCGGCCGCCGGTTTGGTCGACGGCCGTTCCGCGCGCTGGCAGTCCCACCGCGAAGAACGGCGGAAGGAACTGATCAAGGCCAGCAGGCGCGCCGTCCACCTCCTGGGCGCCGAGGCGTCCATGGAGGACATCGCGGCCGCGGCCGGAACCAGCAAATCCGTGTTCTACAGATATTTCGGTGACAAGGCCGGCCTGCAGCAGGCCGTCGGCGAGGTCGTGTTGAGACAGATGCAGCGGCGGATCCGCGAAGCGGTCGAGACAGCGTCCACGCCGCGGTCCGGGCTGCTTAATATGGTTGCCTCCTACCTGGAGATGGCTGAGACCTCCCCCAACGTGTACGCCTTCGTCACCCGCCCCGCACCCGGGGACCCCGGGGCGGCCACCGGCCTGGGCGGCAGCGCCGTGGCGCTGGGCCACTTCTTCGATGAGATTGTCGCGATGATCGCCCGGCCGTTGCAGACCCAGCTCGCCGGCGCCGGACCTGCCCTGCTCCGCTACTGGCCCACCGCCGCCATCGGCCTGGTCAGGTCCGCCGGCGAACTGTGGCTGGGCACCCCGGACTCGCCGGCCAAACCGGACTCCCGCCGGATGGCGGAACAAATCACCAACTGGCTCTTCCACGGCCTCCGGGCGGAGATCGGCAGCGCCACCGGCAGCCATCCAGGCTCCCCGACATCTACCAGCACCAAAGACAAAGGATCCCTACCGCTATGACCGAGCTCATGACACCACCCACCACCCGCGCAGCTGCCGCGGAGCGGGCCCAGGGCATCGACGTCGCCGCCCTGGGTGAGCAGTTGCTGGGCCGCTGGGCAGCCGTCAGGCACCAGGCGCGGGAACTCGCCGCACGGCCCGAGGTCCAGAAGGTGGAAGGGCTCAGCTACGCCGAGCACCGCCGTCGGACCTTCGGACAGCTGAAGTACCTGGTGGAACACAAGGCCGTGCACCGGGCGTTCCCTGCCGAGCTGGGCGGCACCGATGATCACGGCGGCAACATCGCCGGTTTCGAGGAGCTGGTCACCGCCGATCCCTCCCTGCAGATCAAGGCAGGAGTGCAGTGGGGGCTTTTCGGCTCCGCAGTCCTGCACCTGGGCACCGAGGAACACCGGAAGGCGTGGCTGCCGGGGATCATGAGCCTGGAGATTCCCGGCGTCTTCGCGATGACCGAGATCGGCCACGGCTCCGACGTGGCCTCGATCGCCACGACAGCCACCTTCGATCCCGCCGCCGATGAATTCGTCATCAACACCCCGTTCCGGGCAGCCTGGAAGGAATACAACGGCAACGCAGCCGTCGACGGGCTCGCCGCCGTCGTCTTCGCCCAGCTCATCACCAAAGGCGTCAACCACGGCGTACACGCCTTCTTTGTCCCGCTCCGGGACCCGGCCAGCAAGGAATGCCTGCCGGGAATCAGCACCGAGGACGACGGGCTCAAGGGCGGACTCAACGGCATTGACAACGGCCGGATCTCCTTCAGCGGCGTCCGTATTCCCCGCACGAACCTGCTCAACCGCTACGGCAATGTCGCTGCTGACGGCGGCTATTCCTCCTCGATCGCAAGCCCGGGCAGGCGTTTCTTCACCATGCTCGGCACCCTGGTCCAGGGCCGGGTCTCGCTGGACGGCGCGGCTGTCGCCGCCAGCAAGGTCGCGCTGAAGATCGCCGTCACCTATGCCGGCGAACGGCGCCAGTTCAGCGGCGGATCCGAGGCCGAGGAAGTGGTGCTGCTGGATTACCAGCGGCACCAGCGCCGGCTGCTGCCGCTGCTCGCCACCACCTACGCGGCCAGCTTCGCGCACGAGCAGCTGCTGCAGAAGTTCGACGGCGTCTTCTCCGGCGCGCAGGACACGGATGAGGACCGGCAGGACCTGGAGACGCTGGCCGCCGCGCTGAAATCCCTGTCCACCTGGCACGCCCTGGACACCCTGCAGGAATGCCGGGAGGCCTGCGGCGGCGCCGGATACATGGCGGAAAACCGGCTCACGTCACTGCGCGCCGACCTGGACGTCTATGTGACCTTCGAGGGCGATAACACGGTGCTGCTGCAGCTGGTGGCCAAACGGCTGCTGGCCAGTTATGCCAAGGAGTTCAGCAACCTCGACTTCGGCGTCCTGGCCCGGTTCGCCGTGAACCAGGCCGCGGACCTGACGCTGAACAAGACGGGTCTGCGGCAGATGGCGCAATTCGTGGCGGACACCGGTTCGGTGCAGAAGTCGGTGCTGGCGCTGCGGGACGAAGACGGCCAGCGGGCCCTGCTCACGGAGCGCGTGACGTCCATGGTCGCGGACGTCGGCGCGGCCCTGAAGGACGCCGCCCGGCTTCCCCAGCCCAAGGCCGCGGCGGTGTTCAACGAGCACCAGCACGAGCTGATCGAGGCGGCCACCGCCCACGCCGAGCTGCTGCAGTGGGAAGCGTTCACCGAAGCGCTGGGAAACATCGAGGACCCGCGCACCCGGGAGGTGCTGACCCGGCTGCGGGACCTCTTTGGCCTGGGCCTGATCGAAAAGCACCTGTCCTGGTACCTCATGAACGGCCGGATCTCGATGCAGCGCGCCCGCACCCTTGGCGGCTACATCAACCGGCTGCTGGCCAAGCTGCGCCCGCACGCGCTGGACCTGGTGGACGCCTTCGGCTACACCCAGGACCACCTCCGCGCCCCGATTGCCGACGGATCCGAAAAGGCCCGCCAGGACGAGGCCATGGAGTACGCCCGCCGGCAGCGGGCGGACGGCGCCGTCCCGATCGACGAGAAGGTGCTGCTGCTCAAGCAGAAGGGCGTGCGCAGCTAGCCGTTCAGAGCACCGAGCGGTAGACCTCAAGCGTGGCGGCGGCGATGGTGTCCCAGGAAAAGTGCTCGGTGGCCCGGACCCTGCCCGCCTCGCCCATGGCGCGGGCCCGGACCCGGTCGCTGACTACATCGGTGAGCGCAGCGGCGAAATCGCTGACGAAGCGCTCCGGGTCCAGCGGGGTGCCGGTGCCGTCGGAAAGCTGCTCCAGCGGCACCAGCAGTCCGGTGCGGCCGTGCTCGACGACCTCCGGGATCCCGCCGGTGGCGCTGGCGACGACGGCGGCCCCGCAGGCCATCGCCTCAAGATTGACGATGCCGAGCGGTTCATAGATCGACGGGCAGGCGAAGACCGTCGCGTGGCTGAGCACCTGGATCAGCTCCGCGCGCGGCAGCATCCGTTCTATGACGACAACGCCGTCCCGCCGGGCCTTCAGCCCCTCGATCAGGGCGTTGACCTCCGCCCCGAGCTCCGGGGTATCCGCCGCACCCGCGCACAGGACCAGCTGGACCTCGGGCGGCAGCAGCGCCGCGGCCCTGAGCAGGTACGGCACGCCCTTCTGCCGGGTCACCCTGCCCACCCACACCACGCTGGGACGGTCGGGGTCGATCCCCAGGCGGCGGACGACGTCGTCCGCCTCGTCCCGCTGCCAGAGCGAGACGTCGATGC
Source organism: Actinomycetales bacterium (assembly GCA_044447065.1). Classification (GTDB taxonomy): domain Bacteria; phylum Actinomycetota; class Actinomycetes; order Actinomycetales; family Micrococcaceae; genus JBIOFK01. Next base: position 7,569 of record JBIOFK010000011.1, on the reverse strand, counting down.
CGTTGTGGACCACCCGGACCTTCGCCGGATCAACCTCCGGATAGCTGCGCAGGATGTCCTTGCGCATTCCGTCCGAGACGGCGATGATCGCGGCGGCCGCCTCATAGGCGGTTTTCTCCACCCAGGACGAGACCGCGTAGCCGCCGCCGAGCTGCTCCCGCTTCCACGGCCGCAGCGGTTCCAGGCTATGGGCGCTGAGCACGTGCGGAATGCCATGCAGCAGCGACGCCAGATGCCCGGCCATGTTGGCGTACCAGGTGTGCGAGTGCACCAGGTCCGCCCCGGCGATGTCCGGGACGATCTGCAGGTCCACCCCCAGGGTCTGCACCGCCGGGTTCGCCGAGGCCAGCCCCTCGGGCGTCCCGTAGGAGGACACCGTGGCCCCCTGGTAGTCCTCCGGGCGCGGGGCGCCAAAGGCCCGCACCCGCAGATCCACTTGGCTGGCCAGGACCCGGCTGAGCTCGGCCACATGGACGCCGGCTCCACCGTAGATTTCGGGCGGGAATTCTTTGGTCACAATATCGATTCGCACTCTCCCAAAGTAGTCGCTCGGCGCGCTCGTGGCCTAGTGTGAACTCATCGGCAGGGCGCGGCGGTCGAAATACCGCTCATGCTCCCTAACAACGAGGTTTGGGGTATCAGATGCCAAAGACAAAAGTGCTTTCCATCGTCCTTGCCGGCGGCGAAGGCAACCGCCTGATGCCCCTGACGGCGGACCGCGCCAAACCCGCAGTGCCCTTTGCCGGCAGCTACCGGCTGATCGATTTTGCCCTGTCCAACCTGGTCAACTCCGGCTACCGCAGAATCGTTGTCCTCACCCAGTACAAGTCCCACAGCCTGGACCGGCACATCTCCGAAACCTGGCGGATGTCCACGCTGCTGGACAACTACGTCGCCTCGGTTCCCGCCCAGCAGCGCGTGGGCAAGAGCTGGTTCCTGGGCAGCGCCAACGCCATCTACCAGTCGCTGAACCTGATCCACGACGCGAAGCCGGACATCGTCGTCGTCGTCGGCGCCGACCACGTGTACCGGATGGACTTCTCGCAGATGGTCCGGGCCCACATTGCCAGCGGCGCCAAGGCCAGCGTGGCGGCGGTCCGGCAGCCCCTGGCGATGGCCGACCAGTTCGGCGTCATCGAAACCGATCCGGCCACCGGCAGGATTGCCGCCTTCGTGGAAAAACCCGCCACCACGGCCGGGCTGCGGGACGATCCCGACTCCTTCCTCGCCTCGATGGGGAACTACGTTTTCGACGCGGACGCCCTGGAGGAAGCGCTCAGGATCGACGCCGAGCGGCTGGACACCAAGCACGACATGGGCGGGGATATCGTTCCGTATTTCGTGGACCGGGGCGAGGCCTTTGTCTATGACTTCACCACCAACGACATCCCCGGTTCAACGGAACGCGACCGGACCTACTGGCGCGACGTGGGAACCATCGATTCCTTCTACGAGGCCCACGAGGACCTCATTTCTCCGCTGCCGATCTTCAATCTCTACAACCGCGAATGGCCCATCTTCACCCGGGCCACGACGTCGCCGCCGGCGAAACTGGTCCGCGGCGCCCGGAACTCGATCGGCGTTGCGCTGGACACCCTGCTATCGGCGGGTGTCGTCATTTCCGGCGGCATCGTGGAGGACTCGGTGCTCTCCAACGATGTCTATGTCGGCACCGGGGCCCGCGTCCTGGCCTCCGTGCTGATGGACGAGGTCAGCATCGGGGAGGGGGCCGTGGTGCAGCGGGCCATCCTGGACAAGAACATCAAGGTCCCCGCGTTCGCGACCATCGGCCTGGACCCGGAGCGGGACCGCGCCAAGGGCTACAAGATCACCGAATCGGGCATCACGGTGCTGGCCAAGGGCCAGACCGTCCCCGAGCCGGACGAGAACGAGGTCGCGGCCGCGAAGGCTGCGGCCAAGCGGCTCCCCGCCGCAGTGCGGATCGCCACCGACGCCAGCGAGGACATGCAGAGGTCGATCGACGCCGTCGCTGACAATCAGCTGGCGGCCGCCCATGCGGCGTCGGGCAGGAGCAACGGCGTGTCCGGCGGCCGCGATGCGGCCGTTTCCGCCGCGGCGGAGGAAGGGCCCCGCTGACGGTAAAATTGTGGGGTGAATAATCCGCAGAACACGCCTGCACTGACGTCGGCGGAGATCCAGGCCGCCCTCAAGGTCCTGAACACCATCCACGCCTACGACGAGGAGCACCCCGACTACGTCGCCGTCAGGCACGCCACCGGAAAGATGTTCAAGGCCGTCAAGCGTCACCGGCGCGTGACCAAGCGCGACGCGGTGAACGAGGCCGACCGTTCGGTCCTGGCCCGCACGGCCACCGCAGCACCTGACCGGATCGACGACGAAACGCGCGGCAGCAAGCTCAAGCCGTCGGCCGGCGGCGCGGTTGCCGGGACCCTGATCCGTCCCCGCCCCTGCTACATCTGCAAACAGCCCTACAGCCTGGTCGATGCGTTCTACCACCAGCTGTGCCCCGAGTGTGCCGCGTTCAACCACTCCAAGCGGGATGCACGGACCAATCTGTCCGGACGGCGTGCGCTGCTGACCGGCGGCAGGGCCAAGATCGGCATGTACATCGCGCTGCGGCTGCTCCGCGACGGAGCGCACACCACCATCACCACACGGTTCCCGAAGGACGCCGCCCGCCGGTTCGCGGCCATGGAGGACAGCGGCGACTGGCTGCACCGGCTGCGGATCGTGGGCATCGACCTGCGCGACCCGTCACAGGTGATCTCGCTGGCGGATTCGCTGGCGGCGGCGGGCGCCCTGGATATCATCATCAACAATGCGGCCCAGACCGTCCGGCGCTCCCCGCATTCCTATCAGCCCCTTGTCGACGCAGAACTGGAGCCGCTGCCCACGGACCGGCCGATGCCCGAACTGGTCACCTTCGGCCACGCCCATGACAAGCACCCGCTGGCACTGGCCGCCCAGATGACGGCCCACCCGCTGCTGGCCGGCGATGAGGTGGCGGCGCTGGCGCTGTCCATGGGCTCGGCGTCGGCCGAACGCATCGCCGCCGGCACCGCCATCGACGCCGGCGGTCTCGTCCCGGACCTGGCCACCGTGAACAGCTGGACCCAGGTGGTGGAGCAGGTGGACCCGCTGGAGATGCTCGAGGTGCAGCTGTGCAATGTCACCGCACCCTTCCTGCTGGTGTCCCGGCTGCGCCCCACCATGGCGCGCTCGGCCGCCCGGCGGAAGTACATCGTCAACGTCTCGGCCATGGAGGGACAGTTCTCCCGCGCCTACAAGGGACCGGGCCACCCGCACACCAACATGGCCAAGGCGGCCCTGAACATGATGACCCGCACGAGCGCCGGGGAAATGCTCGAGACGGACGGCATCCTGATGACAGCCGTGGATACCGGCTGGATCACCGACGAACGCCCGCACTACACCAAGGTCAGGCTGGCCGACGAGGGCTTCCACGCGCCCCTTGACCTCGTCGACGGCGCGGCCCGCGTCTACGACCCGATCGTGCTGGGCGAAGCCGGCGAGGACCAGTACGGCGTCTTCCTCAAGGACTACAAACCCAGTCCCTGGTAGCGTCGGCCGCGGTCCGTTTTGGCCGCCGCCGCGGCATGCGGCAAAGTGTCAGTATGCCCTCCCCTACCGCCAGGTTCCCCGTCAGGTTGCTTGCCCCGGGGCTGGGAGCCGCGCTGGCCGCCGTCGTCCTCGCACTGGCGGTCCACGCGACGGTGCCGGTGCTGCCGGCGATGACGGTCGCCGTCGTGCTGGGCATCCTCGTCTCAAACCTGCCGGGCAGCGGCGCCCTGGTCCACGGCGTGCTGCGGCCCGGGCTTTCGTTCGCCGGAAAGCACCTGATGCGGGCCGGCATCGTGCTGCTCGGTCTCAAGCTCAGCCTGTTGGACGTTGTCTCCCTGGGCTGGCGGACGGTCGGCCTGATCGTTGCGGTCGTAGCGCTGAGCTTTGCCGGCACCTATGCGCTGGGCAAGGCGTTCAGGCTGGCCGCACCGGCGCCGCTGCTGATCGCCACAGGGTTTTCCATCTGCGGCGCGTCCGCCATCGGCGCCATGGCAGGAGTGAAGGGCCACCGGCAGCAGGACACGGTGTTGCCGATCGCGCTGGTGACCCTCTGCGGGACACTGGCCATCGGCGTGCTGCCGCTGCTGGCCGCGCTGCTGGGGCTGACCCCGCTCGAATTCGGCCGCTGGACCGGCGCGTCGGTACACGATGTGGGCCAGGTAGTGGCCACCGCGCAGACCGCCGGGACCGCCGCCCTGGCCGCCGCCGTCCTGGTTAAGCTCACCCGCGTAGTGCTGCTGGCTCCTATCGTCAGTGTGGCCGGCCTGCTGGAGCGGAGGTCCCGTCCGGCGGCGGCGGCAGGCACCAAATACCCGCCGGTCGTGCCGCTGTTCGTCCTCGGATTCGTCGCCACGTCAGCCCTGCGCACCCTCGGCTGGTTGCCGCCGGCCGCGCTGGCTGCCGGCAATACTTTGCAGGACCTGGCTTTGGGTGCGGCGCTGTTCGGGCTGGGCTCAGCGATTTCCATCCGCGAACTGCTCGGCACGGGCGCCCGCGCGGCCGTCATGGCGCTGTGCGCGTGGGCGCTGATAGCGGTGCTGGGATACGGCGCCGTACTTCTGATGGGCTGACCCGCGCACGCCGGACCTCCCGCACCACGCGCCTGCCGTACGTGCCGCACACGGCGTGATTAGATGGGATGTCCCTGACAGGAAGGCCTCCGGCACCCGTGACCAACGCTAATTTGAGCCGCAGCGAAGCGGCAGAACGATCCGCACTGATCACCGTCCACAGTTACGACGTGGACGTGGACCTGAGTGAAGCGGAGGACCTGAGTGTGGCCGGCTTCCCTTCTGCGAGCACTATTGAATTCGATGCCGCCGATCCGGGCTCGGCAACGTTCCTGGACTTCATCGGCGCCACGGTGCACAGCGTGGTGCTCAACGGCCGCGAACTGCCTGTGGTCGACGCCGTGGAGGACTCCCGGATCCATCTGCCCGAACTGGCTGCCCGTAACCGCGTCACCATCCGGGCTACGGCGCTGTACTCGCGCAGCGGCGAGGGCATGCACCGCTTCGTGGACCCCACGGACGGCAGGACCTATCTCTACACCCAGTACGAGCCTGCTGATGCCCGGAGGGTCTTCGCGAACTTCGAGCAGCCGGACCTTAAGGCCGCGTTCACCTTCCACGTCACGGCCCCCAGCGGGTGGGAGGTGGCATCCAACGGCGTGGAAGCCGCCCGGACGGCGCTCGCTGATGGTCGCAGCCGTTGGGACTTCGCCCCGACCCTTCCCATCGCTACCTATATCACCACGATTCTGGCCGGGCCGTATGCCAAGGCCACCGACCACTGGTCGGCACCGCAGTACGGTCTGGAGGTCCCTCTCGCCGCCTACTGCCGAGCGTCCATCGCTGACCATTTCGACCCTGAGCGGATCTTTGCGGTCACCAAGAGCGGCCTGGAATTCTTCCACCGGCTTTTCGACTACCCCTATCCGTTTGGCAAGTACGATCAGGCATTCGTGCCGGAGTACAACCTCGGCGCAATGGAAAACCCTGGCCTGGTCACCTTTACCGAGGCCTACGTTTTCACCTCCCGCGGCACGGACAGCCAGTACCAGGGCCGGGCCAACACGATCCTGCACGAAATGGCTCACATGTGGTTCGGCGACCTCGTGACCATGCGCTGGTGGGACGACCTGTGGCTGAAGGAATCCTTCGCGGACTATATGGGCCATCTGGCCGTGGCCGAGGCGACGGACTGGGGTTCCGGGTCCTGGGTGGCGTTCGCGGACCGCCGCAAGGCCTGGGCCTATGTCCAGGACCAGCTCCCCACCACACACCCGATCGTGGCGGACATCCGGGACCTGGAAGCCGCCAAACAGAACTTCGACGGCATCACCTACGCCAAGGGCGCCTCCGCGCTGAAGCAACTGGTCGCCTACGTCGGCTTCGACGAATTCATCGCCGGCGCCAGGCGGTATTTCCGCGATCACGAATTCTCGAACACCACGCTGGAAGATCTGCTGACCGCCCTTGGCGCGGCATCCGGCCGTGACCTGTCCGCATGGTCGAGGGCCTGGCTCCAGACCTCCGGAATCTCGACGTTGGGCGCGGAGCTGGAGATGGACGACGACGGCGTCATCACCCGGGCGTCGATTGTCCAGGAGTCCATTGATCCGGTGACCGGTTTGGACGAGCCGAGGCCCCACCGACTCCGGATCGGACTGTTCGACTGGAGCGCCGTCGGCGCCCTGGAACGCACCGGGAGCATCGAGCTGGATCTGGCAGGCCGCTCCACCGTGGTGAACGATCTGGAGGGGCGGCGCCGTCCTGCACTCCTGCTGATCAATGACGACGACCTGACGTACGCCAAGGTGCGGCTGGACCCGTTCTCCGAAGCAACAGCACTGAAGGGGCTCAACGGGCTGGCTGACCCCCTGGCGCGCGCCCTCGTCTGGTCCTCGCTGTGGGCAGGGACCCGGGATGGCGTGATGACGGCGGCGAGCTACGTCGACGCCGTCGCACGCCACGCGCCCGGCGAAAAGGACCTGGGTGTCCTGGCCACCCTATTGGGCAATGCACGACAGGCGGCCGAACGCTACACCTGCACCGCGGAGCGGTCCGAGGTGCGGTCCCGGCTGCTGGCAACGGTGGTGGCAGAGCTGCATGCGGCCGACGCCGGGTCCGATATTCAGCTCGTGTGGGCGCGGACCCTGACAACGCTGGGTCGGACGACGGATGCCGAGCACCGGTTGTTGTCGGACCTGCTCGACGGAACGGCGGGCGTGCAGGGCCTGAGTATCGATTCCGAGCTTCGCTGGAGGCTGCTGGAGGCACTGGCTGCGACCGGTCGAATCGGTGCCGAGCGGCTCGACGCGGAACTTGCCGCCGATCGCACAGCGCCGGGAAGGGTGGGCCACCGGTTGGCTAGCGCCGCTCTTCCGGCCAAGACGACCAAAGCGACTGCCTGGGAGTCCGCTCTGAACGACTCCTCGCTCACCAACGAGCTGCTTAGTGCGACGATTGAGGGCTTTCAGTGCGGCCCGGTGGAACTTCGCACCGGATATGAGCCGAAGTATTTTGCCGCGCTCCGCGGAGTTTGGGAACGGATGAGCATCGAGCTCGCGAGCAGGATCGTGCGCGGTCTGTACCCCTTGGACCAGGACCTCGAACAGGGCCAGGAGCCGGCCGGACACCCAGCACTCGGGCGCAGTTCCACCTGGCTCGAAGCAAACTCTGACGCGCCGTCGGCCCTCCGCCGGATTGTCATCGAACAGCAGGACGCGTTGCTCCGCGGGCTGAGGGCCCAGCAGCGGGCCTGGCAGCGTGAACAGGGTTGATGTTAACAGGTGTGATAACTCCCGACCGATAGCTCCCTTCGACACCCTGGCCTCCCTCGGCGCCCTGCCTCCGCCCGCGACCTCGTGCCGCCGCCCGGCGCCGGCGGGAGCCTTTGGCTGGCCCCTGCCGGCGGTTTCGCCCGGTCCAATCTGCCTTCCCGCGCCCGCTGACGTCCACAGAGCTCCGCCGCGGTCTCCATGGTTTAGGTGTGGTGGTAGGT
>JBIOFK010000010.1:0-29811 GCA_044447065.1 Actinomycetales bacterium | reverse complement strand
CACGTTCGCCTCGGACAGCCGCGAAACCGAGATGCGGGCCTTGGGCATGGACCGGCTCCAGCACGCCGTCCTGCCGGAGGGACAGGCCCGGCCGGAGGGGCAGGCGGGCTCCGTGCTCGCCATCCGTTCCGCCCCGGCCGCGAGTAAGGCCGCGATGCTCTCCCGGTTCACCTTCAGCCCGGTGGCAGGCGGCATCCGCGTCGATCTCCGCCAGGAACCGGAGACCGACCTCGGTGTGCCTCTGCTGCATGAAGGCTTCAGCTTTTCCGTTCCGGCACGCTACACCCGGGTGGCCTGGAAGGGCTACGGGCCCGGCGAGCGCTACCCGGACACCGGACTGGGCGCCAGGTTCGGCGAGTTCAGGGCCACGGTGGCGGAGCTGGCCACACCGTACGTTTTTCCGCAGGAGAATGGGCAGCGCAGCGGCATCGCGTGGCTGGAGCTGACCGACGACGGCGGCACGGGCCTGCGCCTGCGCGCCACCGATGCCGCGGGGCTGGCCATCACGGTGCGGCCCTGGTCCACGGCGGAGCTCGACGCCGCGCGGCACCACGGCGAACTGGTGCCCGGCGACAGGGTCTGGGTGACAGTCTCGCTCGCCCAGCGCGGCATGGGCTCCAACGCGTGCGGCCCGGCACTGGATCCGCGCTGGGCGATCGGCGGTTCGCCGGTGAGCGCCTCGGTGGTGCTCGAAGGCATCTAGGCGGCCGGCACCGTCCAGCGGCCGGCACCGTCCAGCGGCGCGCCGGTCGGCGGGCCGGTCGCGCCGGCCGGCGGCGCCCCTTCTGCTACGGTCACCCGCTTGGGCTACGCTGCCCAACGTCGCCCAAGCGGGTGACCGTCGCAGAACCGGGAGAGACTCCGGAGACGCCTCGTAGGATTCTAGACAAACGCACCGGATAGGTAGAGCATAAAGGTGCGCATCGGCTCCGGCTCCTGCGGTTTAGGACCCCCGCCAATGCGCCATGGATTGGATTCACCGTCCTCCGGCACGCCGTGGGGCGGGGTGTGCGGACTTTAAGCTCAGCAGGGTCCATGCACCACAAACCAACCTGGCATAGTGCGCCCCGTACTTGCACCGCGTTCCGGGGCGCCGCCAGAATTGGAGGAGCGGCCCCGCGGGGGGAAGGCCCGTCTCGTCGCGGCACTCCGACCGGACCGCCGCACTGTTCGAGAAGGGAACGTCCGATGAGACGTAATCGTGAAACTCATCAATTGCTGCACAAACCGTCGTTGATCATTGCCGCCCTGCTGGCGCTGGCCCTCCCGTTGGCTCTTTCCGGGCCGGCGAGCGCCAACAGCCTGGAGCAGGCGACCGCCGCGCAAGGGCAGCTCGCCCAGACCCATGCACCTCAAACCTGGTCGGTCCAGGTGGGGCAGGAATCCCGGAACCAAGCCATCCAGGGCATGGCGTTTCTTCCCACCAACATCTATGTCGATGCCGGTGACACGGTTGCCTGGACGGTGAAGGCGGCGGAAATCCACACCGTTACCTTCCTTGCCGCCGGCCAGTCGCTTGAGTCGACGCAGCCATTTAATCCGGGGAATCCGGCCCAACTTTTCAAGCAGGGCGGGGACACCTACGACGGACATTCGTACTACAACTCCGGTGTCATGACGAACGTCACTAACAGTGGCTTTCCGGCGGTCACCAACTATCACCTGACGTTTCCGACTGCGGGTACCTACACGTACTACTGCCTGGTCCACGGCGCGATGATGAAGGGCACTGTCCATGTGGCCAAGGCGGGGACGCCATACCCGTTCACCCAAAGGCAGTACAACCAACTGGCCACGGTGCAGACGCTTGGGATCCTGTGGGATGGGCTTAAGCTCTGGTTCGCGACCGCCGGGCTTGCTGACTCGCACCACGTGTATACCGGTGCCGACGATGGCACGGCGATGGTTATGCGGTTCATCCAACCCACGGTAAGGGTTCATGTCGGGGAGACCGTCACGTTTATCAACAACGGTATGGCCGCACCGCACACGGTAACCTTCGGCGCGGAACCGGCGAACTTCTTCGTACCCGTGGGAGACCCGTCCACCTTCGCCGGAGGAGACCTGAACTCGGGGCTGATGACTCCGGGATCGACCTTTACGGTCACCTTCACCAAGGCGGGCACGTTCAGCTACCTCTGCGCATTCCATGACTACATGGGAATGCTGGGCACGGTGGTGGTGACGAGCTAAGCTCCGCCCCGAACCACAACCGATGCGCGGGAGTCCACCGTCGGTGGGCTCCCGCCGTCGCCGGTCCCTAGGCTGGACCGCTCCTGCCACGCTGGCCACCATGGCTCAAGCGTGTGACCCTAGCGGTCCCGCGGGAGGCGGTGGACACGCCTCGGCGATTGGCCTTAACCTGCGGCGCCTATTAGGATGGGAAGGCGCTAAGTGCGCGGAGCGTACGCAATTGCTCCGGTGTGCGGGACATTGGTCCCGCGAAACCGGTAGTTAGGGGCTCAAGTTGCGTGCTTTATCCGGTTCGCCAGATTGACTGGCCGCCCTTAGTTGCATGGGCCCGCGGCACATCCGCGGTCCATTATTTCTTATTCTTAGAGGAGAAGTCATGGCAGCACACTGCCAAGTGACGGGAGCCGAGCCGGGCTTTGGTCACAGCATTTCGCACTCGCACCGCCGCAACAAGCGCCGGTTCGACCCGAATATCCAGAAGAAGCGCTACTGGGTTCCGTCGCTGCGGCGCAACGTGACGTTGCAGGTTTCCGCCCGCGGGATCAAGACCATCGACGTCCGCGGCATTGACGTAGTCGTTGCCGCGATCCTGGCACGAGGGGTGAAGCTCTAATGGCAAAAGACAAGGACGTACGTCCGATCATCAAGCTCAAGAGCACCGCGGGAACCGGTTACACGTACGTGACCCGCAAGAACCGTCGTAACGACCCGGACCGCCTGGTCCTGAAGAAGTACGATCCCAAGATCCGCCAGCACGTCGAATTCCGAGAGGAGCGCTAAACACATGGCCAAGAAGTCAATGATTGCTAAGAACGAAAAGCGTAAAGTCATCGTCGAGCGGTACGCCGCGAAGCGCCTCGAACTGAAGAAGACTCTGGTTGACGCCAACGCCACGGACGAGGCCCGCGAGGCCGCACGCCTGGGACTGCAGAAGCTGCCCCGCAACGCGTCGCCGGTCCGGGTCCGTAACCGCGACCAGATCGACGGGCGCCCCCGCGGCACCCTGCAGAAGTTCGGCATCTCCCGTGTTCGCTTCCGCGACATGGCGCACCGCGGAGAGCTGCCCGGCATCAAGAAGTCTTCCTGGTAGCAGCCGGCCGGCGTTGCGCCTAGAGTGCCCACGCACTCACGCTACGGCGTCCTCACGCTGCGTCGCTGACGGGGCGGTGACCTTCGGGTCGCCGCCCCGTTCCGTCTTCCGGGGACAATTTAGGGGCGAAAACGGGAAAATGCCGTCAAATCCGCCAAAAAGTGCGGAAAACTGCGGATCTGAGGCTGTCTCTGCGGGACCAAACTGGTATGTTCGTCAACAGTGGCCGGAACGCGTCCCGCGTTCAGGCTCTCCATCTCAAGTCCTGGAGGACATTAATGGCTAAGAACCGTAGCGAATTGGTAGCAGAAGTTGCAGCAAAGGCTGACACCAGCCAGACCGCAGTGAACGGCGTCCTGGATGCCCTGTTCTCTGTTTTCGAGAGCTCCGTCGCCGCCGGCGAGAAGATCACCATCCCGGGCTGGCTCGCCGTTGAGCGCACCGACCGCGCCGCCCGCACGGGCCGCAACCCGCAGACCGGCGAGACCATCCAGATTGCCGCCGGTCACAGCGTCAAGCTGACCGCGGGCTCCAAGCTGAAGGCCGCCGTCTCCACGAAGAAGTAGTCCTCCACCGGACGCTTGCCCCGCGGGTCCCCACCATCCGGTGGGGGCCCGCGGCGCTTAAGCCGGATCCGGCCGGGGCCCGGATTAGCGCAGGCCCCGCCGGTGAAAGACAATGGGAAGGTGCCATCAGCTAACAAGACCGCCGCCAGCCCCAGTGCACCCGCCGCGCCGCCCGGAATCCGGAGCGTGTGGCTGCTGGCGGGCGGCGCCGCCACCATCCTGGCGCTGGTGGCTGCACTGATTTTCTCCGGCGCCACCCTGTCCCGGCAGCTGCTGGACCCGGGAGCGTTCGTGCGCTGGGGACTGCCGGTCGCCCTGGCCGTGCATAACGTGGCGATCGCCGCCGTCGTCGGCGCCCTTGTTTTTGCCGTCGTCATTCTGCCGCGCAACCCCGACGGGCATCGTCCGACGACGGCGTCTCGCGCCTCCGCGGGCATGGTGCCGCCCGCGCCGGAGCACCCCGCGTTCACCCGGGCCATGACGCTCGCCTCCGCGGCGGCGGCCCTGTGGACCCTGGCGGCCGTGGCGGTGCTGGTGCTCAGCTTCTCCGATGTTGCCGGCCAGCCGCTCTCCTCCAGCACCCAGTACACCCAGTCCCTGGTGGCCTTCATCACCGACTTCCCCACCGGCCAGGCGTGGCTGAGCGTCTGTATCTTCGGCGCCGTCGTCACCACGCTCTGCTTCGGGGTCCGCAACCTCTCGGGGCTGGCGCTCACCCTCGTCCTTGCCGTGCTGGGCATGATGCCGCAGGCCCTGATCGGCCACTCGGCCAGCTCGAACGACCATGAGGGAGCCATCAATTCCCTGGCGCTGCACATCGCCGGGGTGTCCCTCTGGTTCGGCGGGATCATCGCGCTGGCGGTGGTCTCCCCGAAACTGGGCACCCTGACGGCGCCCGTGCTCAAGCGGTTCTCCTCGCTGGCGCTGTTCGGTTTCGTGGTGGTCAGCGCCTCGGGGGTGGTGAACGCGTCCATCCGCGTCACCAGCTGGAACCAGCTCTTCACGTCCGCCTACGGCCAGCTCATCCTGGCCAAGTCGGCCGCCGTGCTGATTCTCGGTGCCATCGGCTACATGCACCGCTCCTGGATCATTCCCCGGCTGGGCCAGCGCAAGGCACTGACGGTCCGCCGGATCCTGTGGCAGCTGATTACGGTGGAACTGCTGGTGATGGGGGCCACCAGCGGGATCGCCGTCGCCCTGAGCCGTTCGGCCCCTCCGCAGCCGACGACTATCGCCCCGGACAGCTCCCCGGCGTACATCCTGAGCGGCTACCCCCTGCCGCCCGCGCTCACCCCGCTGCGCTGGATCACGGAGTGGCGGGTGGACTGGCTGTGGCTGACCTTCGTCCTGGGCACGACCGCCGCATACCTGCTGGGCCTGGCCAAGCTGCGCCGCCGGGGGGACCGCTGGCCGGTGCTGCGGACCGTCAGCTGGCTGGTCGGCATGGTGGTGCTGTTCTACATCACCTCCGGCGGCCCGAGCGTCTATGGCCGCGTGCTCTTCAGCGCCCACATGGTGGACCATATGGCGCTGATGGTGATAGCCCCGCTCTTCATGGTCCTGGGAGCGCCCGTCTCGCTGGCCCTGAAGGCCCTGACCCCGCGCGGGGACGGCAGCCGCGGCGTGCGCGAGTGGATCCTCGTGATTGTCCATTCCCGGTTCTCGGCCGTGGTCACCCATCCGCTCTTCGCGGCGGCCAACTTCGCCGGCAGCCTTGTGCTCTTCTACTACTCCCCGGCCTTCGGCTACGCCATGCGGGACCATGTGGGGCACGAGCTGATGATCGCGCACTTCACCATCACCGGTTACCTGTTCATCCTGACCATGATCGGTGCCGACCCTGTCCCGCGACGGGCGCCCTACCCGCTGCGGCTGGTGCTGCTGCTCGCCACCATGGCCTTCCACGCCTTCTTCGGTGTGGCCCTGATGAGTGGCACCACGCTGCTGGATGCCAGCTACTTCGGCAACATGGGCCGGTCCTGGGGCGACTCGGCCATCGTGGACCAGCAAACCGGCGGCGCGATCGCCTGGGGCATCGGTGAGGTGCCCACCCTGCTGGTCGCCCTGGGCGTGGCCCTGATGTGGTCCCGGTCCGATGAGCGGGAGACCAAAAGGACGGACCGCGCCGCGGACCGGAATAACGACGCGGACCTGACCGCTTATAACGATATGTTCCTCCGGCTTTCGGGCCGGGAGGCACAAACCGACGCAGTGACCGCAGGCGGACCCGCCGTGCCGCGCAACGAGCCCGCGGCACCGGTCGGCGGTGCCGGCACCACCAAGGAGAGCGAATGACCATTCAGACATCCCACGTGCGCGTCCGCGCCTCCGAGCTGGCCGGCCGCGGCTGGCTGAACACCGGCGGTGTGGATCTGGACCTGGCGGCGCTGCGCGGGAAAATCGTCCTGCTGGATTTCTGGACGTTCTGCTGCATTAACTGCCTGCACGTGCTCGATGAATTGCGCCCGCTCGAGGAGCAGTACCGGGATGTCCTGGTCACGGTGGGCGTGCACTCGCCCAAGTTCGAACACGAGGCGGACCCGGTGGCCCTGGCCGCGGCCGTTGAGCGCTACGAGATCCGGCACCCTGTCCTGGACGATCCGGAGCTGCTGACCTGGCAGGCGTACGCCGCCCGCGCCTGGCCCACCCTGGTGGTGCTGGATCCGGAGGGTTACATCGTGGCGCACCTGTCCGGCGAGGGCCACGCGGCGGGGCTGGAATCCCTGATCCCCGAACTCATTGCCGAACACGAGGCCAAGGGCACCCTGAACCGCGGCGATGGCCCGTACGTCGCGCCCGAGGCCACCGCGGGTGACCTGCGCTTCCCGGGCAAGGTCCTGCCGCTGCCGGGCGGGACGTTCCTGGTCTCCGATACCGGCCACCACCGCCTGGTCGAGCTCCGAGCGGATCTCACCACCGTCGTGCGCGCCATCGGGGACGGCACCAAGGGCCACGCCGACGGCGGACCGGAGGCCGCGCGCTTCAACGAACCCCAGGGCCTGGCGCTGCTGCCTGCCGAGGTCGCCGCCCGGGCCGGGTACGACGTCGTCGTCGCTGACTCGGTCAACCACCGCCTGCGCGGGGTCACACTGGCCGACGGTTCCGTCCGTACAGTGGCCGGCAACGGCGTGCAGCGGCTCCTGGACGCCGGCCCGGCCCGGGTGGACGACGACGGCGCCGCCACCGCCGGGGCCCTCGGTCCCGATCCGCTGGGGGTCGCCCTGTCCTCGCCGTGGGATGTGAGCTGGTCCCGGAAGCTGGGCCGCGTGGTCGCCGCCATGGCCGGCGTCCACCAGATCTTCGGCTTCGACCCGGCCACAGGCCGGCTGGACATCGTGGCGGGCAACGGACTGGAGGGCCTGCTCGACGGAGCGGCGGATTCCGCCTGGTTCGCGCAGTCCTCCGGGCTGGCGGAGGACGCGGACGGCAACATCTGGGTGGCCGATTCGGAGACCTCCGCACTGCGCGTGCTGCGGATTGCCGACGACGGCGCGATGAGCGTCGAGACGGCCATCGGCGCCGGCCTGTTCGACTTCGGGTTCCGGGACGGCCCGGCGGACACCGCCCGGCTGCAGCACCCGCTCGGGGTGACCGTGCTGCCGGACGGCTCGGTCGCGCTGGCGGACACCTACAACGGCGCCGTGCGCCGCTACGAGCCGGCCACCGGCACGGTCAGCACGCTGGCCCGCGGCCTGGCCGAGCCTTCCGATGTGCTGCTGGACAGCTCCGGCGACACGCCGTTCCTGATCGTCGTGGAGGCGAACAGGCACCAGCTGGTCCGGCTGCCGGTGCCCAAGGAGGCGCAGCGGGTGGACGAGGGCGCGTCGAAGACGCATCGTCCCACCACAGCGGTGCGGGCGGGGGACTTTGGCCTCGCGGTGCGCTTCAGCGCCCCCACGGGACAGAAGCTTGATAACCGCTGGGGCGACCCTACCCAGCTGAAAATCTCCTCGACCCCGCCGGAACTGCTCACCGCCGGCGGCGGCACGTCCATCGGTCTGACCCGCACGCTGGTGCTGAACAAGGACGTGCCCGGCGGCGTCCTGCACATCACGGCCCGGGCGGCGGCCTGCGACGGTCCGGAGACGGCGGACGGGGAGATCCCGGAGCACGCGGCCTGCCATCTGTACCAGCAGGACTGGGGAATCCCGGTGGAGCTCACCGCCGACGGGGATGCTGAGCTGACCCTCGATCTGCGCGGGATGGACTAGGCCGGAGCCGCGGGTCAGTACTGGACTTCGGGGGTGACGGTGACGACGTCGTTCCCGATGCCCAGGCGGGCCGTGAAGGCGAAATCGGCGGCGGTCCGCACGTTGTGGACGTTCCCGTTGGACAGCAGCTCCTCCTTGAAGCTGACCTGGGCCTTGACGCTCATCGGCGCCATCACCCAGTGGCCCCCATACGCGGAAATGGCCACCTTCGGATAGGTCAGGATGCTCCACTGCACCGGGCCGACCACGCGGTTGTCCGAGCTGGCACTCAGCGGGCATCCGGCGGGCAGCAGCACCTGCGCCTTGGCGCAGCCGTCCAGGTAGGCGTGGATCCGGTTGTCCACCTGGCTGAGCAGCTCCTGGGTGGGGGCGGTGGCGAGGGCGACGGCGGCAGGCCGGGACTGCGGGCCCGTCACCGTGACGTCCACCCCGGGAGCTTGGAAGTATTGGCTGTTGTAGGTGCTGGTGTACCTGCCCGGAAACAGCATGGAGAACGAATTCCGTCCGCCCGGCATCGCCACCGGTACGCCGTTGATCCGGGCCTGGGTCTGGTTCACGACCGAGACGTCCACGGTGGGAAGGGCGCTCGGGACGAAACGCCAGGTGCCGAAGAACAGCCATTCGCGGCCCGCCGGCTCCAGGGTGAAATCGGTGTGACCGGCGGTACCGGCAAGCTGGTAGTCAATCCCGACGCGTTCCTTCCCATCCGCCAGCGGCTGCGGGTCGCCGATCGTCACATCCTTGAGGTCCTTGGTGGCGCCCTTGAGCGCGTTTCCGTCCAGCAGCGCGGGGGAGGCGGCGGGCAGGTCGGCCCGCAGCAGGCCCAGGGCCTTCGGCCCGTTGCCGTCGCGCATGGCCTGCAGATAGTCACGGACAGGCTGCTGCGCACTGAAATAGGTGGTGTTGACGAGTTGGATGGTGACCACCGCAGCGGCCACCGCCAGCAGCAAGGCGAACAGCCAGACCGCGGCGACCCGGACCAGGGATGAACCGCTCTTCGTTCCGTCCGGGCTGCTGTGCTTGGGGTCGTGCCCCGGTTCCGTCGTCTCCGGGGCCGTCGTCGCGCTATCCAGGCTCAGCGCCGCCGTCGGGTGGCGGTGCCGAAGACATCCCGCATCAGGCTCCGGCCCAGGCTGGAACCCATGGAGCGGACCATGCTTTTGAGCCCGCTGCCCAGGACTCCGCCGAGGGCGCCGACAAGGTCGTTGCCCACGGACTGGGCCTGCGGCGCGGAGCGTGTGCCCGCCGGGGCGTCCGGTACGGGCGCCGGAGGGGGAACCGGCATTCCGACGGAGGGGCCGGTGGGCGGCGCCACGGGGGTGGAGGACAGCTTCTCGTACGCGGAGATCGGATCCTGCTCGGTGCCGTACTTGGCCAGCAGTGCCGAGGAGGCGACGGTGGACTTGATCAGTTCCTCCGTGCTCGGTCCCATCACGGACTCGGGCGCACGCAGCCGGACAAGGGCCACCGGCGTCGGGGCCCCTTTTTCGTTCAGCACCGTCACTACGGCCTCGCCGATCCCCGCGCTGGTGAGCACCTTTTCGAGGTCGTAGTCGCTCACGGGGAAGGTGGAGACGGTGGCCTTCAGGGCCTTGGCATCATCGGGGGTGAAGGCGCGCAGAGCGTGCTGGACCCGGTTGGCGAGCTGGCCGAGCACGTCGGAGGGAACGTCCTTCGGGGTTTGGGTGACGAAGAAGATCCCCACTCCCTTGGACCGGATCAGCCGCACGGTCTGGGTGATGGCGTTCAGGAACGCTTTGGTGGCGCCGGTGAACAGCAGGTGCGCCTCGTCGAGGAAGAACACCAGTTTGGGTTTGTCCACGTCCCCGACCTCGGGCAAATCCCGGAACAGGTCCGCCAGCAGCCACATCAGGAAGGTGGAGAACAGCAGCGGCTTGTCCTGCATGCTGGGCAGCTCCAGGCAGGAGATGACGCCCCGTCCGTCCGGGGCGGTGCGCAGAAGCTCGGCCGTGTCGAACTCGGGAACGCCGAAGAACTTCGCCATGCCCTGCGCATCGAGGCCTATCAGCTCGCGCAGGATGACGCCGGCGGTGGCCTTGGACAGCCCGCCCAGTTCCGCCAAGGCGGCCTTGCCCTCATCCGAGGTCAGGTGCGAGATCACGGCACGCAGGTCCTTGAGGTCGATCAGCTCAAGGTCATTCTGGTCCGCGAAGTGGAAGATGAGCTGCAGGGACGATTCCTGCGTTTCATTCAGGCCGAGCACCCGGGAGAGCAGGATCGGACCGAACGAGGTGATGGACGCACGGACCGGGATGCCGTTGCCGTCCCCGCCCAGGGCCAGGAATTCGGTCGGGTAGGACTTCGCCGCCCATTGCTGCCCCAGGCTCTGCGTGCGCGCCGTCAGCTTGTCGCCGGGCGTTCCGGCTGTCGCCAGGCCGGAGAGATCGCCCTTGATGTCTGCCATGAAGACGGGAACGCCGGCGTTGGAAAGCTGCTCGGCCATCATGTGCAGCGTGACGGTCTTGCCGGTTCCGGTGGCGCCGGCGACGAGGCCGTGCCGATTCATCATGCCCAGCGGCAGGCTGACCTGGGCCTCGGAGTGCAGCTCCCCGTCCACCAGGGCCGCGCCAAGGGCGATTGACGGACCGGAGAAGGTGTACCCCTCCGTGATGGTGGTGAGCTTCTCGGCGGTGCTCTTTATTGCCATGGGGAAACACTAGCGTACCGGCACCGCGGACGGCCTCATGGGTGCGGCGGCAGGGCCGCCCGGTGCTCCTGCCGGCTCCGGCGTTGCTACCGGCCCCGGCGGCGCTGCTTGTGTGCCCCGCGATGCACTACGCGCCCCGCGAAGCCGGGCGATGCACTACGCGTCGCCGAAGCCGGGCGCTACCCTTCGCGCGGCGCTACCGTTCGCCGGGCCACTGCTGCTCGACACCGGTGATGAATTCCCGCGCCAACGCGGCAAACTCCTCCTCGCGTTCGATCTGCGGCATGTGGCCGCATTTCTCATAGATGTGGACCCGCGCGTGGGGGAGGAGTTCCCGGGCGTTGCCGGCATGGTTCGCCGGTAGGATCCGGTCCTGGTCCCCCCAGACGATCAACGTCGGTTTCCTCTGGGCGGCAACGATGGCCAGCAACCGGCTGCGCCAGCCGGGCCGGACCCCGCGGATGGTGCCCAGAAACCGCGTCGTGGCCAGGAACGCGCCGTCGTACGCGGGATTGGCTCCCACGGCCAGCGCATGCCTGATGCGTTCTTCGGTGACGAACTTCCGGTCGACAAAGAGAGCGCGTTCGGTCCGGTACGCGGTGTCGCGGGTCTTCCGCCGCAGCAGAATGGCACCGATCGGCCCCAGGGAGAGCAGCCGCAGGGCGATCGTCACCTCGCTGCCGAATCCGGCACTGTCTATCAGCGTCAGACTTTTCACCCGCTCCGGTGCCAGCACGCTGAGCTGCATGGCCACCGCTCCGCCCAGGGAGTTGCCCACCACATGGACGGGCCGCCGCTCCGCCATGGCGTCCAGCGAGGCCAGAATGCCCCGGGCCAGGCCTTCGAGGGAATAGCCGCCGGCCAGTCCGTCGGAGAGTCCGAATCCGGGCAGATCGACGCTGATGACGCGATAGCCGGGCGTGAGCCGGGCGGCAAGCCCTGACATGTCCTCCAGGCTCCGCCCTATTCCGTGCAGCAGCAGCACGGGCGGTGCGGCAGGGTCTCCGGAGGCGACGTAGCGTGATCTGGCACCGTCCAGGTCAAGGTATCCCGGTGCCGGCAGCGTCATCGCGGGCTTCTCTCGCTGCGGACGTTCGACAGGGTCCCCATCAGCCGGATGCCCCGGGTCAGGTGCTTCTGGATCCGGGGGTAGGACGCCGGAGCCGCCCTGGAGATCAGATCGGGGATCTTGGCGCTGGCGCCGATTAGCAGACGGGGCCTGCGCCGTTCGACGGCGTCCAGGATCAGTGCCGCGGCACGGTCTGCGGGGAAGGTCAGCAGGGCGGCGAACTGGCGCTGGGACCGGATCAGCTGTTCGGAGGTCACGGTGCCGGCGGAGCGCGCATTCTTCGCGATATTGGTGCGGACGCCGCCCGGATGGACTGTCGTGACACCTATTCCATCCCCCGCAAGTTCCGCGCGGAGGGCTTCGCTGAATCCGCGGAGCGCGAATTTACTCGCTGCGTACGCGCTCTGGCCGGCCGGCGCCACCAGGCCGAACAGGCTTGACACGTTGACCACGTGGCTGTTGCCCCCGGCCTTGAGCGCAGGCATCAGGTAATGCGTCATCAGCACGGGAGCCCGGAAGTTGATCGCCATGATCCAGTCGAAATCCGCCATGGTCAATTGCTCGAAGCGCCCGCCCAAGGCGACCCCGGCGTTGTTGATCAGCAGTCCGATCCGTGGGGAGGCGGCCAGGATCCGCTGCGCGACGGCAGCCAGGGCGTCCGCGTCGGCAAGGTCAACCACGTGGAGCTGGATTTTCGCCCCGGGCCACGTTGCGTGGATGGCGCGCGCAACGGCCTCGAGGCCTTCGCTGTCCCGGTCGATCAGCACCAATTCGCTGGCACGCGCCGCAAGGCCGTGCGCCAACTGTTCGCCCATCCCGCTGGCGGCGCCGGTCAGGACGGTTGTCCGGGCGTGAAAGTCATAGTTCGGGATCCTCATCCGCGCAGCTCCTCTTTGATCCGGCCGGAAGGAGCGGACGCTCCCGGGCCTTTGGCGAAAGCCATGTTTCGGCGGACGTTGGCCCAGCGCATGGACGGCGCATCCAGCAGGTAATTGTGGCGCACCGTCCACGGCCTGCGGTCTCCCTGTTTGGGGAACGTGCCGATGGACCGCCGCACGTAGCCGGAGGTGAGGTCGAGCACCGGCCTGGCGCCCATGACGGTGCGGACCCGGGGCACCGCAGAGGCATACCCGTGCCGGTCCATGAACCGCAGCAGCCGGCAAACGTAGCGTGAGCTCAGGTCCGCACGCAGGGTCCAGGAGGCGTTGGTGTAGCCGATGCAGATGCCCACGTTCGGCAGGCCGCTGACCAGTACACCGCGGTAGACCCAGGCGTCCCCCAGGTCCACGGGGCCGCCGTCGACCGTGAAAGCCACACCGCCCAGCGGCAGCATGGAGAGCCCGGTCGCCGCGACAATGACGTCGGCGGCGAGGTGGCCTCCGGAGGCGAGCCGGATCCCGTCGGCGTCGAAGGATGCAATCCCGTCGGTGACGACGGAGGCCTTTCCCGATTTCAGGGTCCGGAACAGATCGGCCCCGGGAGCGATGCAGAGCCGCTGGTCCCAGGGCTGATAGCGCGGGGTGAAATGCTCGTCGATCTGCGCCTGGTCGCCCAAAATGCCCAGCTGCTGCTTGCGGATCAGGCGCTTGGCGGCTTCCGGCCGCCGCCGGCACAGTTGGTAAAAGCCCTGCGTGAGGGCGACGTACTTGGCCCTGGCCAGGCTGTGCGCCAGCGGAGCGGGAAGATAGCGGCGGAACGCCGCGACCGTCTTGTCGCGGCTCGGCACCGCCGTGACATAGCTGGGCGACCGCTGCAGCATGGTCACGTGCGCGGCCCGTTCGGCCATGTTCGGGAGCAGCGTCACCGCCGTCGCACCGCTGCCGATGACGACGACGTTCCTGCCGTCGTAGTCCAGGTCGTCCGGCCAGGACTGGGGGTGGATGATCCGGCCCCGAAAGGAATCGGATCCTTCGAATTCGGGAAGGTACCCCGCGTCGTAGTTGTAGTAGCCGCTGCACAGGTAGAGGAAGGAGCAGGTCAGGGTGCCGCGCCCGGGGGCACCGTTGGCGTCGGTCCGCTCCACCTCGAGGGTCCACCATGCGTCCGCCGAAGACCAGTCGGCGCGCACGATCCTGCTGCGGAACCTGATCCTGGCGTCAATCTTCGCCTCGGCTGCGGTCTGCTGGATGTAGCCGCGGATGGATGCGCCGTCGGCTATGGTCTTCTCGCCTGTCCAGGGGCGGAACGGGTAGCCAAGGGTGAACATGTCCGAATCGGAGCGCACGCCGGGATAGCGGAACAGGTCCCAGGTGCCCCCGATCGCCTCCCGTGCCTCGAGGATGGCGTAGCTTTTGCCGGGGCATTCGGACTGGAGGCGGTAGGCGGCGCCGATACCGGACAGGCCGGCCCCGACAATGACGACGTCAAGATGTTCCGCAGTGCCGTCGCCGTCCCCGGGGGGCATTGCTTTGAGGGATCCCATAGCTCAATTATTGGCCCGAACTGCCAAACGCACTTGACTTTGCGCGACAACTATTTGATCCTAGGCGACATGAGTTCGGTGGTGCGATCGGCTGGAATGAGGGGTTTCGCCACGGTGGTGGCCACTCTGGGCGGGGACCCTACGGCGTTTGCCGAGCGGTACCACGTGCCCCTCGAGGCCTTGGCCAACGACGACGTCTTCGTCGCCGACGTCGCCATGGCACGGTTGTTGGAGGGTGCTGCCCGCGAGCTTCCGTGCCCGGACCTCGGGCTGCGGATGATCGAATACCAGGACATCAGCATCCTTGGCCCGCTGGCCGTGGCCATCCAGAACTCCGCCACCGTCGGCGATGCCCTCAGCTGTGTGTCCAGGTTCCTGTTCGTCCACAGTCCGGTGCTGAGCTTCAGCGTGGGGGCGGACCCGGAGCGCCGGCCCGGGACCGTTGGGCTGTTTTACGGATCGTCCGACGGCGGTCCGCCGCCCACGCGGCAGGGGGCCGACCTCGGGCTGGGGATGGTGCACCGGGTTGTCGAATTTCTGGTGGGCGGCCGGTATGGCCTGCAGTCGGTCCATCTTCCGCACCGTCCGCTGGCGCCGCTGGCGCGTTACGCGGAGTTCTACGGCGCGGAGGTGCTCATTGACCAACCCGCGGCGCTGCTGCGGGTACCTCAGAGCCTGCTGGCCATCCCGCTGACCGGAGTGGACGAAACCCTGCGCGAGATCGCGATGGACTATCTGACGACGCGGTTCGCGGAGCCGGGCAACACCATTGCCCCGCGGGTCAGGCTGGCGGTGGAGCGCTCCCTCGGCAGTGTGCCGCCGAGGATCGGATCGGCCGCCCGGCTCCTGAGGATGCACCCCCGGACGGTCCAGCGCCGGCTGGCCGAGGAACAGACCAGTTTTGCCGCGATTGTCGATGACGTTCGTAAGGAGTCGGCCAGAAGGCTGCTCACCCGGACGGACATCCCGCTCACCCAGGCGGCGGCCCTGCTTGGCCTGGCGGAACAATCCGTCCTGACGCGCTGCTCCCGCCGGTGGTTCGGCGCCACGCCGAGTGAGGTCAGGAAGCTGGCCCAGGGCTCCTGAGCGGGCGGAAGCTTTAGCTGCCCAGGGACAGCGGAGGGCGGACGAGCCCGTCGGTGACGGCTTCGGCCGGGTCATGGCCCAGACTGACGATGCGGTTGGCCGTGTCCACGTGGACGACGGTCGGCGCGAAGTCCAGCGCTTCTGCGGTGGTCATCGCCGCGTAGGTAATCAGGATGACCACGTCGCCCTCGCGGACCAGGTGAGCGGCAGGACCGTTGATCCCGATCACCCCGGAACCGCGCTCGCCGGCAATGGTGTAGGTCTCCAGCCGTGCGCCGTTCGTGACGTCGACAATGGAAACCAGCTCGCCGGGCAGAATGTCCGCCGCATCCAATAGTTCCGAGTCCACGGTGACGGAGCCGACGTAATGCAGGTCGGCGTGGGTGACCGTGGCGCGGTGGATCTTGGACTTAAACATGGTTCTGTTCATAACGCCTCCAGTCTAATACGTGGCCGCGGCCGCGCCGTGTGCTGTTACTCACGCCGCCGGTCACTCATCCCGCCGGTCAGCGCGGCCTGGTCGGCGGACTGAGGCGGCGGCCCATGATCGCCTGCGTCAGGGCCTCCGCAACCTCGGCGTTGGCCAGCGGGTTGCGGATTAGGGTGAAGTCCACATTTCCCACGGGCGGCAGCCGGAACCGGTCCGTGATCACCTTCAGGTCCTCGGGCACGAGGGTGGAAGGCATGACGGCGATCCCGATGCCGGCGCGCAGGGCCGCGAGCACCCCGCTGATCTGCCGGGTGCTGCAGGTGATCTGCCAGGTCCGCCCGGCCCGGCCGAGGGCATCGATGGCCAGGGTCCGGCTCAGGCTCGGGGCGGGGTAGGAAATCAGCGGCACGGGAGAACCGGCGTCGAGCGTCGTCTGCTCCAGCCCCACCCAGGAAAAGGTGTCGTGCGTGACGACCTGGCCCTCCTTCGCGCCCTCCACCCACTTGACGAAAATGAGGTCCAGCTTCCCCGCCTGCAGCGACCGGTGCAGCTGGTCGCTCTGGCCCACGGTGAGTTCGAGGCGGATCTGCGGATACAGCTGGCGGAACTCCCGCAGGATCCGCGGCAGCCCCGTGATGGCAAGGTCGTCAGCGGTGCCGAAGCGCAGCCGCCCGCGCATGGCGGCACCGGAAAAGTACCGCTGGGCATCGGCGTGGGCCGCCAGAATGGTGCGGGCAAAACCTGCCATCGCGTCGCCGTTGTCCGTCAGCTGCACTCCGCGCGTATCCCGGTTAATCAGCTGCCGGCCGGCGGCGGCCTCAAGCTTCCGGACATGCTGGCTGACCGCCGGCTGGCTGACCCCCAGGCGCTCAGCGGCGCGGGTGAAACTGCGGGTTTCCGCCACGGCCAGGAAGCTCCGCAGTTGGTCAGGATCAAACATGGGCACGCCCTTATAACGCTTTGTAATGGCAGTTATAGCAAGCATATCCTTCTGGAATAGACGGGGCCCGGTTTACGGTTAAAGGGTCCCCGCCCCTTCAGCCTTCAGGACCCGTCGTGACACCCCCCTCAGCGCAGGCCGTGCCCTCCGCCAGAACCATGCCCCTCTCCATCGTCTCGGCGCCGATCCCCTGGCGCCACACCTTTATTTCGCTGCGTGTCCGCAATTTCCGGCTTTTTGCCTGCGCCCATTTCCTGGCCGTCGTCGCGGTCTGGATGCAGCGGATTGCCCAGGACTGGCTGGTCCTGCAGGTCTCCGGCAGCGTGGCCGCCGTTGGCGTTACGGTGGCGCTGCAGTTCCTTCCGGCCCTCGTCCTGGGGCCGTGGGGCGGCGTGCTGGCGGACCGCTTGCCCAAACGCGCCATCCTGCTGGTGACCCAGTCCGTCGCGGGCGTGCTGGCAGCGGTCCTGGCCGTGCTGTCCCTGGGCGGCGCCATCACCGTCTGGCAGATCTACCTGGTGGCCCTGGTCCTGGGCCTCGTGACGGTGGTGGACCAGCCTGCCCGGCAAGTCTTCGTCAACGAGATGGTGGGCCCGGTCTACCTGCGTAACGCCCTCAGCGTGATCTCCACCCTGTTCCAGCTCGGCGGACTCGCGGGCCCGGCCCTCGGCGGACTGCTGCTCACGCTGGTCGGCGCCGGCTGGGCATTCGCGGCCAACGCGGTCGCCTGCTGCTTCACCGTACTGATGCTGACCCAGATGCGCCGGAGCGAACTGACCGCCACGGTGCCTGCGGCCCGGGCCAAGGGGATGGTCCGGGAGGGTCTGCGGTACGCGGCAGCCAAACCAACCATCGTCTGGCCCTGGATCATGGGGGCGTTCGTCGCTGTCTTCGCACTGAGCCTGCCCGTGCTGCTGGCGGCGTTCGCGGACCACGTCTTCTTCAGCGGAGCCGGCGGCTACGGACTGCTGAATACCTTGGTCGCCTGCGGCGCACTGGTGGGGGCCGTTGCTTCCACCCGGCGCCGGAGCCTGCGGCTGCGCGGAGTGATCCTGAACGCAGGCGCCTATGGAACCGTGCTCGCGCTGAGCGCGTTCGCCCCCGACCAGCTGGTTTTCTCGGCCGCGATGGTGGTCGCCGGCTACTTCGCCCTGAGTTTCCTGACCAGCAGCAACCAGCTCGTGCAGTTGTCCACCAACACCTCCGTCCGGGGGCGGGTGATGAGCGTCAACTTCATGGTGGTGGTTGGCTGCCAGTCCATCGGCGGCCCGCTGTCCGGATGGCTGGCCCAGGTGTTCGGCCCGCAGCCGGCGATCTTTTTCTGCGGCGCGGTTCCCGCAGTCGCCGCCGTGGTGATCGGAGTGATGCTTGCCCGGCGCGGCCAGCTGACCCTGCGGATGAATCTGCGCAGCCCGCGCCGGCCGGTGCTGATCGTCCCCCGCGCCGCGTAGGCGCTGAGCGACCGGCACTAACGGTGCGGAGGCATCGCCTAGTCGTCGAGCCCCAGGACCACGTGGGAACGGGAGTTGGACACGAAATCGTCGGCCCAGGACAGCAGCGCGCTGGCCCGCTGACGGTTCCCGGACAGCAGCACGATGTGGACGCCAAGCCAGGCGAGGAACGCCAGGGGGCCCTGGATCTGGAAGCGCCGGCGGCCCAGCTCGGCTACCGCCGCTCCGCGCCCGATCATGGCCATGTAGCCCTTGTCCCAATATTCGAAGGGCCGCCGGGTCATGCCCGTGAGATCCGCGTTGATGTTCCGGGCCGCCCATTTCCCGGCCTGCTGCGCGCAGGAGCCCAGCTGGGGAAGTTTATCTCCCCGCGCATCGGTCATGTTCGCGGCATCCCCGAGCACGTAGACACCTTCCGCCCCGGGCGCGGTGAGGTCAGGATTGACGTCGATCCGCCCGCCGCGTCCCGCCGCCAGCCCGGATTCGGCGACGACGGTGCCCGCCTTGAGCCCGCCGGCCCAAACCACCACCTGGGCGGGGAGGTCCGTGCCGTCGGCAAACGTGACGCCGTCGCTGCGCACTTCGGTGACGCCGGAGCCCATCTTGAGCAGCACCCCGATCTTCTGCAGCCGTGCCGTGGCGTAGGTCCTGGACCTGTCCGAGAACGCGGTAAGCACTGACGGCACCATATCCACCAGATGGACGCTTGACCGCGCGGCCAGTTCAGCCGAAAAATAGCGTGGAATGACGTATTTCAGGTTCTCCGCGATGGCCCCGGCGGTCTCCACCCCGGTGGGCCCGCCGCCGACGACGACGACGTGGATGCCGCCGGCGCCATCGTCCCGTTGGGCGGCGTCGAGCTTTTCAACGAAGACGTTGCCAAGTTTGGCGGCGTCCCTGACCGAATAGAGCGGGTACGCGTGGTCCTCGGCTCCCGGAGTGTTGAAGAAATTCGCTTCGGCTCCCGCGGCCAGGACCAGGATCCGGGCGGAATAGGTTGAGCCGTCCGCCGTCCTGACGGTGTGCGCGGAGACATCCACGCCCGCGACCGCCGCGGTCAGGACCTTGACGCTGCGGTACCTGCGGAACATTTCCCTGAAGGTGCGGGTGACCTCGGAGACGCCTATCTGGGCCGTCGCCACCTGATACAGCAGGGGCTGGAACTGGTGGTAGTTGTTCCTGTCGATCAGCAGGGTGCTGACGCCGAGCCGGCCCAGTTCCTTAACGGCGGCGACGCCGGCAAAACCTCCGCCGACCACTATCACCTGAAATGACTTTTCCATGCCCGAGCTCCTGGGATTGTTGGAACGGCCGGTGGGAACGGTGCAACCTCCACGCATCCTACTCGCCGGTGGCGGCCGCTTGAAGCCCGCGTCCGGACCGTGTCAGCCCTGGGTTCCCACCGTCTCCGCCACCGCCCCCTGGTCTTCGACGGCCCCGGCGAACTGGGACATGTACAGCCGGAAGTAGGCCCCCTCCGCCCTCAGCAGTGCGGAGTGGTTGCCCTGTTCCACGATCTTCCCCTGCTCCATCACCAGGATGGTGTCCGCATCCCGGATGGTGGACAGCCGGTGGGCGATGACAAAGGACGTCCGGTCGGTCCGCAGCGCCGCCATGGCCTTCTGGATCAGCACCTCCGTGCGCGTATCGACAGAACTCGTCGCCTCGTCCAGGATCAGCAGGGACGGGTTCGCCACGAATGCCCGGGCAATGGTGATCAGCTGCTTCTCGCCCGCGCTGACATTGTTGCCTTCCTCATCGATCACCGTGTTGTAGCCGTCCGGAAGCGCCCGGACAAAACGGTCAACGTAGGTCGCGGCGGCCGCCGCCATGACCTGGTCCTCGGTGGCATCCAGGTTGCCGTACCTGATGTTGTCGTAAATCGAGCCACCGAACAGCCAGGCGTCCTGGAGCACCATGCCCACCTTGGACCGGAGCTCCGCGCGGCTGAGGCCGGTGATGTCCACCCCGTCCATGGTGATCGAACCGGAATCGAGCTCGTAGAAGCGCATCACCAGGTTCACCAGGGTGGTCTTGCCCGCGCCGGTCGGTCCCACGATCGCGACGGTGTGACCGGGTTCGGCGGTGAAGGACAGGTGTTCTATCAGCGGCTTGTCGGGGGAGTAGCTGAACGTCACATCCCTGAACTCCACGTGTCCGTCCGTCTTCTCCGGAAGGCCCGCGGCAACCTGTTCCGGATCCTCCTCCTCCGCATCGAGGAACTCGAAAACCCGCTCCGCGGACGCCACGCCGGACTGGAGCATGTTCGCCATACCCGCCATCTGGCCCAGCGGCTGGGTGAACTCGCGCGAATACTGGATAAACGCCGTCGCGTCTCCCAGCGACATCGCACCGGAGGCCACGCGCAGGCCGCCGACGACGGCGATGCCGACATAGCTGAGGTAGGAGACGAACTGCATCACCGGAAAGATCACGCCGGAGACGAACTGCGCACCGAAGCTGGCCTTGTAGAGAGCCTCGTTGCGCTCGTCAAAGCTCTCCATCATGTCCTCTTCGCGGCCGAAGAGCCGGACCAGCTCGTGGCCGGAGAAGGATTCCTCGATCTGCCCGTTCAGCGTGCCGGTGTTCTTCCACTGGTTGGCGAACAGCTTCTGGCTGCGTGAACCGATCAGCCCGGCGGCCAGGCCCGACAGCGGCAGGGCGACCAGCGCGATGAGGGCCAGCTGCCAGGACACGATGAACATCATGATGACAATGCCGACGACGGTCAGCAGGGAGCTGATGAGCTGGGCAAAGGCCTGCTGCAGAGCCTGCTGGACGTTGTCGACGTCGTTCGTGACGCGGGAGAGCAGATCCCCGCGCTGGCGGGTGTCGAAGTAGCCCAGCGGAAGCCGGTTGAGCTTGCGTTCGGTCCCGTCCCGGAGCCGGCGGATGACCTTCATGACGATCCGGTTAAGGACGTAGCCCTGCAGCCACAGGAAGATGTTGGCCACAAAGTACATGACCAACACGACGGCGATCAGGAAGGTCAGCTTGGAAAAGTCGATCCCGATCCCGGGGACCAGCTCCATCCGCGCGACCATGTCCGCGAAGTTGTCCTGTCCCAGCGCGCGCAGGCCCTGGACGAACTGGTCCATGGAGACGCCGGCCGGGAGCTGCTTGCCGACGACCCCGCCGAAGATGACGTCCATGGCCTGGCCCAGGATCCGCGGCGCAATGACGTTGAGCACCACCGAGACCACCACCAGCAGGACCACCGCCGAGATACCGGCGGACTCCGGCCGCAGCAGCCCCATCAGCCGCCGGGCCGACGGGCCGAAATGTTCCGCCTTCTTGGCCGGAACCCCGCCGAACATGTCGCCGTCGCCCTCCGACGGCCGATACTCCTCTTCCTCGAAACCGTCGTCGAAACCGTCGTCGGCGTCGGGCCCGGCGTCGGGCTCGGCCGGGGCGGCTTTCCGGTTATCGCCCGCGCTCATGCCGCTTCCTCCACACTCAGTTGTGATTGGACAATTTCCTGGTAGGTCGACGAGGATTCGAGCAGCTCCCCGTGCGTGCCGCGGTCAATGATCCGGCCCTTGTCCAGCACCAGAATCTGGTCCGCGTCGATAATGGTGGAGATCCGCTGCGCCACGATGATGACGGTTGCATCCGCCGTCGTCTTTTTCAGGGCCGCCCGCAGCCTGGCGTCCGTGGCCAGGTCCAGGGCGGAGAAGGAATCATCGAACAGGTAGACCTTTGGCTTGGTGACCAGTGCGCGGGCGATGCACAGCCGCTGGCGCTGGCCGCCGGAAACGTTGGTGCCGCCCTGCGAAACGCGCGCGCCCAAACCGTTTTTCTTCTCACTGACGAATTCCTCGCCCTGGGCGGTCCGCAGCGCCTCCCAGAGCTCTTCGTCGCTGGCCTCGGTCTTGCCGAAGCGCAGATTGTGCGCGATCGTGCCCGAGAACAGGTACGGCCGCTGCGGCACCATCGCCACCCGTGTGGTGATTTCGGCGTGGTCGAGCCGGCTGACCGGAATGCCGTCCAGCAGCACCTCGCCACCGGCGATGTCGTAGAGCCGCGGCAGCAGGGAGATCAGCGACGTCTTGCCGGAACCGGTGGAGCCGATGATCGCCACCGTCTCTCCGGGGCGGGCGGTGAAACTGACCCCGCTGAGGACCGGTGCCTCGGCTCCGGGGTAGGCGAACGTGACGTTCCGGTATTCCACCACACCCGCCAGCTGCTCGGGCACCACCGCGTCCCGCGGATCGCGGATGGAGGGCTCGACGTCGAGCACCTCGCCAATGCGGTCGGCGCACACCGAGGCGCGCGGAATCATCATGGCCATGAACGTGCCCATCATGACGGCGATCAGGATCTGCAGCAGGTACTGCAGGAATGCCGTCAGGGACCCGACCTGCATGGCTCCGGTGTCCACCCGGTGCCCGCCAAACCACAGGACGGCGGCGGTGGACAGGTGCAGGATCATGCCGATGGCCGGGAACATCAGCACGAACAGGGCGCCGATCTTCAGCGAGACGTCGGTGAGTTCCTCGTTGGCCGTACCGAAGCGGGCGGACTCGAAGGGTTCCCGGACAAAGGCGCGGACCACGCGGATGCCCACGATCTGCTCGCGCAGCACGGCGTTGATCCTGTCAATCCGCTTCTGCATGGTGCGGAACAGCGGCATCAGCCGGACCACCAGGTAGCCGACGACGGCGATCAGCACGGGCACGGAGACCCACACCAGCCAGGACAGGCTCAGGTCCTCGCGCACGGCCATGACGATGCCGCCGATGCACATGATGGGCGTTGACACCATGAAGTTCAGGCCCATCAGCACCAGCATCTGGACCTGCTGAACGTCGTTGGTTCCCCTGGTGATCAGGGTGGGGGCGCCGAAAACGTTGACGTCCTTGGCGGAGAACCGGGTCACGCTGCGGAATACGCCGCGGCGCAGGTCGCGTCCGATGGCCATGGCCGTCCTGGACCCGAAGTACACCCCCGCCACCGCGGCGCAGACCTGGATCAGCGCGACGGTGAGCATCACCGCGCCGGTGCGCCAGATGAAATCGGTGTCCCCGCGGGAGACTCCCTTGTCGATGATTTCCGCGTTGAGGCTCGGCAGGTACAGGGCGGCGATGGTCGACACCAGCTGGAAGACAAGGACGGCGCCGATGAACGGCCAATACGGCCTCGCGTAGCGGCGGATAAGGGTGACGAGCATACCCGGCTCCTTAAAATGGCGGAGGATCGATGGAGTGTCTACACTGTCCACATATCATCTGTAGACACCGTACATAACGCGAAAGGCCGGCGCAAGGATGGCCAGCGAATCTCTTCCGTACCACCACGGTGACCTGCGGGTGGCACTGCTCGACGCCGGGCTGGCGCTGGCCCGCGTGGGCGGTCCCCGGTCGTTGGGACTGCGCGCCGTGACGCGGAAAGTGGGAGTAACCCCGAACGCTGCCTACCGGCATTTCGCGGACCGCGGCGCCCTGGTGAAGGCTGTTGCCCTGGCCGCCCAGAACCGCCTGGCCGCCGCCATGGTGCGGAACGCCCCCACGCCGGAGGAGGAGCCCGACGCGGGCCGGCGCGCGGTCCTGCGGCTGCGTGGGATCGGCCGCAGTTACATCCGTTTTGCCCTCTCCGAGCCCGGCTGGTTTGAGCTGGCCTTCCTGACGCAGAACGAATCGCGCGCTCCGGAGGCCTTCGCGCCCGACGACGCGGAACTCGCCCCGCCGTTCCGGCTGCTGCTGGACGCCCTGGACGACATGGCCGGAACCGGGCTGCTGAGCCCGGCCCAGCGCCGGAACGCTGAATGGGTATGCTGGGCGGCCGTGCACGGCTTTGCCGACCTGGCCACCCGCGGCCCGCTCCAGGGCCAGGACCGCACGGTGATAGACCAGCTGGCTGACGGCGTCGTTGATGCGGTGATCGCCGGGCTCCAGGCCAAGGACGGCGGCGCCCCGGACCGGCTGCCGGCCCGCGAAGGATCCAGCCGCAGTGCCGGCGCTTTTAGGGCCGAACCGCGATAAAATAGCTCAACACGTATATTCGCGCTTTATCATGCCGGTTGGAATGCCGACCCGACTGTTCTGAGGTTTGATGAACAGCGACCAGCCCCTCCCCGGCACCGCAGCCATGACAGCACCGGCCTCCTTCCCCGCCGGCCGAGCCGTCCGCAGGGGCACCAACCAGGTCGTGAAGGCCTACACGGAGTTGTTGGTGCAGGTCCGGACCGCCGGACTGCAGAAACGCCGCCGAACGTTCTACATTTCCTTCCTCTGCGTCCTGGTCCTTTTCCTTTGCGCGCTCGGCACCGGATTCGTCCTGTTGGGCAGCACCTGGTTCCAGCTGCTGCTCGCGGGCGGTCTTGGACTGCTCCTGACGCAGTTCGCCTTCCTCTCGCACGAGCTGGCGCACCATCAGGTCTTCTCGTCCGGCAAGGTCAACGACTGGTTCGCCCGGGTGCTCGGCTGCGGCGTGGTGGGCATGAGCTATTCGATGTGGGTCGCGAAGCACGGCGCGCACCACGCCTACCCGAACGTCAAGGACAAGGACCCGGATATCCATACCGGCGTCGTGGCCTTCCACCGGGAGGGTGCGGAAACCAAGCACGGGCTGGGCGCCCTCTTTACCCGCCACCAGGGGACCCTGCTGTTCCCGCTGATCACGTTCCTGGGCATCAGCCTGGTGGCGGATTCCGTCAAGGTCCTCTTCGGCCGGCGCAAGGTCCGCTACCGGTGGCTGGAACTGGCCCTGATGGGGCTGCGCTTCGGTGCGTACCTCGCGGCCCTGTTCCTGATGCTGCCGGCGGGCATGGCCTTCGCCTTCCTCGGCGTCCAGCTGGGCGTCTTCGGTCTCTACATGGGCGCGTCCTTCGCACCCAACCATAAGGGCATGCCGCTCCTTGCCGCGGACAGCCGCGCGGATTTCCTGACCCGCCAGGTGCTCACGGGACGCAACATCCGCGGCGGCTACTGGATGGATACGCTGATGGGCGGCCTGAACCACCAGGTGGAGCACCACCTGTTCCCGGACATGGCCCGTCCGCAACTGCGCGCCGCGTCCCGGATCGTCAGGTCCTACTGCGCCGAACGGGGCATTCCGTACACGGAGACCAGCCTGTTCGAGTCCTACGGGATTGTGGTCCGCTACCTCAACGGAGTGGGCCAGTTCTCGATGGATCCGTTCGATTGTCCGATGATCAGGTCCTTCCGCCGGCCATAACCTGCGGTGCGTGCGGATAATCCGGGCTGCGGCGCTGGAAGGCCAGGATGGCGGGGTTGATGATCCGTCCGTCGCGGATCTCGATGGCGCGCCTGACCGTCTCGTTCTCGTCCCACGCCGCCGGACCGGCCATCACCGTGCCGACAAACGGCAGCAGGGCCTCGCTGATCTCCCAGCTGGAGGAATTCCACAAGTAGGACGGGCTGTGGTCCACCGCGTAGTACATGATGTGGTCCCCGACCTCGAACGTTGGCGCGGCAAACGTCGTCGGCCGCGCCCAATCAAAGCCCATCCCCTCATCGCAGGAAACATCCACGATCATGCTCCCGGGCCGGAACGCGCCAAGGTCTCCGGCGCGCAGGTACATCAGCGGCGCGTTCGGATCCTGCAGGGTGCAGTTGACCACGATGTCCGCCTCTGCCAGGAACGGCGCCAACGGAATCCGGCCTCGGTGCGTGATCACGTGGCTCAGGTGCGGGGCGGCGGCGTCATGGTCGAACTGGACGATTTGCACCGAATGGATGGGGGAGCCGACGGCGGCCACGCCCCGGTTGGTCAGGACGGCGACGTCATGGATGCCGTGGGCGTTCAACGCCGTCACCGCACCGCGCGCCGTGGCGCCGAAACCGATCACGACGGCGCTCAGCTTCCGGCCGTAGTCACCGGTGGAGCCCGCCAGGGACAGCGCGTGCAGGATCGAGCAGTAGCCGGCCAGTTCGTTGTTCTTGTGGAACACGTGCAGCCCGAACCCGCCGTCGCTGGCCCAGTGGTTCATGGCCTCGAACGCGATCAGGGTCAGCCGCTTATCGATGGCGAGCTGGGTGATGGCCCGGTCCTGGACGCAGTGCGGCCAGCCCCAGAGCGTCTGGCCGTCGGAGAGCTGCTCAAGATCGGAGGGCTGCGGCTTGGGCAGCACCACGGTGTCCGCGCCCCGGAGGACCTCGGCCCGCGGAACGACGCGTGAGACCAGCGAGCGCAGCCGGTCGTCGTCGACACCGAAGCGCTCGCCGTACCCGGCCTCGAGCACGATCCGAGCGCGCAACTCCGCGCCGATCCGCTCCAGATGGTCAGGGTGGATCGGCAGCCTGCGTTCGTCGGGCTTGCTGGAGGTGCCGATCAGTCCAAGAGTGCCCCCGTGTGGAGACACTTCTTCTTGTGTGCTGTCAGTTTTTCTGTGTCACTGGCCGTGGACTCCGACGCCTTCTTTTCGGCCCGCTTTTCCTTGATCGATTTGGCAGGTTTCTTGGCGGCATGGTGTGGGGATTTGTCCGGCATGGTTACTCCCTAAGCGGAGCCGACGCGGCTCCATGTGGTCGAGACTACACCTGTTCCCGGGGTCCGTTGCGGCGTGGCGCGACGGCGCGATTCAGCGCAACGCCGCCGCCTCGGCGAGTCCCGTCCACGGCAGATCGGGGAAGCGCGCGCGGCCCGGAGCGGCGTCGAAACTCATGTCGGTGGTGTTCATGACGACGGCGGCCCGCGCCACCCGCGCCATGAACGGCGAAATCGGCGCGGCGAGGACGGACATCGTCCGCAACACCGTGACAGGAATGCGGCGGGTTCTGCCGCCCGAGCCCGCCCTGGCATGCAGTGCCTCCGACAGCTGGTCCAGGGTCAGGTTTCGGCCGCCCCATTCGATCATGTGCCCTTGGAGATCCGGATCCCGCAGCGCGAGCCGGATCAAAGCGGCCGTATCCCGCGCAGACACGAAATTGACTTCCGCCGTGCCCGGACCGAAGACCACGGTGGAGCCGTTTTTCGCGAGCCGGCCACCGATGGCATCCAGATATGTCTCCAGGCACGCCGTCGGGCGGATGATCGTGAACGGAACGGAGGACCGGAGGAGTTCCTGTTCGGCCGCATACTTCATCCGGAGCAGCGGCAGCGGCGCATCGGGAGCACTGCCGCGCATCGACACCAGGATGAAATGGATGACGCCGGCGGACACAGAAGCCCGGACAAGGTTCAGGTTGCCGTCCCGATCGACGTTCTCCGGAGTGGAAGTCCCCATCGGTCCGAAGCCACTGACAGCTGAAACGACGGTGGCACACCCGGCCGCCGCGCGTTCGGTGTCAGATCGGCTGCGCACATCGCCGACGATGCACTCCACGCCCGACGCGCGCAACCTGGCGGCTGCTGTATCGCTGCGCGTCAGGACGCGAACGGGGATGCCGTCCTCGCGCAACAGGCCGAGCAGTACACTCCCCAACCGTCCGGTGCCGCCGGCCAGTAGGGTCAGCTTGGCCCCGGCGCCGCTCATCGCGCTGCCGCCGTGGTCACTGTCCGCCGGACGGCGTCGGCCACCGTGCCGCTGCCGTGCTCTACGGGCTCCAAGTAGAACCGGGCAGTCGTGATCTCACCGCCATCAATCGTGAAGATGATGACTCCCGCCATTTCATGCGGCGTTCCGTCCCCGCGGTTGCCGGACAGGTGCCACTCGGACCAGATCCTGCCGCCGTCCACGGTGGCCGACAGGATGCTGGCAGTGATGTCCGGGATCCCTGCGAAGATCTGTTCCCAGTTGCGCCGGACCTGGTCGCGCCCGGTGAAGCCGCGTCCCGGATGGGCTGGCGTCCGGTTCACATAGTCTTCAGCAAAGCAAGCCGCCAGCTCGGTCACCTCGTGTCGGTTGGTCGCCTGCAGCAGGCGGTCGAGAACGCCCTGCGGATCCTTTTCGGAGGCTGTGCTTGGTTCCATTTGGTGCTCCGGTCAATATTGAATACAGTAAGCTGTATTCAATAAGGAGTGTAGGCCTCATGCGAAAGACAGTCAATGCTCCTCGGCCGTATGATGCGCGGGAGCGCCGTGCCCGCGCGGAACACCGTCAGGATCTGATCCTGGATGCGGCCTGGAACCTGTTTCTTGCGGGGGGCTATGGGCCGACGACGGTGGCCGGCATCGCGGGCCAAGCCGGCGTATCCGCCGAGACTGTCTACAAGGGATTCGGCGGAAAGGCGGGACTGGTTCGGGCCATTTACGGCCGGAGCCTGCTGGGCCGGGGCCCGGACCCAGCAGAACATCGGTCCGACGTGCTTCAGGCCGAGGAGACTGATGCCGGCGCGCTGCTGCGTCAATTTGGAGTCTTTGTCACCGAGGTGGCGCCTCTGGTGGTCCCTGTCCTGCTCCTGATCCGTGACGCGGCAGCCGGCGGAGACAAGGATATGGCCGCCCTGCTGGCGGAGGTGGAGGCTACCCGGCTCGAGCGAATGACCCACAACGCCGCCACTCTGGTGGACCGCGGACTTTTGGCCCCGGGCCTGACCACCGCATTCGCCGCTGATGTCATGTGGACCTACACGGCGCCGGGCATGTACGAAAATCTGGTGATCAAGCGCGGCTGGGAACGGGGCGAGTATGGCCGATTCATTGGCAACGCCTTGGCTGCGGCGCTGCTGGAGTGACGGAAGGACCAGGGGGCGGATCGGTGCGTAGCGCAAACGCGACACCGTCGCGTAACTCTGCGTCGCCGTCGTCGAGCGTCGCCGCGGAATCTGCCGCCGGTTCGGCGACATGCGAAGAGCCCGGCGGCAGAGGGGCCGCCGGGCGTTCGGTCAAGCCTTCGGGCTGAACAGCTCCAGCGCGATGTTGTCCGGGTCGCGGAACTCCAGAATGTACCCCGCGCCGATGTCTTTGACCCCTGCGTGCGGGATTCCGTGTTCGTCCAGTTTCGCCTGGGCCTCGTCAAGGTCGGCCTTGGCCGACACCGCAAAACTGACGTGATCCAGGCCGACGCGGTCCTCGCTGAAGGAATCCTTGGCCACCGGGCGCAGGCCGAGCAGGGAATCGCCCAGCTGGTAGATGACTCCGCCGTACAGCCAGCTGAATTGCTCCCGCGTGGCATCATCGGCGCCGGCCGGTACCTCGAAGGCCACGGGCAGGCCGAAGATGTCGTCGTAGAACGCGCGGGAACGGTCGATGTCCGTAACGGTCAGGCGGACGTGGGCAAAGGCTTTCGTGGGAATAGGCATGGTTCCGATGCTGTCACGGAGGGGTCCCGAGGGCAAGGAAAATTCAGCGTGGAATGCGCGGGTCCTGCGGGAACAGCGGATGCCCCGGCGCAGGCCGGGGCATCCGCTGTTCGTCGTGGAGCGGGCGACGGGAATCGGACCCGCGTATCAAGCTTGGGAAGCTAGCGCTCTACCATTGAGCTACGCCCGCATCGGGACCGTCCATGGCGAGGTCGGTATCCCGGCAAAACAACGAGATTCACATTACCGCAGTCTGAAGGCTTCCCGGAACCGCCGCACCGGACCGGCATCGGCCCCAGCTGGCAGCCCAGGGGTGCTCGCCGCAGAACTGCCCGGACTGGGAGTTGAATCCAGGGCACAGGCGGAACAGGTCAGATCACCGTCGGTCGACCGCGTCGGCCCCGTCCTCGGGGAACGCCCCCTCGATGTCATGACTGCGGTCGATGGCGCGCTACGGCTTCCCTGAGCCTTTAGCCCGGCCGCTAGTCCCCGGCAAGGGCAATGGCGGCCTCGGGAGTGGCGACGCGGAAGCTGAAGGACT
>JBIOFK010000009.1:0-31616 GCA_044447065.1 Actinomycetales bacterium | reverse complement strand
GCTGCTGTGAGGCGGGCAGGGGCTGAACGGGCGACGGCGGCTGGTAGCCTTCGGGCGCGTACTGGCCGTACCGCGGCACACCGGGTGCTATCTCGCCGAAGGAGCCCTTGGGGGTCTGCGGTTCCTGGCCTGGGGTGCTCATGGGTCCTGCCTGTCGAAGGAGCAGACCGGCAGCAAAGACCGGCCGCGGAGGGTGATTCCAGCCTACCGCGGCCGGTTCATGCTTCGTTCCTACGCCGTCTGCCCCTTCCTTGCGTCCAGCCACGCCGTGGATTCCGGCAGCCACATCAGGATCGTCGCGACCAGCGGCAGGATGAAGGCGGACCAGGCGCCGAAGAACAGCAGCACGAAGGCCAGGACAGTGATGACTGTCAGGGCCATACGCGGCCATTGCAGGCCTTCCTTGAGTTTCATCGCGCAGAGGACGATCGCGGTGATCAGCACCAGGGCGATGATCGAAACGACGATGCCCCTCGCGCCGCCGGCCCGGATGGAATCGGACGATCCCGGGATGGTGATGCCAAAAAAGACGTCGTCCCGGGCGCCGAGGGCCAGAATGGAGAAAATCAGTCCGAAGATCGTCGTCAGGAGCCACAGCGCCGCGCCGATGATCCACAGGAAGTAGGAGACTTTCAACAGGGTAGGCAGGCCCGAGGCATTGAAAATGCCAGAGAATCCGCCGCGGGGCAGCACGTCATTGAAGCTCCGCGGCCCGTCGGTGGGCATCTCGAACTTCATGGCGCCGGGACGGCCGGCCTGCTGGTACGCCGGGGTCGGCTGCTGGTACCCCGGTGGGGGCTGCTGATAGCCGGGCGGGGGCTGCTGGTATCCGGGCGGCTGCTGATAGCCGGGCTGCTGGTACCCCGGCTGCTGATACGGGGCCTGCTGGTATCCCGGCGGGGGCTGCTGGTATCCGGGCGGGGTTTGCGATGGTGGTTGTTGTCCTGGTTGCTGCGCGCCGGGTTGCTGCACAGGTCCGGGCTCCTCCTGGGGTGCGCTCATGGTCACAGATTAGACCTGGCAGCCCCGCGTGGCTAGGCCTCGGATGACGCAAAAAAAGCCGGGTCCTTCCGGACGTCTCCAGCGGCCCACGATGCGCGTCTAGCCGCGCGCCTGAGCGCCCTGGAGCGTACCCGGAAGGACCCGGCCGGCCGGATGATCAGGCCTTGACGAAGGCAACTTCCAAGGTGATGGTGACCTTGTCGCCGACGAGCACGCCGCCGGCCTCGAGGGCGGCGTTCCAGGTCAGGCCGAATTCCTTGCGGCTGATCGCGGTCTTGCCGGAAAATCCTGCGCGGGTGGCGCCGAACGGGTCAACGGCAACACCGTTGAACTCGGTGTCGAACGTGACGGCCTTGGTGATGCCGCGGATGGTCAGGTCGCCGGTGAGCTCGTAGTCCTCGCCGGATCCGCTGACAGAGGTCGAGGTGAAGGTCAGCTCGGGGAACTGCTCGGTGTCGAAGAAGTCGGCGCCCTTGACGTGTCCGTCGCGGTTGGCGTCGCCGGAGTCAAAGCTGGCGGCCTGGATGGTGGCGCTGACCTTGGCATCGGCCAGGGTGGCGCCGATGGTGGCGACGGCGGCGAGATCGGTGAACTTCCCGCGGACCTTGCTGATGCCGGCGTGCCGGACGGTGAATCCGACCTCGGAATGGGAGGCGTCGAGGTTCCACGTGCCTGCAGACAGGGAAGTGGGTGTGGTGGTCTCGGTGTTGACAGACATGGAGTCTCCTTCGGTAGGTAGTGCGCTGGCTCTGCGTGCGAAGCAGCTGCCCCGCGGGACCCGGTGTTCCGGTCCTCAAGGGGTATAAAGATGCAAACGTATTTATTATTCCCGGGCGGCCAAAGAAATTTCCGGCCGAAGCTGGGAGCTGCCTGATTTAGCGAATGCCGCCGACCTTTGCGAAACTGGTCCCATGAGCCGAGCCACTGTCCACCTGCTGCGTCACGGCGAGGTATTCAACCCCGACGGCGTGCTGTACGGCCGCCTGCCGGAATTCCACCTGTCCGCGCGCGGGAACGCGATGGCCCGGATGGTGGCGGAGCACCTGGCCCGGCGTGCGGCCGGGGGTGCCCGCCTGGTCCATCTGCTGGCCTCCCCACTGACGCGGGCGCAGGAGACCGCGAAGCCTGCGGCCGAGGCGCTCGGTCTGGACATCGTCACAGAGCCGAGAATCATCGAGGCGGGAAACCACTTCGAGGGCCTGAAGGTCACCCCCAAGGAACTGCTCAGGCCCCGGCACTGGTCCTCGTTCCGCAACCCGATGCGTCCCTCCTGGGGGGAGGCGTACCAGGACCAGGTGAACCGCATGCTGGACGCGGTGGGCGATGCCCGCCGTCGTGCGCTGGAGATCGGCGGCGACGGAGCGGAGGCCCTGATGGTCAGCCACCAACTGCCCATCTGGGTCACCCGCCGGGCAGCCGAGGGCCGTCGGCTTGCCCATGATCCCCGGCACCGCGAGTGCACCCTCGCCTCGCTGACGTCCCTGGACTTCG
Organism: Actinomycetales bacterium; assembly: GCA_044447065.1. Lineage (GTDB taxonomy): Bacteria > Actinomycetota > Actinomycetes > Actinomycetales > Micrococcaceae > JBIOFK01. The sequence goes on along the minus strand of JBIOFK010000009.1, from coordinate 29,123 downwards.
ACGGCGAGACGATCGTTGCCGTGCGCTACAGCGAACCCGCCGCATCGCTGCTGCCCGGCGCCGCGACCACCCCGGGTGCATGAACCGGTCCGGGGGACGACCGGCAAACACCCAGCTTTTCGACACGTTGTAGAATTACAGGAAACCCCTCGGATATGGATGCTTTGTGACTAGCCAGAACCGCCCCGCAGCCCGGCTCACCCGGCGCTCACTGCTGGCCGCCGTGCCCGCAGCCGGCGTGTTCCTGCTGGCTGCCTGCACCGCCAAGGACCCGCTGGCCCAGCAGGCGAAGGCCGGAGACAATAAGAACTACATTGCCGGGGACGGCTCGGTGACGGAGTTCGCCGCGGCTGACCGGAAGTCCGCAGTAAAATTCAGCGCCACCACCTTCGACGGAACCACCGTGGACTCCGCAGCGCTGCCCGGCAAGGTGACGGTGCTCAACTTCTGGTACGCTGCCTGCGCCCCGTGCCGCCTGGAGGCCCCGGACCTGCAGGCCCTGTATACGGAATTCAAGCCGCTCGGGGCGCAGTTCTTCGGCGTCAATATCCGTGACGAGGCGCCCACCGCCGAAGCCTTCGAACGCACCTTCTCGCTCGGGTACCCGAGCATCAACGACAAGAACGGCGGCGTCCTGCTGGCCATGGCCGCCTTCGTCCCGCCCGCGGCCGTCCCCACCACCCTGGTGCTGGATAAGCAGGGCAGGGTCTCGGCCCGCATCCTGGGCACGGCGGACAAGGGCACGCTGAAGTCCCTGATCACGTCGGCGCTGGCGGAAAACCAGGCCGGCTAGGCATGAACAACCCCTTCGCCCAAACCATTCTCGGCGGCTCCATGCTGCTGGCCCTGCCGGTTGCCCTGCTGGCCGGAATCGTTTCCTTCCTCTCTCCGTGCGTGCTCCCGCTCGTGCCGGGCTACCTCGGATACGTCACCGGTCTCACCGGCGTGGACCTGCAGAAGCAGAAGCGCGGCCGGATGGTGGCGGGCATCGGCCTGTTCGTGCTGGGTTTCTCGATCGTCTTTGTCCTGCTCGGTTCCGTGTTCGGCCAGCTCGGCGCCTGGCTTAAGCGGCCCGACGCGGCCTGGGTCACCCAGCTGCTGGGCGTCGTCGTGATCCTGCTCGGGGTGATCTTCGTCGGCGGCCTGCGCTGGTTCCAGGGTGAGGCCAGGATGCATGCCAAGGCGCCGGCCGGGCTGTGGGGTGCGCCCGTGCTCGGCATCACCTTCGCCCTTGGCTGGGCGCCGTGCACCGGACCCACGCTCGGCGCGGTGCAGCTGTTGGCCTTCTCCGACGGCTCCAGCGCGGTGAAGGGCGCCGTGCTCAGCTTCGTCTACTGCCTGGGCCTGGGGTTGCCGTTCCTGTTCATCGCCCTGGGCGTGCGGCGCGGCATGGGCGCGCTGGCGTACTTCCGGACGCACCGGCGGGCCCTGCAGTGGTCCGGCGGCGGCCTGCTCATTGCCCTGGGGCTGCTGATGGTCACGGGTCTGTGGGGCACGTGGATCAACGAGCTCCAGTTTTGGTTTGCAAACGAAGTGAGGCTTCCTGTCTGATGGCGGACAACGTACAAGGTGCTAAAAAGCGGAACAAGGATGACGGCGTCGCGCTGCCCAGACTGGGGTTTTTCGGCATGCTGCGCTGGGCCTGGCGGCAGCTGACGAGCATGCGCACCGCGCTGTTCCTGCTGCTTCTGCTGGCCGTCGCGGCCGTGCCCGGGTCGCTCTTTCCGCAGCGCCCGGCCAATCCGTCCATCGTCACGAAGTACATTGCCGACCACCCCGGAACGGGGCCGGTGCTGGACTGGTTCAAGCTTTTCGATGTGTATTCGTCCCCGTGGTTCTCCGCGATCTACCTGCTGCTGTTCATTTCCCTGATCGGCTGCGTCATTCCGCGCGCCATCGCGCACTTCAAGGCGATCCGCTCACACCCCCCGCGCACCCCGCGCCGGCTGTCCCGGCTGCCCCAGTACGGCACCCTGGAGATCCCGGCGGCCGACGGCGTTGACGCGGACCGGGCCGTCCGCGATGCCGCGGCAGCCCTGAAATCGCGCGGCTACCGGGTGGATGTCCGCGATGCCGACGGCGAGCGTCCCTCGCTGGGCGCGGAGCGGGGCTTCATCAAGGAAGTCGGCAACCTGCTCTTCCACACTGCGCTGATCGGGGTGCTGGTGTCCGTGGCCCTGGGCGGGCTCTTCGGCTACAACGGCCAGCGCGTGCTGGTCGAGGGAGACACCTTCGTCAACACCCTCGTCGGCTATGACACGTTCAACCCGGGCACCAACTTCTCCGCCGATAAGCTTTCGCCGTACTCGATCACCTTGGACAAATTCACCGTCCAGTTCGACCGCGAATCCAAGGCGCACTACGGCCAGCCGATTGCCTTCGACGCCGAGCTGACGACGAAGTCCTCCCCGACGGCGGCCCCGAAGAAGACCACGCTGAAGGTCAACGACCCGGTGTCCCTGGGCGGGACGAACATTTACCTGGTCGGCAACGGCTACGCGCCCGTGGTGACCGTCAAGGACGGCACCGGCAAGGTCGCGTTCTCCGGCCCCGTGGTGTCCGTTCCCAGCGACGGCGCGTACACCTCGCTGATGGTGATCAAAGTTCCCGACGCGAAACCCAGCGAGCTCGGATTCGTTGGCTTCTTCCTGCCCACGGCGCTGGTGGGGGACAACGGCGTCGCCGTGGCCTCCGATCCGGACCCGTTCAATCCGCAGCTGGACCTCAACTCCTACTACGGCGACCTCGGCCTGGACAAGGGTGCTCCGAAGAACGTCTTCACGCTGGACACCTCCAAGCTCACGCCGCTGAACAACAGGACCCTGAAGGCCGGCGGGATCGTGCTGGCGCCGGGCGGTTCGTATACCCTCCCGGACGGCAAGGGCAGCATCAGTTTTGACGGACTCAAGCGCTATATCGCCTTGGACATCCACCACAATCCCGGGCAGCTCAGCGCCCTGATCTTCGGGGTGACGGCGCTGCTGGGCCTGGTCTGCTCGCTGTTCCTGACCCGACGGCGCGTCTGGGTCCGCACAGGCAAGCACCCGGACGGCCGGACCATGGTCGAATACGGCCTGCTGGCCCGCGGTGAGGACCACCGGCTGGCCGGTGAAGCGGCCGCAATCAGGACGCTGCTGGCCAAGAGCTGGAAGCTGGATGTTCCCGAAGTGGCGAACGGGAAGCGAAAGACGGAAGATAAAAAGGGGAATACGCCGGTGGACTCCTCCCCGGCCGAGCCCGCGGCAACGGCAGCTAAGGACCAGTAATGCCACAGATCAACGACACCTTCGCCCAGTTCAGCGTGCTGTTCGTGCTGCTCGCGGGGATCGCCTATGTGGTGGCGCTCGTCGCCTTCACCTGGGACCTGGTCCAGAACGGCCGCACCACGGCCTCCGTGACGGCCCGGAGCGAGGCCGCGGCCGCGGCGCGTCCCCGAGTTGCCGTGGCCGCGGGCAGCGGCAGCGCTGCGCGATCGGACGACGACGTCGCCGGGCCCGAGGGCCGGGCCGAACGCCCCAGCTCGGCCGGCGCCGCTGTCGCAGGCACCGCAGACGACTCCATGAAGTATGGCTCCGAGCGCCGCGTTGCGGCTCGGGTCGCCGTCGCCGTCATGACGATCGGCGCCCTCATCCACGTCGCCGCGGTGGTGCTGCGCGGACTCGCCGCCGGGCGGGTTCCGTGGGGCAATATGTACGAGTTCTGCACCACCGGCGGCGCCGTCGTTGCCGTCATCTTCCTGATCGTGCTGACCCGGCGGGACCTGCGCTTCCTGGGGACATTCGTGGTCGGGCTGGTCCTGGTGATGATCACGGCCGCGTCGGTGTCATTCTGGACCCCGGCCGGCCACCTGGTACCGGCCCTGCAGAGCTACTGGCTGGTCATCCACGTTTCCATCGCCGTGATGTCCGCCTCGCTATTCACCCTCACCTTCGCAATGAGCGTGCTGCAGCTCCTGCAGTCCCGCCGCGAGGGCGCACTGGCCGCGGGCCGGCATGACGGCATGCCGTTCCTGCGCATCGTCCCCTCTGCCTTGAGCCTGGAGAACCTGGCGTACCGGATCAACGCGATTGCGTTCGTGGGCTGGACCCTGACGCTGATGTTCGGGGCGATCTGGGCCGAGAAGGCCTGGGGCCGTTTCTGGGGCTGGGACACCAAGGAAGTCTGGACCTTCGTGATCTGGGTGGTCTACGCCGGTTACCTGCACGCCCGCGCCACCCGCGGCTGGACAGGGACCCGGGCTGCCTGGCTGTCCATCGTCGGCTACCTGTGCGTCGTGTTCAACTTCACCATAGTGAACCTGTACTTCTCCGGACTGCACTCCTACGCCGGGGTCGCCCACTAGAGGGCCACTGGGGGCCGGTCCATAGCCGGCCGTTGCGGGTGGGGCCGGGATGGTGTCGAAAGTGGCACCGGGCCCGGCCCTTTCCAGCATCAGGCACCTTACCCGGACCCAAAGCACACGATCGGGCCGAGGTGCGCGGGATCCCTCCGAGGAAGCCGCCGCACGCGATCCGGCAGGGCTCGACGCCGTTAGCCTCGACGCCGTTAACGGCGCCGGTACCCGCAAAGAAGTCCTGAGGCGCCGCGCTAGTTCACGCTGCTGCCCGGCTCGCCGTTGTGGTCCTTGCGGAACTTGGCTTCGCGTTCGCGGGCCGCCAGTTCGTCCTTGAGCCGGCGCAGCCGTTCGGCCTCCGCCTTGTTGCGGCGGGCTGTCTCCAGGTTCCGCAGGAAGTCGGGGTCGTCATCGGGAGCCACTGGCCGGCGCGGCGATGACCGCGGCGCGGGGCCGGCCGGGCCCGCAACGCCCGCGTCGGGGTTGGTCGGGCGGCCGAGCAGGAACCACAGCAGCACTCCTACGACCGGCAGCACCACGATCACCGCGATCCACGCCGCCTTGGGTATTCCCCTCACTTCGCGGGAACCCGTGCGGACACAGTCGATGAAACCGTAGACCAGTACGGCCAGCACGATGATGGGGATCAGATACCGGACCATGATTCATTCTAGGCCTCCTTTCTGTGCAGATCCCCAGCCGGCAGGGACCTGTCTGGCGGCCCCTGCGGTTAGAATGGCTCCGTGGCCTTTTTCAAGTATTTCCTGATCAGGGTGGCGATCTTCGTGCCGCTCTTCCTGCTGTTCCTGCTGATCCAGCTCGGTGCCGTGTACTCCGCCGTCGCGGCCGGTATCGGCGCATTCTGCATCAGCTACCTGTTCTTCCGCCGGCAGCGCGATGCTGCCGTAGATCAGATGGCCAATCGGTTCCGTGGAAACAGCAAGCCGATCCGCGGCGCAACGGAGCTGTCCGATGCCAGCGCCGAGGATTCCCTCGTGGATGCGAACCCGGACGTGACGGTCAGCTCGGACCGCCGGAAAAATACTGTCCACTTCGACGCGCCGCCCGCGGCCAGTATCCCCGCCGAATTCCTCGACTGATCACCAGCCGCGTGTGAGCACCAATCCGGCCGCGAAGAGGATGCTGTAGCCAAGATTGATCAGTCCTGTCTGCTTGAGCACCGGGATCAGGCTCTTGCGCTTCTTGCCCGTAAGCATCAGCCAGGACGGCTGCAGGCACGCCGGGACCAGCAGCAGCACCAGCAGCAGCCACGGTTTCGCGGGCGCCAGCACCAGCACCAGCAGCAGGGCAACGGCCAGCATGGCCACGTAGCTCGCGCGGGCGTTGCGGTCGCCGAGCCGGACGGCCAGGGTCTTCTTGCCCACCCGTGAGTCCGTCGGGATGTCCCGGACGTTGTTGGCCATCAGCAGCGCGACGGCGATCAGGCCCGTACCGACCGCCCCCACCAGGGCGGCGGCGCTGAGGCGTCCCGCCTGCGTGTAGGTGGTGCCCAGGGTGGCGACGAGGCCGAAAAAGACGAAAACAAACACGTCGCCCAGGCCCAGATAGCCGTACGGGTTCTTTCCGCCGGTGTAGCCCCAGGCGGCCAGCACGCAGCCGGCGCCGACCAGCAACAGCCACCAGGCCTGGGAGAGCAGCACCAGGGCGAGCCCGGCCAGCATGGCCGCACCGAAGGCCGCGAACGCCGCGAGTTTCACCTGCCGCGGGGTGGCCGCGCCGGAGCCCACCAGCCGCAGCGGGCCGACCCGGACGTCGTCGGTGCCCCGGACACCGTCGGAGTAGTCGTTGGCGTAGTTCACGCCGATCTGCAGCAGCAGGGCGACGGCGGCCGCGAGCACGGCGTTGACGGGTTTGAAGGAGCCGAGCTCGTAGGCCGCCGCTGTGCCGATGATCACGGGGGCGAAGGCCATCGGCAGGGTGCGCAGTCGCGCGCCTTCAATCCATTGACCGGCTGTGGCCACGGGGAACTCCTCTTAGTTGGTGCGGTGCTTGTTGGTGCGGTGCTTGTGTTGCTAGGTGCTGCGGTGCGCCGGGACCTAGCGGGCGGCCGCGAGCAGGGCCGCGATGGCTGCCCTGTCAGGTTTGCCGTTGGGCAGCAGCGGGATCCGCTGCACCGGCACCAGTAGTTTAGGCACCGCGGCGGGTTCAAGCACGTCCGCGGCCTCCTTCAGCAGCTCACCGACGGGGCGTGGGCTGACGACGACCGCCGCCACCAGCTGACCCCACTCATCGTCGGGCAGGCCGGCGGCGAAAGCATGGGAAACGCCGTCGAGCCCCTCCAGCCGCCCGGCCACCAGCTGCGCCGACACCTTCACGCCCCCGGTGATAATCACGTCATCCACCCGGCCCAGCACCTCCAGCTCCCCGGCCGGACCGAACCGGCCCAGGTCGTCGGTGCGGTACCAGCGCACGCCGGCCTCGGTGCTGAAGACGCTGCGGCTCAGGGTGGGGGCGGAGAGGTAGCCGGAGGCGATCACGTCCCCGCCCAGCCGGATGCGGCCCTCGGCGGTCTCCGCCCGGACGCCCTCCAGCGGGACCCCGTTGTACACACAGCCGCCGCAGGTTTCACTGGAGCCGTAGGTGGTGACCACCGTCAGTCCCGCGGCGCGCGCGGCGTCCAGCAGGGACGGGCGGGCACGGGCGCCGCCGAGCAGGATGGCGTTGAAGCGCCGCAGTACGGCCAGCGTCTGCGGCGCCGGATCCGTGAGCAGGCGTTCCAGCTGGGTGGGCACCAGTGAGGTGAAGCGCGTGCGGTCCGTCAGTTCCCCGGCGGCGGCGGTGAAAGCGGCGGCCGTGAAACCGCCGGAGCTGTCCATGACCCATGGCCGGGTGCCGGCGAACAGGGACCGGACCAGCACCTGCAGCCCCGCAACGAAGTTCACCGGCAGGGCCAGCAGCCACTGCCCCTCCCCGCCGAGGGCCAGCGCCGTGCCCATCGAGGACGCGGACAGGGCATCGATGCTGAGCATGGTGCGCTTGGGGGTGCCGGTCGAGCCGGAGGTGGCGACGACGGCGGCGATGTCCCCGCCGAGGCCCTCCGGGTAGCCGGCGGCGAGCTCCGCGGGCCGGATCAGCCCCACTGCGGGCGACGAGCCCGGCACGGTGCCGGGGGTCAGCTGGACGGCAGGACCCTCACCCGCCAGGGCGGCGGCCAAGGCCTTCAGCGCCGGGTCGATATTCATGGGGCGCCCTCGGCTTAGAAGTAATAGGGAAAGCTGGACCAGTCCGGATCGCGCTTTTGCAGGAAGGCCTCCTTGCCCTCCACCGCCTCGTCCGTCATATAGGCCAGCCGGGTCGCCTCTCCGGCGAAGACCTGCTGCCCGGCCAGGCCGTCGTCGGCGAGGTTGAAGGCGAACTTGAGCATCCGCAGGGCCTGCGGGGACTGGCGGGCGATGTCGGCGGCGTATTCCAGGGCGACGTCTTCGAGGCGGGCGTGCTCCACGACGGCGTTGACGGCCCCCATCCGATACATGTCGTCAGCGGAATATTCACGGGCCAGGAAGAAAATCTCGCGGGCGGACTTCTGGCCGATCTGCCGCGCCAGCAGCGCCGAACCGTAGCCGGCGTCGAAGCTGCCCACCGTGGCGTCGGTTTGTTTGAATTTGCCGTGTTCGCGGGAGGCGATCGACAGGTCCGCCACCACGTGCAGGGAGTGGCCGCCGCCGGCAGCCCAGCCATTCACGACGGCGATGACCACCTTGGGCATCGTGCGCATGAGCCGCTGGACCTCCAGGATGTGCAGCCGGCCCGCCCGGGCCGGGTCGATGGTCTCCTGGGTGTCCCCTTCGGCGTACTTGTAGCCGTCCCGGCCCCGGATGCGCTGATCCCCGCCGGAGCAGAACGAATGGCCCCCGTCCTTGGCCGAGGGGCCGTTGCCGGTCAGCAGCACGGTGGCGACATCCGGCGTCATCCGCGCGTGGTCCAGGGCCCGGTACAGCTCATCCACCGTGCCCGGCCGGAAGGCATTGCGCACCTCGGGGCGGTTGAAGGCGATCCGCACGGTCGGCAGGTCCCGCGCCGCGCCGCCGTCGCGCTCCACCGCCCGGTGGTAGGTGATGTCCGCGAAGTCCGTGAAGCCGGCCACGGTCCGCCACCGCTGCGGGTCGAAAATGTCCGAGACCTGGGCGGGAAGCTCTGCTGTACTCACCCCAGTGAGTTTACTTGCCCAACTGGGTCGCAGTTAACGCGGTTCCCAGCGCCCATGAGTGCATCTGCTGCGACCCAGTTGGGACCCTAGGAGATGCAGAATTCGTTGCCCTCGGGATCCGCCATCGTGTACCAGCTGTGCGGGCCCTGGCTGGCCTCCCAGAGGAACGCGGCCCCGCGCGCCTGCAGCCTGCCGCGGACGTCGTCCTTGTCGTCGCCGGCGAGATGGACATCCCAGTGCACCCGGTTCTTGACGGTTTTGGCTTCGGTGGCGAGCTGGAACAGGATCCGGCGCCGGTCCCTGGTCTCCAGCTCGTCGGCCGGGCAGATGGCGGCGCCGTCCTTCCAGACCAGGGTCCCGCGGTGCACCGCGGTTTCCGCCTCGGTCGCGTACCCCTGAGCGATCATGGAGCGGATGAACCCCTCATCGCTCGGCTCCACCGTCCAGCCCAGGGTTTCGGCCCACCAGTCCGCCTGCGCGTGGGGGTCCTGGCTGTCAACGGTGATCTGCACGGAGTAGGCCATGCACCAGAGCCTAGGAGAAGGCGGTCCGGAGGGAAAGGGATTGGAGGACACTTTCTGTCCTCCGGACGCCCAACTGGGTCGCAGGTAATGCACTTATGGGCGCCCCATCACAGCATTACCTGCGACCCAGTTGGGTTCGGGCGGTTGACCGGACGCGGGTCGCATGGAATATTTATAGAACGAACGGTCGGTAAATCCCCGGACCGTTTCCACCCTCACATTTACCGCTGTATTCAGGGTGCAATTCCGTATCAAAGGTGGTCACATGCCCGAGGCATTCTTGGTAGGCGGCGTCCGGACTCCGGTGGGCCGTTACGGCGGGGCGCTGTCCTCGGTCCGGCCCGACGACCTTGCGGCCCTGGTGGTCCGCACCGCCGTCGAACGCTCCGGCATGGATCCTGCGGGCATCGACGAAGTGATCATGGGCTGCGCGAACCAGGCCGGCGAGGACAACCGTAACGTCGCCCGGATGGCGGTCCTGCTGGCCGGTCTGCCGGACAGCATCCCGGGCATCACCGTCAACCGGCTCTGCGCCTCCGGGCTGTCGGCCATCATCATGGCGTCCCAGATGATCAAGTCCGGCGCCGCGGATGTCGTCATCGCCGGCGGGGTGGAATCCATGAGCCGGGCGCCCTGGGTGATGGCCAAACCGGAGAAGGCCTTCGCCCGGCCCGGCGAGGTCGTGGACACCTCCATCGGCTGGCGTTTCACGAATCCGGAGTTCCGGGCGCGGGATAAGTCCACATACTCCATGCCGGAAACGGCGGAGGAGGTGGCCCTCCTGGACGGTATCACCCGCGAGGATGCCGACGCGTTCGCGCTGGACTCGCACCGCAAGGCGCTGGCGGCCATCGATGCCGGACGCTTTGCCGACGAAATCGTGGCGGTGCAGACAAAGAAGGGCGCGGTGGACACGGACGAGGGCCCGCGCCGGGAAACGACCCTTGAGGCCCTGGCGAAACTGCGTCCGGTGGTTAGGGCCGGCGGCGTCGTCACCGCCGGCAACGCCTCCTCGCTCAACGACGGCGCCTCCGCGGTGATAGTGGCGAGCGAGGCAGCCCTGGCCCGCTTCGGCCTCACGCCCCGCGCGCGGATCGTCGACGGCGCCTCCGCCGGCCTCGCGCCCGAGATCATGGGGCTCGGGCCCGTGCCCGCCACCGAAAAGCTGCTTGCCCGTACCGGCCGGACCATCGGTGAGCTGGGCGCCGTCGAGCTCAACGAAGCGTTCGCCACCCAGTCCCTGGCCTGCATCCGGCGGCTGGGCCTGGACCCGGACACCGTCAACCGCGACGGCGGCGCCATCGCCCTCGGCCATCCCCTCGGATCGTCGGGCTCCCGGATCGCCGTCACCTTGCTCGGCCGGATGGAACGCGAAGGCGCCGGTCTCGGCCTAGCCACCATGTGCGTGGGCGTCGGCCAGGGAACGGCCATGCTGGTGGAGGCGCTGTGAGCGGATTTTCGACCCTGCTGGTCAGCGAGCAGGCCGACCGGGTGCTGGTGCGGCTGAACCGGCCGGAGGCCCGGAACGCCATCAACCAGCAGATGGTCGATGAGCTCCATGCGGTCTGCGCCGCGCTGGAGGCGGCCCCGAAGATTCTGATCCTGGCCGGAAGCAACGGCGTGTTCGCCTCCGGCGCGGACATCGCGGAGCTGCGCGAACGCCGCCGCGAGGATGCGCTGGCCGGCATCAACATCAAGCTGTTCATGCGCATCGCGGCCCTGAAGATGCCCGTCATCGCGGCCCTGGACGGCTATGCACTCGGCGGCGGCGCGGAGCTGGCCTTCGCCGCGGACTTCCGCCTCGGCACGCCGGCGCTGAAGATCGGCAATCCGGAAACCGGACTGGGCATCATGGCGGCCGCCGGGGCCAGCTGGCGGCTGCGTGAACTCGTGGGCGAGCCCGTGGCCAAGGAAATCCTGCTGGCCGGCCGGGTCCTGACAGCCGATGAGGCGCTCGCCCTGCATCTGGTCACCGAACTCCACCCCGCTGAGGAGCTGCTGGCGGCGGCCGAGGCGCTCGCGGACCGGATCGCCAAGCAGGACCCGCTGGCCGTGCAGTTTTCCAAGGCCGTGTTCCACGTCCCGGACCCTTTGCACCCGCAGGCGGACATGGATGCGCAGGCCGTCCTCTTCGAATCACCCGCCAAATTCGCCCGGATGACAGCCTTTCTGGAAAAGAGGAAGAAATGACAGCGGTGCCTGGCGTTCCCGGCCGTGTCGGCGTCCTCGGCGGCGGCCGGATGGGGGCAGGCATTGCGCACGCCTTCCTCACCGCCGGCGCGTCGATCACCGTGGTGGAGCGCGACGGCGGGGCTGCCGCCGCCGCCCGGGCGAGGGTCGGCGGCGCGCTGGCCAAGAGCGTCGAGCGGGGCACGACGGCGGAATCCCGGGACGCGCTCGAAGCGCGCCTGGCGGTGTCCACGGACTATGCGGATTTCGGCGGCTGCGCCCTGGTGGTGGAGGCGGTACCGGAGGACTTCGCCATGAAATCGGCGGCGCTGGCCGCCGTCGAGGAACAGCTGGCCCCCGACGCGTGGCTGGCCACGAACACCTCGTCGCTGTCCGTGACGGACCTGGCCGCCGTGCTGCGCCGTCCGGAACGCTTCTGCGGGCTGCACTTCTTCAACCCGGTCCCCGCCTCCGCCCTGGTCGAAGTCGTCCTTGGCGCAGGGACCTCGGCCGAGCTGGCGGCCGCGGCGAACGGCTGGGTCGAGGCGCTCGGCAAGCGCGCCGTCGTCGTCCGTGATGCCCCCGGTTTCGCCTCCTCCAGGCTTGGGGTGGCCATCGCCCTGGAGGCGATCCGGATGGTGGAGGAGGGCGTCGCGGCTGCCGCGGACATCGACGCCGCCATGGAACTCGGCTACAAGCACCCGGTGGGACCCCTGCGTACCACCGACATCGTCGGCCTGGACGTGCGCCTGGGCATCGCCGAATACCTTGCCTCCACGCTGGGGGAGCGGTTTGCCCCGCCCCAGCTGCTGCGGGACAAGGTGGCGCGCGGGGAGCTGGGCCGCAAGAGCGGCAAGGGATTCTACGACTGGACCACCGGGGACTGAGTTTCCGGGGCGGCCGGCCGGCTGGCTGGGCCCTGTCCACTGGCGCCTGGCGCCCTCAGCCGGCCGGCAGGGAAAGCGTCATCGTGGTCCCGGACGGGCCGGTTGCGCTTACCTCGACGGTGCCGCCGGCGTTGACGGCGATCTCGCGCACCAGCGCCAGGCCGATGCCGAAACTGCGCTGCCCCGAGCTGGCGGGCGTGGCGGACCGGGCGAAACGCTCAAAGATCCGTTCCCGGTCCACGCCGGAAATCCCGGGCCCGGTGTCCGCGACGGTGAGGACCACCCTGGCGCCCTGCCGTGCCGTGGCCACGCTGACCTGGCCGCCGCCCGGGGTGTGTGACAGCGCGTTGTCCAACAAGGCAAGCACCGCCCGGCGCAGGCTGTTTTCGGCGATCCGGGTGCGCGCTTCGCCGGCGCCGCTGAAGTTCAGTGAAACGCCGCGGTCGGTGGCTGTCTGCCGCAGATCGGCGACGGCGGATGCGGCAACTCCGGCGGCGTCGACGGGTTCCGCCGCCCGTGCGGGTGCGCCGGCGGTGGCGGCCAGCAACAGCTCCTCGACCGTGGCGGTCAGGGCGCCCGTGTCCCGGCGGACCTGGTCCAACAGCCCGGCCAGCTCCGAACCGTCCGGCACCTGCCGCTGCGCCAGCTGGATCCGCGCGTCGAGGATGGTCAGCGGCGTGCGCAGCTCATGGCTGGCGTCCTGCACGAACCGCCGCTGCATGGCCAGGGCGTCGGCCAACGGCCTGATGGCGCTGCGGGCGCTGAGCCAGCCGGCCACCCCGGCCAGCACAATGCCGCCGGCCCCGGCCAAGATCATCGCTTTGAGCACGTCGTTGTAGTCCACGAAGACCCTGACGGCGCCTGCCGTTCCGCCCGGATCCGGGTGCCGGGCCTGCTGAAGCAGGAACAGCGCGGCGGCCAGGGTCAGCGCGACGACCATGACGGCGCACACCACCGCAATCCGGACACCGACTTTCAGGGCAGCCGTTTTCAGGGCTGACCGGTCAGGGTTCAGGCTCATGAGGAGGGGTCACCGATCTGGTAGCCGACACCATGCACGGTGCGGACGACGGATTTGGAAATTTTCCGGCGGAGATAATGGACATAGGTGTCGATCACGCCGGCGAGGTCGGTGGGGTGGAACAGCCCGGCCAGCAACTCATCGCGGGTGAAGACCCGCTCCGGTTCGCCGGCCAGCATGGCCAGCAGATCGGCTTCCTTGGCGGTCAGGAAGACCTGGTCCCCATACGGGGACCGGAGCGAACGGGACGCCGGATCGAAGTCCCAGTTCCCCACGGGCACCGTACCTGCCGGTTGCCCGTAGGTCCTGGTCAGGGCCCGCAGCCGGGCGAGCAGTTCCGCGGCGTCAAACGGCTTGGTCACGTAGTCGTTGGCGCCCGCATCGAGCCCCTCGACCTTGTGCACCGTGTCGGCCAGGGCGGTCAGGACCAGCATGGGGGTGCCGATCCCCTTGCCGCGCAGCGCTGCCACCAGGTCCAGGCCGTCCAGCCCGGGCAGCCCGCGGTCAATGACCATCACATCCCAGCCGCGGGTCAGCCCCAGATGCAGACCCCTGTGGCCGTCGGCGGCCAGCTCTATCAGGTACTCGTCCTCCAGCAGGGCGACGATCAGCGGGCCCAGCACGGGATCGTCCTCGACCAATAGCAGGGAGGGCAGCTCGGTTGCGCTCATGGCTCCTATTCTGCCGGTACGCGGGAACGCTCCTTGCGGCTCCGCAGGTATTCGATGCCCCAGGGGATGATCGAGAGCAGCACCATGAGCACGGCGATCACGTCGATATTCTTGGAAATGATCGCGTACCGCCCCAGCCAGGTTCCCAGCAGCGTGACCGAAACGGCCCAGGCGAGGGCCCCGCCGATGTTCCACAGCGTGAAGGCCTTGTAGTTGTAGCGGGCGATCCCGGCGGCCAGCGGAGCATACGTCCGCACGACGGGAACGAAGCGCGCCAGCAGGATGGCCGGTCCTCCGCGGCGGGCGAAAAACGCCTCGGCACGGGACAGATGGGCCGTCTTGAGGATTTTGGCGTCGTCGGAGAACCAGCGCCGGCCGAACCGGTGTCCGATGAAGTAGCCGGCCTGGTCCCCGGCGATGGCGGCGATCGTCACCACACCGATTAGCACGGGAAGAGCCAGGTGAAGCTGCTGGTGCAGCAGCCCTGCCGCGAACAGCAGCGAGTCTCCCGGAAGGAAGGGAAACAGGAGGCCGGATTCGATAAACACCATGACGGCGACCACGGCAAGCGTGGCCGGGCCCAGTGAACCCAGCAGGGCGGCGGGATCAAAGATGGGCGGCAGGCCGGCGGAGAGGGAATTCAGGACATGCATGGACGGTCCTTTCTAGGAATGGGGTCCGGGGACGTCGGCCGCCGGGCGCTCGCAGATCCTCAGCCGGTAGAGAACAGCCGGTGCGTACCGGTTCCACAGCCCGGCGAAGATGATGACAGCGGCCGAGGTTGCCAGGAACGAGGCCAGCACATCGGTCGGATAGTGGACGCCGATGTAGACCCGCGACCAGGCCACGATCACCGCGACGATGGTCCCGCAGACAGCCGCGGCCTTGGCCCACAGGGTGCCCCGGAGCAGGAACACCAGGGCGAAGGTCAGTGCGACGGCGAAGCTGACGTGACCGCTGGGAAAACTGCCGGATCCGGTCTCGGGCGCCAGCGGATTGAACAGCAGCGATTGATTCGGACGGGGCCTGGCCACGATGGTCTTGACGACTTCGGCGGACAGCCAGCCCATGGCGGCCACGGCCATGAACGCCAGGGCGCGCACCGGAGTGCGGCGCAGAATCAGCAGGTAGGCGCCGATCAGCACAACGATGACCACTCCGACGGCCGGTGCGAAGACGATGTTGATGGTCATGGCGACGGCGGTGAGCAGTCCCTCATGATGCCGGCTCAGTTCCTGGTCGATGCCGAATTCGCCGCGGGTCAGCCCGGGGAGCGTCTTGGTGCACAGACCCAGCGCCAGCACCGCCATCGCCAGCAGGATCCCCCACAGCCACCACAGCGGCGGTTCGGGCAGGCGGAAGAATCGTTCGGTGGATCGAAACAGCCCGCGGGGGGCCGTGGAAAGGGGCTGGGGGGTCATGAGGCCTCCGGGTCGGGGTCGGGCAGGACCGGTTCGCGGTCCCGCCTGGATAGGGCGAGAAGGACGACGAAGCCGACGATCAGCGCTGCGAGGACAATGGTGACGGGTCCGGCACCCCAATTGAGTCCGCCGCGCACCGGGGACACGGCCATCCAATCCGCGAACGACGCGCCGAATGGCCGGGTCAGAATGTAGGCGATCCAAAACGCCGGAACGGCCCCGAGCCGCAGGAACCTGTAGGCCAGCGCCGGCACGGCGAGGGCAGCGGCAAACACCAGGCCGGAGGCGAAATAGCCCAGGTGCAGGGTGACAGCGGTCAGGTCGCCCACCGCGGTGCCCAGCGCGAACGTCGTGACGACGGCTGCCCAGTAGAACGCTTCCCGGCGGGGGGTGTGGATGCTGTGGAACGACAGGGTCTTTTCGACCATGCGCCAGGTGATGAAGAGCGCGGCCAGGACGAACGCAAAGAAGGCGGTGGAGACCTCGTACGGGACGCCGAGGCCGACGTGCAGCACATCCGCTGCCATGGTTCCGAAAATGCTGACCATGGTCACTGCCAGCCAGTACACCCAGGGCACGTAGCGGCGGACGCAGAACTGCAGGATGAGCGCCGCGGTAAACCCTGCCGCTCCCAGCATGACGGCGGCGACCGGACCGGGACCCGGGCCGCGGACCATATAGTCGGACGCCGTTTCCCCCATGCCGGTGGTGAGGACCTTAGTGATCCAGAAATAGGCGCTCACCAGGGGAACCTTGGACCAGGGGACGCCGCCGGCCACCGATGACCGGCCGCGCCGGGCGTTTACTGCTGTTCCGTCCATCATCCGCTCCCGCTACCGCCCGCTGCCACGGCATACCCGTGGTACCTCCAGTGTGGATGCCGGCCTCTAAGAAATGACTAAGATCGGCGGTACCGGCGGTGGCCCGGCGGTGGCTGCGGAAGGCGAGCAATCGTAGACTGGTGCCGTGGCGGACGCGGTGGACTGGGACGGGGCGGTGAATGCCCGGCGGCTGGCCGGCGGCATCTACCGGATGGGCCGCAGCGAATGGGTCACCGAAACCGGATGGCAGCAGGCCTGGGACGCCGGTGTGCGCACCGTGATCGACCTTCGCAACGAGTCGGAACGCGCACGCCGGCCAACCGACCCGCAGGTGCCGTCGCGGGCCTTGGCGCGCTTCGCCGTCGTGCATTGCCCCACGGAGGACCCGGACAACGCGCAGTTCCAGGCGCTGTGCCTGCCCTACCTGAACCACCCGCGCTCCTACGCGGACAACCTCCGGCTGTTCCCGGAGCTCGTGACAGGGGTATTCCGCGCGATTGCCGCCGCGGAGGGGCCGGTGGTGGTGCACTGCTCCGCGGGCCGGGACCGGACAGGACTGATTTCCACGATGCTGCTGCGGCTCGCGGGGGCCGGGCCGGCCGAGATCGGCACCGCCTACGAACTCTCCGTCCGCGGCATCAACGCCTGGCACAAGGTCTCGCCCGTGCCACATCCGCACGAACGCTACTATCCGGAGGCGGAACTTGCCCCGCTGCTGGCGGAACGCCTTGAGGCCCTCGCCCAGTTCGCCGGAGGTGTTGAGGTGGCGGACTACCTGCTGGACCACGGCCTTTCAGCGGCCGAGCTGGCGGCCGTCCGCGCCAAGCTCGCGCTCCGGTAGCATCGCTCAGTATGGCCACCCTGGAACCTGTCACGCTGCGCGGATACCTCGTCACCCTTGAGCCCCTCACCGCGGAACACCAGGACGGGCTGGTCGCGGCGGCCTCCGACGGGGAGCTCTGGAACCTCTGGTACACCGCGGTTCCGACGCCGGAGGCCATGGCGGCGGAAATCCGGCGGCGGCTGGACCTGCAGGCGCAGGGGTCCATGCTGCCGTTCACCACGCGGCTGAACGCCACCGGCCGGATCATCGGCATGACCACCTACATGAACATCGATCCGGCGCTGCCCCGGGTGGAGATCGGATCCACCTGGAATGCGGCCTCCGTGCACGGCACCGGGACCAACCCGGATTCGAAACTGCTCCTGCTCACGCACGCCTTTGAAACGCTCGGCTGCCCCGCCGTCGAATTCCGGACCCACTGGCTCAACCACCAGTCCCGCGAGGCCATTGCCCGCCTGGGCGCAAAGCAGGACGGCGTGCTGCGGGCGCACCAGCGGATGGCCGACGGCTCGCTGCGGGACACCGTGGTGTTCTCGATCATCGCCTCCGAGTGGCCGATGGTGCGCAGCGGACTGGCGCACCGGCTGTCGACAACCCGCTGACTGACGGCCGCCGCCAACCGCTGGCGGCCGCGCCGAAAAGCCGCTGTGACGGCCGCCGCCAACCGGCTGGCGGCCGCGCCGGCCCCCGACGCCTCGGGGTCCGCCGGTGGAGCCGGCCGCCGCCCGTCGGGGCTGGATCGGCCGGCAGGGCCCGCCGCTCTACAGAGCCCGCCGCCCGTCAGGGCTGGATTGGCCGGCAGGGCCGCCTGGATCGGACGCCGCCCCTATAGGGCCGCCTCCAGTGTTGCCGCGTAGCCGTCCAGATACCCGGTAGCGTTCGGGTGGAACGGAAACGCGCTGGGCTCCAGCGGAGAGATCAGCCACGGATCCGCGGAGGGTATTCCGTGCCCCGCGAAGGCGGCCGCCACCGGGACGAAGCGGGCTCCGGACGTGATGGCGGTGATGCCCTCGACGGCGTTGAGCAGGTCGGTGGCCGCGTTGATGGTCCGGGCCGCGCTGACCGTGTCCGCCGGATAGCCGAGCGCCGTCATGGCCGCGGGTTCGAAGAGGCGCGGATAGCCCAGCAGGATGATCCTGGCCCGCGGCGCCTTGGCCCTGATGGCTCTGATCAGTGCGCCCAGCTTTTTGGGCAGCTGGGTGAGCTGGTAGAGGGAATCGGCGACGGCGGCCGAGCAGCCGGGTGCCCTGATCCCCGGCAGGCAGGCGGCCGACACCGCGCCGGAGCCCACATCGTTGCCGCCGACGGTCAGGGTCACCAGCGACGTGGCGGCGGGCATGGCCGGAACCTGCATGGTGCGGACGTCGTCGGAGGTCGCCCCGTAGCAGGCAAGCAGCGTCAGCGCCGCGCCCGTGGCGGCGGCCACATCGCTGCCGTAACCGTGCGGACTTTGCAGGCACGGGCCGGATTCGCCGCCGCCGCCGGAACCGGCGGAATAGGAGTCACCCAGGACGGTGTAGGTGACGGTGGCCGGTTGCGCCGAGGCCGGCGCAACCGCGAAACCGGCGACCAGTCCAAGGGAGAGTACCGCGACAGCTCCGGTACGGGCAGCAAGCATTTTCACATGGGGCTTCTTCATGGGGGAAAGTTACTCCGAACGCGGGCCAAGAGGAATACCCCTCGTGTGGAGGGCCCGGCACCGCCAGCGGAAGCTACTGCCCGGCGGGCCGGTCCACGACCAGGTTCGTGATCCGCATGGTGCACAGACGCTCCCCGGCCGCGTTGGTGATCAGCACCTCGTGGCTGGCCAACGTGCGGCCCAGGGAGATGGCTGAAGCGGTGATGGTCAGGATGCCGGAGCGTGCGGACTTATGGTGCGTGGCGGAGACATCCACACCCACGGCCGTCTTCCCCATGCTGCTGGCGTGGATGACGGCGGCCCAGGAGCCCACCGCTTCGCCCACGGCGAGCGAGGCTCCGCCGTGCAGCAGGCCGAAGGACTGGCGGTTGCCCTCCACGGGCATGGTGGCCACCACCCGGTCCGCTGATTCCTCGAGGATCTTCACGCCCATTTTCACATCGAGCTCGCCCAGGACGATTTTCCACGGCGTCGGAATCTCGGTGCTCATCGCTCTCCTCGGGCAGGCGTTAATGTACTCTGGACATATTACTGAACGTACGGTCAGTATATCCCGCCGGCCCGAAAGGACACGTCAACGATGACGGCCACAGCCACGCAGACCCCGCAGCACGTCAAGACTGTTCCCAGTTACATCCGTGATGCCTGGTGGACGCCCGAGTCCGGCGGCACCGTGCCGGTCCGCGATGCCAGCACCGGCGAGCTGCTGGCGCTGGTGGGTACCGACGGACTGGACCTGGCCGACGTCGTCCGCCATGGCCGCACCACAGGCCAGCGCAGCCTGGGGGAACTCACCTTCCACCAGCGCTCCCTCAAACTCAAGGAACTCGCCCAGTTCCTCAACGCCCGCCGCGACGAGCTCTACGCCATTTCCGCCCGCAGCGGCGCCACCCGGATCGATTCCATGGTGGACATCGACGGCGGCATCGGGGTGCTCTTCACCTTCGGATCCAAGGGCCGGCGCGAACTGCCCAACGCCCAGGTGGTGGTGGACGGCCCGGCCGAGGTCCTGTCCAAGGACGGCTCGTTCATCGGCGAGCACATCTACACGCGCATCCCCGGCGTGGCCGTGCAGATCAACGCGTTCAACTTCCCGGTCTGGGGCATGCTGGAGAAGTTCGCGCCTGCCTTCATCGCCGGAGTGCCGACCATCGTCAAACCCGCCACGCCCACTGGCTACCTTGCCGCGGAAATGGTCGCTCTGATGGTGGAATCCGGTATTCTTCCGGCCGGCTCCCTGCAGCTCGTGTCCGGCCCGGCGCGCACGCTGTTGGACGAACTCGACTACCGGGACCTGGTGGCCTTCACCGGTTCGGCCAGCACCGCGAAATCGCTCAAGGGCCACCCGAACGTGGTCTTCGGGGGAGTCCGGTTCACCTCCGAAACCGACTCGCTCAACGCCGCCATCCTGGGCCCGGACGCGGTTCCCGGCACGCCCGAGTTCGATGCGTTCGTCAAGTCCGTCGTGACGGAAATGACCGTCAAGGCCGGGCAGAAATGCACCAGCATCCGCCGCGTCATTGTCCCGCAGGAATTAAAGGGCGACGTCGTTGCCGCCGTCGGTGCGCGGATTTCCCAGCGCGTGGTGCTCGGGGATCCCCGGGCCGAGGGCGTCACGATGGGGGCGCTGGCCTCGGTGGAGCAGCTGGCCGACGTGCGCTCCGCCGTGCAGGCGATGCTCGGCGCCGGCGGGGAGCTGGCGTACGGCTCGCTGGACACACCGGCGGTCACCCGCGCCGACGGAACCCGGGGCACCGTCGCGGACGGGGCATTCATGTCCCCGCTGCTGCTGGACTGGGCCGACGCCTCCGCACCCTCGGTGCATTCCGTGGAGGCGTTCGGACCCGTGTCCTCGGTGCTCGGCTACACGGACCTCGACGACGCCGTGCGGCTGGCCGCGCTGGGCTCGGGGTCGCTGGTGGCGACGGTCTGCACAAATGACGCCGAGACCGCCCGGCTGCTGGTGACGGGCATCGGTGCCCATCACGGCCGCGTCCTGGTCCTGAACCGGGAGGACGCGCGCAGCTCGACAGGGCACGGGTCCCCGGTTCCGCACCTGGTCCACGGCGGTCCGGGACGGGCCGGCGGCGGCGAGGAGCTGGGCGGGATGCGTTCGGTGTTCCACCACATGCAGCGCACCGCCGTGCAGGGATCACCGAACATGCTCACCGCCGTCACCGGCGTCTGGCACACCGGAGCAGACCGGACGTTCTCCGATGTGCATCCGTTCCGCAAGTCACTCACCGAGCTGCGGATCGGGGACGCCTTCGCCTCCGGCCTGCGGGAGGTCAGCCTGGCGGACATCGCCGCCTTCGCTGACACCAGCGGCGATACGTTCTACGCACACACCGACCAGGCCGCGGCGGCCGCCAACCCGTTCTTCCCGGGCATCGTCGCGCACGGCTACCTGCTGATCTCCTGGGCGGCGGGTCTGTTCGTCGATCCGGCGCCGGGTCCCGTGCTGGCCAACTCCGGGCTGGAGAACCTGCGGTTCATCACGCCGCTGGCGGCGGGGGATTCGTTCAGGGTGACGCTGACGGCCAAGCAGATCACGCCGCGGGAAACAGACGAGTACGGCGAAGTACGCTGGGACGCTATTCTGCACAACCAGCGCGACGAGATTGTGGCCGCCTACGACGTCCTGACCCTCGTCGCCAAGTAGCCTCGCTACTGTGTCGGGCGGCCAGTAGCCCGCCGGAGCGGGTGCGGACTTATTGGCTCCGCGCCATTAACCCCGCGCGCCACGGCGAACGTGTGGCTGATGCGGAGCGAAACCGTGCTCCTCGGCGGGACTGTGGACGGACATGTCCGTCGGTGGCTGCCGCCGCTGGGTATGTCCGGAATCCACCGTTGGGCATGTCCGTCGGTGGCATCCACCGCTGGGCATGATCCCACCCTGTCCATGGGGCAGTCCGACGGATGGGCATGCCCATCCCGGACCCGGCCCCCGCCGTCGCACGCCTTCCGCTGCTCACCGGTCGCGGTCCCGCGACCGGCGCGGCGACCCCGCAGTGGCGCGCTGCCCGGTGCGGCTCAGCGGTGCAGGCCGCCGAACGCCATGGTGATCAGGTCATCCGCGAGCCGGTCCGGGGAGAGCGATCCGCCGGGTTTGTACCACTCCACAATGGAGTTGATGGTGCCGAAGAGCAGCCGGGTGATGGTCCGCGGATCGATGTCCGTGCGCAGCGAGCCGTCCTGCTGCGCCGCGGCAACGAGTTCGGCCACGCGGTGGTCGAACGCCCGGCGCCGGGCCAGCGCGGTCCGTTCCATGCCCGTGTTGCCCCGCAGCCGCAGCAGCAGGGTCACGAACGGCAGTTTCGCCGTCAGCACCCCCACGGTCCGCCGCAGCACGAATTCCAGCCGCGCGTCCGGGGGGCCGCCGGTGGCGCCGTCCTCCGCCAGGATGCCTTCCAGGGCGCCCAGGGCCTCCTCCAGCGCGAGCCGGAGCAGTTCCTCCTTGGACGGGACATGGTGGTAAATGGCCGACTTGGAGATGCCGAGGGTGTCGGCGAGCAGCCCCATCGAGGAGGCCTCGTAGCCGTGGCGGTTGAAGACATCCACGGCGATGCGCAGCACTGACTGCTGGTCGTAGCCGGGGCGGCCGCGGCGGGTGGTGATTTCGGCGGAGGGCATGGCGCCAATTTTCCCACGGCTGCCGGGGCCGGCCGGCTCCAGCGGCACGCTAGTCTTTGGGACGTTCGTCATAGATCCGCCGCAGCTTCCCGTTCGAGCGTTCCAGCGTGCCGGGCTCGACGACGTCGATCCTCGCCGAGGAGCCGACGTGCACCTTGATCTGGCGTTTGAGCTCCGCCGCCGCGGCGGTGCGCTGCTCCGCGGTGGTGCCCTCGCGCGGTTCAATCAGGACCGCCATCTCATCCATCCGGCCGCTGCGGGTCAGCCGCAGCTGGAAGTGCGGGCTCAACGCCGGAATCCGCAGCGCGATCTCCTCGATCTGGGTCGGAAACAGGTTCACCCCGCGCAGGATGATCATGTCATCGGTGCGCCCGGTGATCCGGCCCATCCGCCGCATCGACGGCCGGCCGGTGCCCGGCAGCAGGGTGCTGAGGTCCTTGGTGCGGTACCGGATCACCGGCAGCGCCTCCTTGGCCAGCGTGGTGAAAACGAGTTCGCCGGATTCGCCGTCGCCGAGCACGCGGGTGTGGTCGAACGGATCGACGATTTCGGGGCGGAAGTAGTCCTCCCAGATGTGGCTGCCGTCCTGCGTTTCCACGCATTCACCGGCCACCCCCGGCCCCATCACTTCGGAGAGGCCGTAGATGTCGCAGGCCTTCAGGTCCAGCCCGGCCTCCAGCTCGTGGCGCATCTCCTCGCTCCACGGCTCCGCGCCGCAGACCGCGAACTTCAGCGAGGTGCCGCGCGGGTCGATGCCGCGGTGGATCATGGCGTCCATGATGGTCAGCAGGTACGTCGGGGTGCACATGATGACGTCGGGGGCGAAGTCCTGGATCAGCTGGATCTGTTTTTCCGTCTGCCCGCCGGACATCGGAATGACGGTGCAGCCCAGCTTTTCCGCGCCGTAGTGGGCCCCGAGGCCGCCGGTGAAGAGGCCGTAGCCATAGGCGACATGGACCTTGTGCCCGGGCCGGACGCCGGAGGCGCGGAGCGAGCGGGCCACCAGCGAGGCCCAGACATCAAGGTCGTTCCTGGTGTAGCCGACGACGGTGGGCCGGCCGGTGGTGCCCGAGCTGGCGTGGATCCGGGAGACTTCGGACTGCGGAACGGCGAACATTCCGAACGGGTACTCCTCGCGCAGGTCCTCTTTGGTGGTGTACGGAAACCTGGCCAGGTCGCCCAGTTCGCGCAGGTCGGACGGGTGCACGCCGGCGGCATCGAACTTCCGGGTGTACAGCGGAACCCGCTCGTAGGCGTAGGCGACCGCATCCTTGAGGCGCCGCAGCTGCAGGGCCTCCAATTCGTCGCGGCTCATGAGTTCGGCGGCGTCAAGGGTGGCGTCCAAGGGGCGTCCTTTCTAGGAATCGGTGCGGGGAAGGGCCGGGACGGTGCGGGAGCGGCCGCGGAACTCGGCAATCAGCGCGGGCCGGCCGCCGTCGTCGGCGAAAACCTGGACGTCGTACAGGCCGCTGCGCCCCATCCCCGCGCGCTTGTCGGCGACGGCGGTGAGCACCTGGCCGGCCCGGCTGGGGCGCACGAAATTGACGTCCGCTCCGGCGGCGACGGTCATGGTGTCGCCGCTGCCGTCCACGGGATTGCACGCCATGGCAAAGGCGGAATCGGCGAAGGCGAAAATCATGCCGCCGTGCGTGACGCCGAAGCCGTTCATCATCTCCGGGCGCAGCGTCATCCGGATGGTGGCATGGCCGTCGGACACCGCCACGGCCTCGATTCCCAGCCAAGCGGAGGCCAGGTCCGTGGCCAGCATGGGATGCGACGGACCGGTGGGTTCTGCGGCCATCTGTCCAGCCTCACTTTCCTTACCGAATGTTCATTAGGTAATACCTTCCGGGGCGGGCTGTCAATCCGGAGCGGCATTGTGTCGGCGGCCGGTGCGAAAATCTGTTTGGATGGAGTAAACCCCTGGAAGGCGGTGGCCGTCGATGGTCCGTGGCGTCTACGTCAGTGCAACAACGCGAGGTTCCGGCAAGTCCCTGGTCTCGCTGGGCCTGGCCGATGCGCTGCACCGGCGCGCCGGCCGGATCGGGTTTTTCCGCCCCGTCGTGGCCGGAGACGATCCCGAGGCCGATCCGATGGTGCTGATGCTGCGCCGCCGCTACCAGCTGGATCCGGCCGTATGCCGCGGCGGATTGACCGGGGCGCAGGCCAGGGCGCTGCTGGCGGCCGGCCGGCGCGGTGAGATCGACGCGCAGGCCGTGGCCATCTACAGCGGCATTGCCAAGCACTGCGACGTGGTCATTGTGGAGGGCACGGACCTGACCGGCCAGGATGCCGCCGTCGAGTTCGATCTCAACGCCCGGCTCGCGAACAATCTGGGCCTGCCGGTGCTGGCCGTCGTCGGCGCCGGCGGGCTGAGTCCGAAGGAGGCCGCGGACGCGGTCGATGTGGCCCGCAAGGAACTGGCCGCGGAGAACTGTTCGCTGCTGGCGATGATGGTCAACCGGGCGGACCCGGACGCGGTGGAGCGGATCCAGGCCGCGGTGCGTCCGGGGCTGAGCCGGCGGCCGGTGTACGTGCTACCGGAGATAGTGGAGATCTCCCGGCCCACCGTCGGTGAGGTGGCTGCCGCCCTGGGCCTGCAGCAACTGGCCGGCAGTTCCGAGCTGGAACGCGATGTGCAGGCCATCAAGGTCGCTGCCATGACCGTGGGCAATTTCCTGCACGCGTTCGACGGCGGGGACCTGATCATCGTGCCGGGAGACAGGGCCGACGTGATGGTCGCAACCCTGGCCTCGGCGTTTTCCCCGGAGTTTCCCGTTCCCTCCGGCATGATCCTCACCGGCGGCCTGGCCCCGGACCCGAACGTGCTGCCGCTGCTGGCCCATGCGCCCTTTCCGGTTTTCGCGCACGGCGCCGACACCTATTCCACGGCCCGCGAAGTCAGCGCCGTCCGCAGCGAGATCGCCTCCGGCCAGCGCCGCAAGGTGGCGGCGGCGCTCGGCACCTGGGCGCGCAGCGTGGACGAGGAGGAACTGCTGGAACGGCTGACCCTGCCGCGCCCGTCGACCATGACCCCGCTGCGGTTCCTGCACGAACTGATCGAGCGGGCCCGCAGCCAGCCCAAGCACATTGTGCTGCCGGAGGGCAGCGACGTGCGGATCCTGCGTGCGGCGGAAATCCTGCACCGCCGCGACGTCTGCGCCCTGACGGTGCTCGGGAACGAAGCGGCCGTCCGCGAGCTGGCCACCGCCCACGGCATCGATCTGTCCGGGGTCCGCATCCTGGACCCGGCAACCTCCGCGCTGCGCGAGCGCTTCGCCGTCGAGTACCAGCGGCTGCGCGCGCACAAGGGGGTGGATCTGGAACGGGCCCGGGAGGTGATGGTCGAGCCCTCCTATTTCGGCACGATGATGGTCCAGCTCGGCGAGGTCGACGGTATGGTCTCCGGCGCCGCGCACACGACGGCGAACACCATCCGGCCGGCGCTGGAATTCGTCAAGACCCGGGAGGGTGCCAGGATTGTCTCCTCGGTGTTCCTGATGCTGCTCGCGGACAGGGTGCTGGTGTACGGCGACTGCGCCGTCAACCCCGAACCGGACGAGGAACAGCTGGCGGACATCGCCGTCGCCTCCGCGCAGACGGCCGCTCAGTTCGGCGTCGAGCCGCGGGTGGCGATGCTGTCGTATTCGACCGGGGGATCCGGCTCCGGGTCCGCCGTGGACGCCGTGCGCCGCGCTACCGAATTGGTCCGCGCGGCCCGACCGGACCTGCCCGTGGAGGGGCCGATCCAATACGACGCCGCGGTGGACGCCTCGATCGCGGCCTCCAAACTTCCCGCCTCGGCGGTGGCGGGGCAGGCCACCGTGTTCATTTTCCCCGACCTGAACACCGGCAACAACACCTACAAGGCGGTGCAGCAGTCCTCCGGAGCGGTCGCCGTCGGGCCCGTGCTGCAGGGCCTGCGCAAACCCATCAACGATCTCTCCCGCGGCTGCACAGTGGAGGACATCGTCAACACCGTCGCGATCACCGCCGTCCAGGCGCAGTCCACCCCCGTGACCGCGCCGGCCGGCGGCCCCGACATCCAGGAGAGCTAATGCGCGTCCTCGTCATCAATTCCGGCTCGTCATCGTTGAAGTACCAGCTCAGGGACACGGCCGGGGGCACCGTCCTGGCCGAGGGGGTGGTGGAGCGGATCGGCGACGCCGGGCACGGCGGACCGGCCGACCACGAGGCCGCGCTGGAGTCGGTGGCGTCGGCCGTGGCCGGCACACTCGGCGGCGGCCAGCCCGACGCCGTCGGACACCGGGTGGTGCACGGCGGTGAGCGGTTCAGCGCGCCCGTCCTGATCACCAACGAGATCACCCGGGCCATCGAACGGCTCAATCCGCTGGCTCCGCTGCACAACCCGGCCAACGTGATGGGCATCCGTGCTGTGGACAAGCTGTGGCCGTCGGTTCCGCAGGTGGCCGTCTTCGACACGGCGTTCCACCGCACCCTGCCCGAACACGCCTGGCGGTACGCGGTGCCGGACGAGCTGTACCGGCGGCACGGAATCCGCCGCTACGGTTTCCACGGCACCTCGAACGAGTTCGTCGTCGGAGCGGCCGCGGGACTGCTGGGCATCCCCGTGCCGGACTTCAACGCCGTCGTCGCCCACCTGGGGAACGGCGCCTCCGTGACCGCCATCGCCGGGGGCGCCAGCGTGGACACATCCATGGGGTTCACGCCGCTGGAGGGGCTGGTGATGGGCACCCGCAGCGGGGATCTGGACGCCTCCATCCTGGTTTTCATGCTCCGCCAGGGGATGGGCGCGAACGAGCTCGACGAGATGCTCAACCGGGATTCCGGGCTCAAGGCGCTGGCGGGAAACAATGACATGCGCTCCGTGGTGGAGGCGGCCGGGGCCGGGGACGCGCGGGCAAAGACGGCGCTCGCCGTGGCGTCCTACCGGCTGGCCAAGTACATCGGCGGGTACCACGTGGCGGTCGGCGGGGCGCAGGCGCTGGTGTTCACCGCCGGGATCGGCGAAAACTCGTGGCAGTTCCGCGCCCTGGTGGCCGGGCGGCTGGGTGCCCTCGGCGTGCTGCTCGACGACGGTGCCAACCGCCGCCGCTCGAAGGAGCCCCGGGTGATCAGCGCGGCGGACTCCGCGATCCCGGTCCTGGTGGTGCCAACCGACGAGGAACGGGCGATCGCGGACGCAACGGCCGCCGTCGTCGGAGGAGCCGACGTTGGGAGCCCGCGATGACTAGTGGCTCCGCGGTGCCGGTGATCCCTTACCCGCTGCGCACCCCGCGGCTGCTGCTGCGCCGTTTCACCGCCGATGACCTGGCGCTGTACCACGCCTACCAGCGGCTGCCCGAAACCGCGGCGTACCTGCTCAACGCACCGCGGACCTACACCGAAAGCATGGCCCGGATCGCCCGCTATGTGGACGCGCCGTTCGGGAAGGAAGGGGACTGGGCAAGCTTCGCCATCGAGGACGCGCACCGGCCCGGCCTGCTGGGCGAGATCGCGCTCAAATGGGGTTCCGGCGGCAGGCCGGAAACCGGGGCTGAGCCGGGCAGCGGGGCTGAGCCGGGCCGGGTGGGCGAGATCGGCTGGACCTTGGCGCCGGCGGCCCGGGGCCAAGGTTACGCGACAGAGGCGGCGCAGGCGGTGCTGGACCTGGCGTTTGGCCGGCTGGGGTTCCGGCGGCTGGAGGCCCGGCTGGATTCCCGCAACACCGCCTCCGCCGCGATCTGCCTCCGGCTGGGCATGGTGCCCGAGGGCGTGCTGCGGGAGAACGCCTTCATCAAGGGCGAATGGACCAGCGAGGCCATCTTCGCGGTACTGCGTCCCGCCGCGTGAGGCCTGACCGGCCCACTGTGCGCCACGGAAACGGCTCTGCGCCATAGAAACCGGCGTGCGCCACGGATGTTTCCGCGGCGCACACCAGTTTCTGCGGCGCCCGCCGGTTTCTGTGGCGCGGGACCCGTCCCGCAGCCCGTCGCCACCGGAACCGCTACCTTCGCGGGAGCACTTCGGTGGCGCCGAGGGCGTCGGCCAGGAACGCGTAGTCCCAGGCCCGCGTCTTCCAGCCCTCATAGCGGCCGGAGGCGCCGCCGTGGCCGCCGTCCATCTCGATCTTGAGCACAATCGGCTCGCTTCCGGTGCCAGTGGCGCGCAGCACCTGCACCCATTTGGCCGGCTCAACGTAGAGCACCCGGGTGTCGTTGAAACTGGTGACGGCGGCGATCTTCGGATACGCCACCGCCCTGACATTCTCGTACGGGGTGTACTCCTTCATGTAGCGGTAGACCTCCGGGTCGGTGATCGGGTTGCCCCACTCCTCCCACTCCAGCGCGGACAGCGGCAGCTCCGGGTCCAGGATGGTGGTCAACGCATCCACGAAGGGGACCTGGGCGACCGCGGCCGCGTACTTTTCCGGCGCAAGGTTCAGGGCCGCGCCGATCAGGAGGCCGCCGGCCGAACCGCCCATCGCGCCGATCCGCCGCGGATCCGCCCAGCCGGAGCCGGCGAGCCAGTCGGTGGCGTCCACGAAGTCAGTGAAGGTGTTCTTCTTCGCGAGTTTCTTGCCGTTCTCGTACCAGGGCCGGCCCAGTTCGCCGCCGCCTCGGATGTGCGCGATGACGAAGACGATGCCGCGGTCCAGCAGGGAAAGCCGCGGCACGGCGAAGCCGGGGTCCATGCTGACCTCGTAGGAGCCGTAGCCGTAGACCAGGCCGGCGTGCGAGCCGTCCCTGGCCAGGTCGGCGCGGCGGATCACCGACAGCGGGATCCGCGTGCCGTCGGCGGCGTCCGCCCATTCGCGTTCCGCCACGTAGTCCGCGGGGGTGTACCCGCCCAGGACGGGGGTTTCCTTACGCAGGAGCAGCGCGGCACTGCGGCCCTCCGCGGGAAGCACATAGTCGTAGACGCGCGGCGGGGTCAGGAAGGAGGAGTAGCCGAGCCGGATCACCGGTGCCTCGTAGTCGGTGCCGCCGACGCCGGCGGTGTACAGCTCCTCGTCGAACGCGGGCTCGACG